>CAZNVB010000183.1:0-22937 GCA_964576265.1 uncultured Eubacteriales bacterium | reverse complement strand
CTCCCAAAGATTCATTTGAACGATGTTTAACGACGCTCTTTAATGATTGATCCCCTATCCGGGTGATTTGGCGCAAAAAACGAACTGCCCTTAATTCGCCCCTTGTCCTATTCTTTCTTGATTCCTTCCCCTTTGCGCTCTTCGATCAACCTCTTCAATTGGCTTTCTTCTTCTCTCGCCTTGAGCATTTCCACGGTCAGTTCGTCAATCTGTTTCAAAATCATCTCTTGCTGGGAAGCTGCCTCCAAACGGTAGGATTCTTCCCTTAGAGCATTCATGCGAAAGACAAGTTCCTCAATGTGCTTGATAACCTGAGTCAACCTCTCTTCGAGGTTTTCGTTTTGAAGATTATTTTGTTTTGAGGTTCCTTTCCCGATAAGCAATGGGCCGGGTTCGGCTATACGTGGCGTGATTTTGCGCGGCGTGGAATCAGAAATCCTGTCTGTTTCCTCCGCCTCAATTTGGAAGCCGAATGAACTCGTCTCTTTAGGTGTGCTAACGACAATCGCCGGCTTTTTCTTTAAATTGGCCAGATCTTCATTTGTCACAATGAGAGCTCGCTCGCTGTTTAAGCGCTCCCGGCGCTCTTTTTCCTTTCGGGAGACTTCGACAAGGTTCTGGGCGTCAACTCGCCCTGCGATAAGGATGATCAGGAGAAGAATTATTCCCGCAGGCTTTTTTACCCCGAGAGCCTCCTCTTTTCCCAAAGCCGCTTCCATCTTTCAGCTGAATCTTTTCCTGCGTATTCTTCGGCCCGGCTCAACGGACGATTTTATAGACTTCCCTCCAGCTCTTGATGCGCAACAGGGAACCAACAGGTTGCTCGAGCATTTCAATCGTCGAATCGTATTCCTGAATATAGATTTCACGTTTGTTGAGCGCGCCGGGAAGCCGCCTCACCTCACCCACGGTGACCGCTCTTCGCGCTTTGCTCACAAGCTGCAGACTCTCTTGGGCCATCCCTTCGGCATTCTTAAAAGCCGTGCCGCCGACCGGAACTCCGGCCACGTTTCGAATATAGCGAGCATAAAGGCGCCCGATATCATCCAGGTTGACGCACGGATTAACGTTTTCGATACTTCCCTTGAGAGTGCTAAAATAAACGATGAAATCTGAAATAACCGGGTCGGCCCAGACTTTCTCTCCTGTCGACAGACTTCCGACGGCTTTTTCCTCGGGTAAATTAAGAATAGTCGCATCGCCAAGGTACCACTCGATTTCAGGATTAGTCCCGTCGATCAAACTCAAGAAAGAATAGGTCCTGTCTCCAGGAGCGGAGTCATCGCCGCCAGTTCCGAAAAATACTCTCGGGACGGTCGATCCTGAGAATGGATCCATCCACACAGCCGGTTTGGTAATAATAGGATAGTTGAGCCAATCTGTGTATAGAGTTATCAGGTTCCAGTTGCTTGTATTCGAGGAGGTCACATCAAGCTTGTAAAGACGACCGTCCAAATCACCGAAATAGACATAGTCCACATAGCCATTTCGGTCCGTATCCAATGTGGTGGGCGAACCCGGGATCGTGGCCTTAATATTCGTATATCGGTAGGGCCTTTTCCCCCCTGTAAAGCCCGCGGTATTGACCTGAGTGACTGTTCTTTGGCGGAGGAGAGCGCCGTCATCGACGCGAACAACATAGAACCGGTTTCCCGCCACTTGGGTGGCCGTTTTGTCGTAACCCGAGCCAAAAAACGCCACCCAATGATCGTTAGAACTGACCTTGACCCGGCCGATCGCCGGCATCGACCAGCTCTCACCGACCGTCGGTCGATTCTGGTTATCGAGGTGCGTGAACTCCCACATCGGGATTGGATTGTCTGGATCCGTAACATCGAGAGCGAAATAATAATTGATGCCGCCTCCGGCCATGGTGCTTCCCGATCCGGGCCCCTGGCCGCTGATCAGAACAGTCCGCCATTGGTTGCCGATGTAGACGTCCGCCACGGAGGGCGTTCCATCCACAAATACATCGTGAGCGAAATACCGGGTATTATTCACCGAATCCACCGCCCACATATTTCGGAGCTTGGGCAGCAAATTATATGGAATGAAAGCCCACCGCTCCTGTCCTGTAACCAAATCAAAGCAGTGAAGCATCCCGTCGTTGGCCCCAACATAGATGACTTTGGGCCGGCCCGACCAGTTTTGTTGGAATTCGGCGTAGCCGCTTCCCATCACGGACGGAATCCCTTCGGGCGGGCCGATAACTACGGGAGTCGAATGGTTGATATCGCCGAGCTTCCAATCGCGCCCGACCCCTCGAACAAAATCAATAAGACCAGAGTTATCATTATTGAAATCCTGGAGAAAAGGCGCAAGCAAGGAAGCATTCGCGGCCTCGAAATCGACTCTGATTAACGGATTTCCCTGGTTTCCTCCCTCTCGGATAGCCGTATAGATTCTCCGGTCGGCGGCACTCCGTTCGTTAAGCAGCAGACCCGCATCCCAAAAAATCTCCACCCCCTGAGCCAATGTCCGACCCGATGAGGCTCTTAGGTCAGAGCTCGTCACGGTTTTTAAAGAAGAATAATTCCCGCCGGTCATCTTGAGTTGGGTAACATCATAGGCCCGGAGCTCTCCTTGCCAGCCCGGGAAAATAAACGAAGCGCCGATGATGAGTTTCTTTCTCTCACCTTCTCTGGTATAAATCGTCGCTGCAGCTGAAGCTCGCGAATACTCTTTCTTTTCGACATAAATGTATTCGATAACGATCTCATCGATTGACGGCGAATCAAAAGAGGCGTTTTCATATTCTTCCATTTCGTCTTTGATGGCGCTCATCTCAACCTTCCACTTTAATCGGCCTCCGAAATGATTAAAATCATGCCATGGAAGATCATTATAATTATGAATATCGGCTTCTTCGAACTGAGCATAAAATTCCCAGTCCCTTCCGCCGTTATTGGAAAAATAAATTCTTACCCTCAAACCTTCGGCCGAACCTCCCCTGATTCCTTGTCTCAATCCAGAAATCCTTACCCTGGTGATGGCGTGTTCGCGTTCGTCGATGAAACCTTCGGCAATGTTCGTGGATTGGGCATGACCGGAAAGAGCAAAGACATCCGCCAACTGATTGATGATGAGATAATAATCGCCCGAATGATTGGCGTCCGCAAGAATCACATCCACATCCCCGTCTTGGTCATAATCAATGGCCGCGCTCATGTCGACGTCGTAAGAAGGAGGAATAATCGACTGGCATTGATTTAAGCATTTGAATTCCCAATCGATCGCCATGACGGTCTCTTCCTGACCTTCTTCATTGATGATCGTCGTCTCCTTGAGACCGTGATTTCTCATCATCCACATGTGCGCTTCGTTTCCGGCGTTCCAGCGGTCGGTGGCTACAAAAATATCGATCCAGCCGTTGTTCGTGAAGTCCTGGGCCAGGGTGGCCACTGTGCCGGTGCAGGTCGAATTAGGAATGGCCAGTTCGTGGCGCGTAAAAGCACCCAGGCCATCATTTTCATAATAAACAAGATAAGCGATATTATTGACTGTTCCGCCGACGATATCGATATCTCCATCGTTGTCAAAATCCCCGGCGGCAACAGAAGAACCGCCTCTGCCGACCGTAAATCCTGTCCTCTGATCGTAGTTGAGTTCGGCGACTTCGAAGTTGCCCAGAGCGAAGCTCCCATGCTCTGTGCCGGGATTCCTGATCAGGAAGATTTTGTCCTGGCTTATTGCCAGGAGATCGATATCCCCGTCTTTATCGATATCCACGGAATGAAGATGGTCGGCCGCCCAATTGATATAGATTCCGGCAGCCTGGAATTTTGCTGTGAAATCCAAATTTGGGATGACATCGTGGGGATGAAAAATCGGGTCGTTCACTGTGCCGGCGTTGATATACATGGTCGCCAAAAAATTTGTATAGCCGAACTCGTCCGCGGAATTTCGCATAAAAAAGAAATCCTTTAGCCCGTCTCCGTTATAATCAGCGACGGTGATGGAAGCCGGGCCCGTGTGCGTGTGGAATTCCTCAAAAACCTTACTCGTATCGATTAAGAAAACCGCTCCAGTCCCGCCTGTTTCAAGGTATCTATTGCGGATTAAAAGGAGTCGCGATCGGAAAGGGAGACTTAAGAACTGTCCGGAAATATCCAGTCCGATGAGGTCCGGATAGTTATCGCCATCAAAATCCCCAGAGCCACAAACATAAATCCGAGCTCCCATGCCTTCCGGCTGGGCCACTTCAAAGTTCGCTCCCAACCGGGGAAGCAAAATCGGTCCCGGCGGCCATCTGTCAATTGCACTGTTTTGAAAATCTTTATAGGTGGTCAAATCGAAATTTTCTGTGAAATCCCTGGAATATTCTGAACATTGCTGCTGGGCCCAGAATTTGACCGCCAGAAAAATCGCTATTGGCAGAAGAGAAATGGCCAGAATTTTTTTCCCGGTTATTCTTCTCATGGCTTCACCACCTTAAGTGCCCGTCTCGGCAGCTTCGACCCCGATATGAATCTCAAGGCGCGCCGTCGAGACGATGCGATTTCCGACCCTGACAAGACCCATACACACCATCAGCACGTCGGATGGGTCAGATGCCCCCCCGCCAGCCTCATCGTCGATCAAGAAAACCGTATATGAAAAGCGCTGATCGAGTTGACCCGATGGAGTCCGAATAAAAGGTTGGTCATAGAAGATAACGCCCGTGCTGTTTCGGTCAATTGTCTGGAGGATTGTCTCATCGCTTATTTTTCGGAAATAGAGTCTATCTTGGGGAAGATCGATTCCAGCCGGTTCCTTAAGGCAATTTTCATTCAAGCTATGCCAGACACCATCCAGGAAGAAGTTCTCGATGGCCAACCGGGCAGCTTCAAAACCGGCCTCCGCTGCGTTAAAGGCTTCCTCTTGGCTCCTTACATTTATCGATACCTTCGAACCTACGCCCGTAATCAGGATAAGGAAAATCCCCACAGCCAGCAAAAAAGCCGAGACGAGGATGACAATAATCAGGGTCGACCCACGTTCTCCTTGTTCAGGTCCAGCTTTCATCTTTCTCCTCTATTATAAAGACTTAGAGAAAGATTCCGAATATTAGCGGTCGACTCGAGCAAAAAGCGACGGTGGAGATCATCCCTGTCGGAAGCAGGAGAATTGGCCACCGCCGGTCGGCGGTAATGATGAATGCCACCGGTAACCCTTCCGGATACGCTTGAAAAGCGGTTGGGGGTGCGGCCCAATATCCAAGCCCGAATCTGGCGGATGCGGCCGATCTGGTCTAAGGTCCAGTTGGCATTCCAATCTTGGAAACCATCCAATTGGCCGTCATCGTCCAAATCTCCGTTATATTGGATTTGAAAATTCTCAATATTCTGGGCCATCGGATAATGGACAGCATTTTTGGTCTGGTAGAGAACGCCTCCCACTCCGCCGCCAATGTAACCGTTTTGACCGGCCGTCAGTCCGGGATAATTCCCGGTGATATCGAGCCAATATTCTTTGACCTCGACAAAAGTCACCAGACCGCCGTCATAATTGTCGGAAGAAGCACAAGATCCCGAAAGTCCGCCCGGGGGATCGATGCCGGGAGCAAGTCCCGGAGAGAAATTCAGCCGTTCGTTTGTTCCTCCTGTTGAATGAGTGACATGAGTAACGATGCGGATCTCTCCGGCGCGGCAGCCTGAAGACGGATTGGGAAGAATTAAGACCACTTTGTTAACGTAATAATCATCAGGGTATGGATACTGCTCGAGGCTGAAATCCTCCACTCCCAAGTTAACTGAAGCCCCCTGATAATCTCTGATTTGAAGGTTTAAGGGTTCCTCCATATTGCCGATGAGCTTGAGCCTGTCGGGGCCTATTTCAACTCCCTGATCCTCGTTATCTATCCCCTCTAGCGCATATGTGCCAAACTCTTCCGGTAGCCCCACGCCCGCCATCCGCGCGTCCCGCATCAAAAGATACATCGCTGAGCGGACATCATGTTGAAGTTCGGCATATTGGCTTTGATCAACGGCAACTTTATTGCTCCTCGAATAGACGGCAAGAGCGCCGATGATGACAAGAAGCATAATCGTGCCGCCGATAAGAATCTCAATCATCGTGAAGCCGTTTCTCTCGGCTTTGCTCTGTTGAAATTTGAGCTTGCCTCTCATTTTCTCACCTGGCGATGATTGTCCGGATGTTCGCTTTCATCCGGTTGCGGATCGGATTTGATAGGAGTTCAGAAGGCTCGATATCTCTTTTTGTACCAGGAAAAACAAGAACACGAACGTCAAATTCGGGGTCCTGGAAAACAGTGATGGTTAAACGACGGTAATCGGGAGTGCCGTCGATATTGATGTCGATGAGCTCGTCGGCGGACTCTCCCCGCGAAGAATCGGGAAAAGTCATCAGTTCATCGCGAGTCATGGTCCTTAAATAATCAATCTGCTGCTGAGCGAGGAAAACGGCATTGGAGATCTCTCCGGATTGAACATTGTTTAGGACCGCGAGAAGAAAGACTTGGGCCAGACTAAGAACTGCCACGGCCATGATCCCGACCCCAACCAAAACTTCAATCAAAGAAAAACCCGCATCCCGCCGGCTCTTCCTTTTTCCCTTCCAAAGCACATTTTCCATTCTATCCCTCAGCCGCTTGTCTCTTTGATATTTCGGATTGAGCCTCCGCCGTATACCTGAAGAATGCGTAGGTCGGGCTGTTTTTTGCTCTTTAGCTTCAAACTCTGAAGCGTAATCGTATTTTGAGTACTATCGAAATTGTCCACGATTCCAATGGAAGAATATTCCACACATTGATTATCGGGAAGGTTGATCGTGACAACCAAGCTGGAGGGAATAGATTCCCTAAAAAAGTGGGGGGGGGTTGTCCAGGTGTGCGATGGCTGTTCCTGTTCGAGCACGTACCACCAGAGTCCCTCCTCCTGAAAGAAGCGGACCCGATGGTTGATTTTCGTGTCGATCGCCCGAAACCGCGCTGTTTGCAAAGCGCCTAAAACCTTCCGAGTTGTGTTCTCCAGGTTTCGGGTCTCCAGAGTATTTAAAATGGAAGGATAGCTGGCCAAAAGGAATATTCCCAGGATGCCGATGACCAAAATAGCTTCAATCGCCGTAAAACCCCTTTTCAACTGGTTAAGTTTCATTTTTTTTAATTATCATGAAATTGGGTCACTTTGTCAACGCTCCATCTTGCGTTTCAGACTTTCTTCGGGAATTTAACCGATTCTATCCTGAATCATCTTTGCCGATAGAGGAATCACCCTTTAGGGTGAATTCACGGATGATTTTTGCCTTGTTTAAGGGGAGAAAAAGGCAAGGAGAAGCCACATTTGTCTAACCCCCCGGCAGGGTGTGCGTCTTCGCATAGATAAGACTCTGATGGAAACTCCAGGTTTGACAACATTTCAGCTGACTCGTGGCGATGCGCGAGATTTTTAACTGTGGGAAGATCTGCTATAATGAGTGGCCCTATAAAAAGAGGTCTTCTTATGTCAACGTTCGCCTGGCACGCCGCGTCTGCGGAAGAGGTCCTGAAATCTCTTCGATCGGATCCCGGGCAAGGCCTTTCCGCCGTCGAAGTCCAACGCCGCCAGGAAGAGTTCGGACCGAACGAACTCCGAAAAGAAAAGGCCGTTTCCCCCTTCGCCCTGTTCTTCAATCAGTTTAAGAACCTTCTCATTATCATCCTTTTGGCCGCCACCGTCCTCTCGGTTCTCGTCGGAGAGATGCTGGACGCGGCGTTGATTGTCGCCATTGTCCTGCTCAGCGCCGGGCTGGGTTTCATTCAGGAATACAAGGCGGAGCAAGCGCTGGAAAAACTCAAAAGAATGCTTTCTCCGACGATCACCGTCCTGCGCGAAGGCAAAGAAACGGATGTTCCGTCCAAAGACCTTGTCCCGGGGGATATTCTCCTTCTCGAAGCCGGGGATCGGATTCCGGCCGATGCCCGACTCGTCGAAGTCAGGTCTCTCGAATGCGACGAGGCGGCCTTGACCGGCGAATCGGCTCCCGTAAGAAAGGACCGCGCTCCGCTTGCCGAGAGTTTACCCGTCAGCGACCGGATCAACATGGTCTTTGCCGGCACCGTGGTCACTTACGGCCGGGGCCGGGCCGTGGTGACGGCGATTGGGATGACGACCGAACTCGGCCAGATTGCGCAAGCGGTGTCCACCGTCGAAACCAAGAAGACCCCCCTCGAGATCAGAACCGAAGAAATCGGCAAGTGGCTGGGAATCGCGGCGGCGGTAATTTGCGTTTCGGTCGCCGGAGTGAGCACGATCCGCCAGGCTCTATTCGGCCGGGTCGATCTGAAGTTTTTGATCGACTCGACCATGTTCGCCGTCGCCCTGGCCGTCGCCGCCGTGCCCGAGGCGTTGACTGCCATCGTCACCGGCGCCCTGGCCATCGGCATGCACCAGATGGCCAAAAGGAACGCCCTCGTCCGAAAGATGCCGGCGGTGGAGACGCTCGGCTGCACGACCGTCATTTGCTCGGATAAAACAGGAACATTGACCAAAGGAGAGATGACGGTTCGACAGATTTATGTTTCCGGCCGAATGATCGACGTCAGCGGTTCGGGCTACGAGCCGGAGGGAAAATTTTCCAGCGCCGATCCCTTCTCTCTTCGCCCGGACTCTCCCCTCTCGACTCTACTCCGCGCCGCCGTCCTGTGCAACGATTCAAACCTCGAAAAAAGTGAGGGCAAATGGACGATCAAGGGCGATCCGACCGAAGGCGCCCTACTTGTCGCGGCGGCCAAGGCCGGAGTCGGGATCATCGAAACCCGACTTTCTCTCCCCAGAATCGAGGAAATTCCCTTCAGTTCGGAACGGAAAAGAATGACGACTCTTCACGCCGAGCCCGACGGAAGCGTGATCGCCTTTATGAAGGGCGCTCCGGAAGAAATCATTAGGCGCTGCACTTCGCAACTCACGGAGAAGGGATTTTTTACTTTTGGGAAGGAAGAGCAAGAAAATGCTATCAGAGCGAATCAGGAACTCGCCGGATCGGCGCTTCGCGTCCTGGGGCTGGCTTTCCGCCGTCTGCCGCCAGGAATTCAAAAATGCGGCGAGGAAGACGAACAGGAGATGACGTTTCTCGGCCTTGCCGGCATGAAGGATCCGCCGCGCCCCGAAGCCATTGAGGCGGTCCGGACCTGCCAAAGAATCGGCATCAAAACGGTCATGATTACCGGAGACAATGAGGCGACAGCCCGGGCAATCGCCGAAGAGATCGGAATTTTCAGGCAGGGCGACATGGCGCTGACCGGAGATCGCCTGGCTGAAATGTGCGAGGGGGAGCTAGAAAAGATCGTTGACCGGGTGACCGTCTATGCCCGGGTGTCGCCGATCGACAAGCTCAAAATCGTCAAAGCCTGGAAGAAGCGCGGCGAGGTCGTGGCCATGACTGGAGACGGGGTGAATGACGCACCCGCCTTGAAGCAGGCCGATATCGGCATCGCCATGGGGATCACGGGAACAGAAGTCACCAAAGACGCTTCCGATCTTGTCCTCAGCGACGACAATTTCGCCACCATCCTCAAGGCGATCGAGCGCGGCCGCTGGATTTACGACAACATCAAAAAATATCTGACTTATCTTCTGCGCTGTAACATCACCGAAGTGGCGGTCATCGGCGGAATCGTCCTCATCAAGGGCCCGGAATGCCTTCCTCTTCTTGCCGCGGCGATTCTCTATATCAACCTGGCCACCGACGGCCTACCCGCCATGGCCCTGGGCATTGCTCCCCCCGACCCGGACATCATGGAGAAACCGCCCCGAAACCCCAGGGAAAGCGTCTTCAGCCGGGAGGTGAGGATTTTTATTTTTCTTGCCCTGGTCATCGAGACGCCTTTTTTCTATTTCATTTTTTTCCATGACCTGTCGCACATCACCGAGGCCCGGACAGAGATCTTCTTCCTCTTCATCATGGTGGAATTGGCCCTGGCGCTGAATTTTCGCTCTCTTCGCTTCAGCGTCTTTCGGGTCCCCCCACACCTCTGGCTCGTCCTAGCCGTCCTCTCGCAGATTGTTCTTGCCGCGGTGATCGTCCGTTTCCCGGCGATCAGGCACTCCTTCGGCATCGATCTTCCGAACCTCAGCCAGCTGACAATGATCCTGGTCTTCAGTGCCGCCGTGTTCTTGAGCATGGAAATCGTCAAGGCTTTCTTGGCCAAGAACGCGCTGGCAAATCGCGATTCCAAATCCCCCCGGAGCTGATTGTTCCCGGGATTGAGCCCGCTGTTTAGCCCGGACTATTTTTTCCCGCACTCACGGCAGAAGCCGAACACCTGAATGGAAAACTTATCCAATTCATAGCCTTTTTCTTTGCCTATTCGTTCGATCTCTTCTTGAATCCCCGAGTGGCTGAATTCGAGGACCCGGCCGCAGGCAAGACAGATCAGATGTCCATGAGCCGGCCTCTGGCTTTCGGGTTCGAAATGGCTGTGATCCTCCCCGAGGTCGACGGCGCTTACTAAACCGCTTTTCACGAGGAGATTGACTGTTCGGTAGACCGTGGCCAGGGAAACACGCTTGTGGCCGGCCCTCAGGCGGCGGTGAATATCTTCCGCATTGAGGTGGACCGCCCGCCGGGAAAAAATTTCCCGAAAGATCAGTTCCCGCGTCCGCGTGACCCTGAGCCCCCGAGAGCGGAGGTTGGCCTCGAATTTCTCGAGCTCTTTGATCATCCTCTCCCCTCGCCCTCCTTTTTCCGGCTCATTTTGAGCCGAAGTCGGTTGAGCCGATAGGCGAAATCCGCTTCATAAGTCCGTGAGATTCCCGAGGCCAGAGCGAGAGCCTGTTCCGCAAGCGCTGCCGCTTTGGCGTAATTCCTTTCCCTGTGCTCATAATACATGGCCAGTTCCCGAAAGCAGGAAAGCTCACGGCAGGAGATCATGTCCTGCCAGAGCTCAACGGCATGATCCCAGCGACGTTTCTTCTTAAAATGCTCGGCCAGCTTTTTTTTCGCCTGAAGGGCAACCCCTTCCGGAAGACAGCCCTCCAGCGCCCGGTTCATATAAAGGACGAACTTTTCCGTCTCTCCGGCTCTCTCTAAGACTTTAGCCGCCCCGAAAAGGTCGAGAGGATCGGCCATCCAATCTTTCTCTTCGGTAGTCCCGACAAAATAGCTCGCTCCAACAACAACGACTCCGAGGAGGGAAAGGAGATCCTCCTGATTGTGGCTGAGGACCGGCTCGATGAGCGAAAAATCGCCGCTTCTAAGATACTCAAAATAGCGAAGAGGAATCTCGGCCGAAGGGATGTCCTCTTCGCGTTGGGCGTAGAGAACTTCTCTGGCCAGCGCGGCCAACCGGCAGCTCTCCCGGCGATGTCCCCACAGGGTTCGGGCGGGGAAGAGAAAATCGAGATGAGGCAGTCCCTGAAGCGGAAACGGTTCGCGGTGGAGCGTGAATCTCGCCTCGAGGAGAGGAAGGTCGAAGGCTTTTCCGTTGAACGTCACCACCGACTGGAAATTCATCTCGGCCAAGAAGCGAGCGAGTTCCCGAATTAAATGATCTTCCTCAGCGGGTTCGCCGAGGAAATATTGAAGAACACGGAATTGATCCTCCCTGTAAAACCCGAGGCCGATCAGGAACGGAACGACACCCACGCCGCCCGATAAACCGGTCGTTTCCAGATCCAAAAAAAGAGCCGAGGAAAGGTCGATCCGGCCAAAGGAGGGCTCGCGGCTGAAAAGCGAGAGAGTCTTCCCTCTGACGGATAAGCCGGAAGATATCGGAACCCGACCGTACTTTGTCGTTCGATGAAAACGGTTTTCAAAAATCCTGAACGGCGGCCGGGGTTCCGGTTCGGATCGCCGAGACGGCGCTTTCGGGCTTTTCCGCGACCCGGTGAGTTGAATCAGCCGTTCGAGTTTTTCTTTGGTCGAAAGCTCGGTCTCTTGGCTGACATTTCGCCAGGCCTCAACGATCGATTCCGATTTCGTCCTTTCTCTTCGCCTCTGGCGGAGAATTTTGAGCCTCTCTTCCGAATCCATCGTCTTCTGAGCCTGCCTCCATCTTAAAATATTTTTGCCGCCTTTTCAAAGTCTTTGGAAGGTGGAAACACTTGAAATCCCGCTGTATTCAAGTTATATAAAGGCCGGGAGCCAGGAGGCTCACAAACGAGGAATAACGATGGAGAGGCACCATTTTTTGGCTTTTGACTTGGGCGCGGAAAGCGGTCGGGCCATCCTCGGAACGCTTGAGGAATCTCGACTCACGACCCGGGAGTTGAATCGCTTCCCCAACCGTCCGGTTTCACTCCTCGGTCATTACCATTGGAATATTCTTGATCTTCACGAAAAAATCAAAGAGAGTCTGATCCTCGGGCTCAAAGAAGCCGCTGTTCAACCGGAAAGCATCGGGATTGACACCTGGGGCGTAGATTTCGGCCTTCTGAGCCGGGACGGGAGTCTTCTCGGATTTCCCTATTCATACAGAGATTCGCGGACCGCCGGCGCCATGGAGGAATTGACAAGCCGGATTCCCGCCGCTCAGATCTATGCCTGGACGGGCGTTCAGTTCCTGAGATTCAATACCCTCTTCCAGCTCTATTCGATGGTCAGAGACCGCTCTCCTTATCTCGATCTGGCGGCTCATCTTCTGTTTATGCCGGACCTGTTCAATTATTTCCTGACGGGAGAAAAAACGACCGAATTCACCATCGCCTCGACGTCTCAAATGCTCGATCCCCGCCGTCGCGTTTGGTGTGAACCTCTGCTTGAAGTTCTCAACCTTCCACTCGAGATTCTCCCGGAAGTCATTTCTCCGGGAACCGTTATCGGCCCTCTGGAGCGAGAAATCGCTCGGCAGACGGGGCTCGCTGACACGCTGGTCATCGCTACCGCCGGGCACGATACGGCCGCGGCGATCGCTGCTGTTCCTGCCTTGGAAGAAGGCTGGGCCTATATCAGCTCAGGCACCTGGTCTTTGATGGGCGTCGAAACGCCCATGCCGATGATCAATGAAGAAGCTCGTCAGGCCAATTTTACCAATGAGGGCGGGGTTGCCGGCACGATCCGGTTCCTAAAAAATATCACCGGGCTGTGGCTGATTCAACAATGCCGCCGGGAATGGTCGTCCAAGTCCCCTCTGAGCTACGAAGAAATCACTCGCCTGGCCGAAAGCGCCCCACCGCTTAAATCCCTGATCGATCCCGATTGGGCCGACTTTCTTAATCCGCCGAGCATGACGGAAGCGATTCGGGACTTTTGTCTTCGAACAGGACAGCCCGTCCCGGCCACGGCTTCCGAAATCGTCCGCTGTGTTCTCGAAAGCCTGGCCTTGAAATATCGGTTCGCCCTGGATCAGATTCGGCGTCTAACCGAGACTGAAATCCGGTGCATTCACCTAATCGGCGGCGGCTCGAAGAACAAGCTGCTCTGCCAGTTCACTGCCGATGCCACAGGACTTCCGGTCATCGCCGGACCCGCGGAGGCCACGGCGTGCGGAAATCTCATGGTTCAGGCTCTTGCTCTCGGCTATGTTCGCTCCCTGATTGAAATTCGCGAGGTGATTAAAAACTCCTTCGAACCTAGGATTTATGAACCTCGGGACAGCCATCGATGGGAGCGGGCCTACGATTGTTATCGTCATTTGCTCGAGGAGACGGGAAAATGAGTGAATCAACCATTGAAAAGAGCTTCGCCGTCAGTCGCGAACGATACGCCGAGGTCGGGGTCGATGTGGAGAGGGCCTTGAGCACGCTGAAATCCGTCTCTTTGTCGCTTCATTGCTGGCAGGGCGACGATGTCATCGGTTTTGAGCCGGCCTCAGGATCGTTGAATTCGGGTGGGCTCCAAGTTACCGGACAATATCCCGGCCGGGCCAGAACCATCGAGGAGCTTCGACAGGACCTGGCCAAAGCGTTTTCTCTCATTCCCGGAAGACATCGCCTGAACCTCCACGCCATCTATGGAGATTTCGGCGGCAAGTTGGTGGAAAGGGATTCCCTCGAACCGGACCATTTCAGGTCGTGGGTCGCCTGGGCCGAGGAGATGAAGCTGAAACTCGACTTCAACCCGACCTGCTTCGCCCATCCCTTTGCTTCTTCCGGATGGACACTGAGCCATCCCGAAAAAAAGATCAGGAGATTCTGGATCGATCACGTTAAGTGCTGCCGCCGAATCGCCGCTTTCTTCGGTCGGGAGCTAAGGACATTTTGCCTGCACAATATCTGGATCCCTGATGGTTCCAAAGACGCGCCGGTTGACCGCTGGACTCCGCGAGCCCGGCTCAAAGAATCTCTGGATGAAATCTTCGAGACAGAATACAGTCCGACGACGATCAAAGATTCCCTGGAATGCAAACTCTTCGGCCTGGGGAGCGAATCCTATGTCGTCGGCTCTCACGAGCTCTATCTCGGCTATGCCCTGACAAAAAGAAAGATGCTCTGCCTTGACTTGGGCCATTTTCATCCCACGGAATCCGTGGCCGATAAGCTCTCGGCGGTGCTCCAATTCTGCCCCGAAATTCTTCTCCACCTCAGCCGTCCCGTCCGCTGGGATTCCGATCATGTCGTCATCCTCAACGACGATCTTCGGTCCGTTGCCGAAGAGATTGTCCGCGGCGGGGCGCTGGGGAAAGTGCACCTGGCAACGGATTTTTTTGATGCCTCGATCAATCGCGTCGGCGCCTGGATCGTCGGCGCACGGGCGACCCTCAAAGCTCTTCTTCTCGCACTTCTTCAGCCGCTTGCAAAACTTATCGAACTCGAAAAGAACGGTGATTTTTTCGGTCGCTTAGCGCTTTTGGAAGAGCTCAAGACCTTGCCCGCCGGAGCGATCTGGGATTATCATTGCCTGAGTCTCGATGTCCCGCCGGGAAGCGAATGGCTAAAGGAGGTTGCCCTTTATGAAAAGTCTGTTTTGAGCCGCAGGCAACCCGACCAGGATTGACGGTCTGACGTCAGGCCTTATATAATAGAATCCAAGTGCCGGAACCCAAGCAATCAGGTCCTCAGGATTTTACCGCAGGGGGAAGCTCCGCTCATCCCGACGTGGCGGAAATCGAGTTGGTCCGGAAGATCCTGAATATCTTCGCCAACGCCGTTTCGGCCTCCAGGCTCTATCCCCCCGAACATCAGACCGTCGCCGACTTTGTCTCCCTGCTCTATGAACACCTGCGGACGTTTCTCCAATCCCACTGGAAGCTCGAGCTCGGAGTCGAGGAAACCGCCTTTACCTACAAAGGCGAGCGGGTCTATGAAGACCCTCATCCGGTCAGGAGCCTGCCTTTTTTCTTTTCCAAGGACGGATTACAGGCGTTGTTCTTCTACCAAGGACTGCAGAAAGAAGAGGTCGGCGAATTTTTGAAGACCATCCGTCACGTTTCCTTGTTGCCTCCTGAAGAAGCCGATATCGTCAACGCTCTTTGGGAAAAAGACTTGGCCAATATCCGGTATCTTGCTCCCGACGATTATCTCGAAACGAAAATCGGCGTCGGCCGACCGCCTCTCGCTGTCACCGTCGACCGAATGGAACTTAACCGGGGCAAAATCAAACTCGAACCGGATGATCTTTCGGCCCTCCAAGAAAGCCTTGCTCAAACAGCGCTCGCTGGCGTGTCGAGATCGAACCTGGAGCAAGTCCTACTGCCGGCCGACAATCTTCTGGCTGGCCTTCCGGAAGAAGACACGACGAGGGAGGTCGAATCCCTTCTTCTTTCCAACCGAAATCTTTCTCCGCATGAGGAATACCTGAACTTGATCATCGAAATCATTTACCACGAAGACCGAACGGACCAGTTCCCGGCGATTGCCGAGGTCCTCGAACAATATCATCAGGATGCTCTGGACAGGCTGGACTTCGGCCGGGCGACTTCCCTTCTCCAATCGCTGCGCGAGATGGAAGCCGCGCTGGTCGAGAAAGACGCTGTCAAAGCCCGGGTGATCAGCGATTTAATCAACGAACTGACTCAAGAAGCGGCTCTTTCGCGCCTGAAAGAAAAGCAGGACCTTGTCTCAGAGAGGGAAAAACAAGCCCTTCTCGATTACCTCAAGATCGTCGGGCCTTCGGCCGCTGAGATCAGTGCCGATCTTTTTGAAAAGTGGACGGATCCGGACTTACGCCGGCAATTGCATGAAATTCTCGACCGAATCGGAAAAGCGGATATCGAAGCCCTGATGCGCGCGGCTCAAGATTCCCGACCGGAATCGACCAAAGCCGTGATCGGCATCTTGAGCCGAATTCAGGACCGCAGGATCGCCCCGTTTTTGGCGAAATTCGTGAGCTCTCGGCATCCTTCGGTAAAGATCGAAGCTGTTCGGGCCCTCGCCAGGATCGAGGATCGCGCCGCCGGCCGAATTCTGCTCAATTATATCGCCGCTCCCGAAGGGCCTGTTCGCCTGGCGGCCCTCAAGCACTTGCCAGCCGACCGGGAAGGTTCACTCGAGGATTCCATTCTCCGGCTGGTCTCGGAAAAATCCTTTCTCAAAAAAGATCCGGAAGAAATCGAGGCCTTCTTCGGTGTTTTGTCCAGGAGCAACTCGGCTGACGGCTGCCGCGTTCTTCGCCGATTCATGCTCCAGGGCTCTCTTTTTCCACAGCCGAAGCTCTTGGGAATCCGAATGAGCGCCGCTCACGCTCTGGCAAGAATGTCCCGGCCGGAAGCCACGGAAGCCCTTCGCGCCGGCGCGGCCTGCCGGACGAAGAAAATCCGACAGGTCTGCCGTCAGGCCCTCAGAGAAAAGAATGCGGAGTCCGGATGAACCCGATCAACGACGACGGCGGGCTGCAGGAAAAAACAAAGCGTCTCCACGAGCTTGGCGTCGAGCTTGTCGTCCGCCTCAACAGCGGAATGAAGAGCGCCCGGATCTATGAACCAAATAATGCCCTTTTCCGGCGCCAGGCAGGACTTCTTTTGAAGATCGTCCAAACATCTCAGGCGGAATTCGGAAAGGCTCATCTCACTCTGCGGGCAAGCACTCTCTTCTACAACAACCTCCGGCTGAAGTACGGAATTTCCAACTACCGTTTCTTCAAGTTCCTCGTCCAAGAGCTCAAAGAAATCGGGACGAGCGGCATCATATTCGAACCGGAGACGAGCGAAGAGGAAATCCAGCAGCTGCTCGTCGTTCTCGCCAAATCCGAGCGCAAGCCCGGAGCGGCGTTCGAGGAGCTCGCGGATTATTTGAAACGCCGGGCCGTCGAGCACATCCGTCTGGAACAAATCGACCCTTGTGAGCTCACCGGGGAGAAAGAACGCCGCGCGGCCAAAGTCTATTTTCTTGGCATCACTCACCTCGAGGAGACGTTTCGCCATGAGGGAAGTAAAGAAAAGATCAAATTGAGCACGACGCGCCGGCTGATTCAGTCCGTTTTCAACCATCTTGTCGATAACGAGTCGTTTGTCCAGGGTTTGACCAATATCAAAAATTTCCATGAATACACGCTCAATCATTCGCTGAACGTCTGCATCCTGGCGGTCGCCCTGGGACGGCGTCTGGGACTCGACCGCAATGAACTCGTGGACTTGGGGATCAGCGCTTTCTTTCATGATTTCGGCAAGCTCGACACTCCTAAAGAGATTCTGGAAAAGCCCGCTCGCCTCGACGAGGAAGAACGGCAAATTATTGAAAAGCATCCTCACCAAGGCGCCATGAAGCTCGTCGAGTTCCATCGCTTCAAAAACCTGCCTTTGCGGGCGATCCATGTCGCTTTGGAGCATCATGTCAAGGAGGATCTCGGGGGCTATCCTCGCTATTTCAGAAAGACCTCATCCAATCTCTTCAGTAAAATCGTCAAGATCGTCGATTTCTTCGACGCCGTTACCACCAAAAGGGTCTATCGGGCGAAGCCCTTTACTCGGGAAGAGGCCCTTCGCCTGATGCTTGAGCAGAGCGGCAGAGAGTTTCATCCCGTTCTGCTCAGCGAATTCATCAAGATGATGGGCGTCTATCCCGTCGGCTCCCTGGTGCTTCTGAACAGCGGGGAGATCGGGATTGTGGTCGAGAACAATCCCGATCTCTCGTTCTTGCTCCAGCCGAAGGTGATGCTGATCACCGACTCCCAAAGGAATAAAAAGATTGGCGAGACGATCGACTTGAGCGAGCCGGATAAAGAAGGAAAATTCTCTCGCTCGATTGTTAAAACTCTGAATCCGGAACAGTACGGAATCCGGGTGGAAGATTATTTCTTGGTCCGGGCTCAATGAGCGGTCGGCCAATTTTCTCAGCCTTCCTGCCTCCGACCTCTCTGGAAATACCAACCGATCTTTGGTCTTGATTGTTCGATAGGAGCATGAACCCAGGGTCTTCGACCGAAGGGCCTTTCCTCCCCGGGCGTCATCGTCGATCGGATCAGGATTTTATAAACCGTAAAGCGAATTTCGCCGCTTATCGTCGAACATCCTCTCGTTGAGAAGAGGGGCGGATTCTTGTAGAATGACAAAAAGAAAGGAGACCCTCGATGGAGTTATTGAATAAGGACGTCAAAGAGGCGACTCAAAAGAGGTTTGAGGCCGAGATGGACGGGCCCGTGGTTTTGATCTATTTCACCCAGGAAGCGAGCCGCTTGATCGTCCCGGAACATCTCAGGGGACAGGAATGCCTATTTTGCCAGCAAACCCGCCAGCTTCTGGAGGAGGTAGCGGGACTTTCTCCTAAGATCTCGCTCGAAATTTTCGATTTTGTCGCCGATAAAATGAAAGCGGCGGAGTTGGGCATAGACAAAATCCCCGGCGTTGCCGTTCGGAGCCAGGAGGACCGCGGCATCCGTTTCTTCGGCATTCCGTCCGGCTATGAATACTTGAGCCTGATCGAGGCCATTATCGATGTCTCAAAAGGGACGACACGGCTTTCTGAGCAAACGAAAAAAGCCCTTTCCACGCTTACCCGCAACATCCGGATTCAGGTCTTTGTGACACCGACCTGTCCTTATTGTACATCCGTGGTCCGTTTGGCGCATCAGTTCGCCCTGGAATCGCCGTGGATCAGGGCGGAAATGGTCGAGGCGACGGAGTTTCCGCATCTCGCGCAGAAATACCGCGTCTTTGGCGTTCCCAAAGCGGTCCTGAATGAAACTCTCTTTATCGAAGGTGCCGTGCCCGAACAGGTTTTTCTCGACCATGTCCTCAAGGCCGGCGGTCAAGAAAGAGCTTAGAAAATGGATCGTCTGGAAGCCATTTTTTCTCCCCGGACTATTGCTTTGATCGGAGCATCCCGGCGGGCCGGGAGTGTGGGACAATCGCTCCTCGCCAACCTTCTCGGGAGCCGCTTCCAAGGAATCATTTTTCCTGTCAACCCTAACGCCGCCGGCGTTCTCGGGCTGAAAGCTTATCCCAGCGTCCTCGAAATTCCCGATCCCGTGGATCTGGCGATTATTGCTGTCCCCAGCCGGCTTGTCCCCGAGGTCCTCGACGAATGCGGCAAAAAAGGGATCGTCGGAGCCGTAGTCATTACCGCGGGCTTCAAAGAGATTGGCAGGGCGGGAGCCGAACTCGAGGCCAGGGTCAAGGACATTATGCGCCGCCACGAGATTGTCCTCGTCGGCCCAAACTGCCTGGGAGTGATCAACACGGACCCCGGGACTTCGATGAACGCGACCTTTGCCACTCAGATGCCCCGAGAGGGCAATATCGCCTTTGTCTCCCAGAGCGGTGCGCTCTGCGTCGCTGTTCTGGATTATGCCAAGGAGGCAAGGATCGGGTTTTCTAAATTTATCAGCATGGGAAACAAGGCGGGAGTGGCGGAAAACGAGCTTCTCCGCTATCTTCAGAAAGACCCAAAGACGGACGTCATCCTGATGTATCTCGAGGACCTGATTAACGGCAGGGAGTTTATGGAGATCGCCCGGGAAATCACAAGCTCGGCGAGGCATCCGAAGCCGATCATTGCCCTCAAATCGGGAAGGACTCTGGCCGGCGCCAGGGCGGCATCTTCCCATACAGGATCCCTTACCGGCTCGGATAGAGTCTATGATGCGATCTTCGATCAGAGCGGAGTCCTCCGCGTCGAAACCTTGGAGGAGCTGTTCGACTACGTCAAGGCCTTCTCCAGTCAACCTCTGCCCCGGAACAGAAATGTGGCCATCGTTACCAATTCCGGCGGCCCGGGAATCCTGGCCACAGATTCCTGTATCCGCAGCGGGCTCAATGTTCCTCCTTTGAGCCCGCCGACAGCCGAGGCGTTGAAAAAGGTCCTTCCTGAAACGGCCAGCCTGAATAATCCCATCGACCTCATCGCCGAGGCTCAGGCGGAGCAATACGAAGCGGCGCTTCGGGCGGTGCTTCAGGATCAGGAGATCGGAGCGGCGATCGTCATTTTGACGCCGACGGCCTTCACTCGAGTCGATCAAATCGCCGCGGCGATCGTCGCCACGGCCAAGGCGATTGAGAAGCCTGTGGTCAGCTGTTTGCTCGGTCTCTATGATGTCTCGGAAGGCGTGTCTATTCTTGAAGCGAACGGTATTCCTTACTACCGCTTCCCGGAGTCGGCTGCCCGGGTTCTGGCGCAGCTGGCCAGGTTCAGCGGCTGGCTGGAGCGCCCCCAAACAGGAATCAAAAAATATCGCTTTCGGGAAGCCGCTATCCGATCGGTCTTTGACCGTGTCAAGAGAGAGGGCCGAAGACTTCTTCTTGAGGCTGAAGCTTATGAGGTCCTCGAATCCTGCGGCTTTCCGGTCATCCGCTCCCGCCTCGTTCAGAATGAAAGAGAGGCGATTCGGACGGCCGAGGAAATTGGCTTTCCGGTCGTTTTGAAGATCGCATCGCCGGATGTGGTCCACAAATTCGATTACGGCGGAGTTCGCTTAGACCTCAAAGATGCGGACGATGTGATCCAGGCATACTGGGATATCCGGGAAAGCGTTCTCCGCCACAAGCCCGAGGCTCGGATCACCGGCATGACCGTCGAAGAAATGGCATCCGGAGGAAAAGAAGTTATCCTGGGCATGAGCCGGGATCCACAGTTCGGGCCTATCTTGATGTTCGGTCTGGGCGGAATTTATGTCGAAGCCCTGGAGGATGTGTCTTTCCGACTGGCTCCGATCCGCGAATATTCGGCCCTGGCGATGATCGAAAGGACAAAAACTCATAAAATCCTGGAAGGCTTCCGTGGGGGGCCGATCTATGATATCGAAGCGATCGCCGACTGCCTGAAGAGACTCTCCCAGCTGGTCGTCGACTTTGAGGAGATCGATGAGCTCGATATTAATCCGCTCCTGGTCTACGAAAAAGGGAAAGGCTGTAAGATCATCGATGCCAGGATCATTCTGCGTTGAAAACCTCCCTGGTTTTCTGCCTCCCCGGCATGGCAGCGGTCCTATAATGCAAGGCCAGCCAAGCGAAAAGCGGTCAGGAGTACAGAGAACCTCCGTTAGGTTTTCCTCCAAGAGCTGATCTTAAAATCGCCCTGACAGATATTTACCCGGCCGGAATTCCCCGTCCTTCAGTTTGCGAACCAGACAGGGGCACATATTGTGCTATAATATTTGGGTATAATGGTTTTGATCCGAAGAAGAAAGCCTCAGCCGCGGGTTTGCGTGATCGGGCTCGATGGAGTGCCGCATTCTCTCCTTATTGAACTTGCCCGCCAAGACGTCATGCCGACGATGGCCAGCCTGATCGAAAACGGCCACCTCCACCGGCTGAAGGCCAGTCTGCCAGAAGTTTCAGCGGTGAGCTGGACAGATTTTATGACCGGGGCGGACTCGGGGACTCACGGCATTTTCGGTTTTACGGATCTCAAGCCCGATTCTTACGCTCTCCGTTTTCCGAATTTTAGCGACCTCAAGACCAAAACCTTCTGGCAGGACCTTAATGGGCTCGGGAAAAGATGCATCATCATTAATCAGCCCTCCACCTATCCTGCCCGGCCGCTCAACGGGGTCATGATTTCCGGTTTTGTCGCTCTCGACCTGGCCAGATCCGTCTATCCCCTGTCGTTGATGGCCCCTCTCCGGCGGATGGGTTATCGGATCGATGTGGATACGGTCAAGGCGCGGCAGAATCCGAATCTTCTTTGGCCGGAGCTCGACGAGACGCTTGCCGGCCGGAGGAAAGCCCTCGAATATTTTTGGAAAGAAGACTGGGATTATTTTGAATTCGTTCTCACCGGGACAGACCGGCTTCATCATTTTCTCTGGAAGGCCCTGGAAGAGGACGAGCATCCCGGCCACAGGAAGTTCCTGGAATATTATCGGAAGGTTGACGACGTTTTGAACTGGATCGTCCGGGCTTTTCGCGAACTCACGGGTGGAGACCACGGCCTTTACCTTTTATCCGACCACGGGTTCTGCGGGGTCGAGCAGGAGGTTTATCTTAATGCTTGGCTGAAAAAGGAAGGATACCTCGCTTTCCGCGTTGCCTCGCCCCAAGAACTCGAAGATATCGCGGAGGGAAGTGTTGCCTTTGCCCTGGACCCCGGCCGAATTTATTTGAACACGCGGGGACGCTTCCCCAAAGGTGAGGTGGCTCAAGCCGAGCGCTCTGGGCTAAGAACGGAGATCGCCGAAAAGCTTCTTCGACTCGAGTTTCAAGGGAAAAAAGTCGTCCGCCATGTGTTCGAAGCCGAAGGCGTGTACACGGGACCTCTCGTTTCCCAGGCGCCGGATCTTCTTGTCGTCTCCGCTCCCGGCTTCGATCTCAAAGGCTCGGTCAAAAAGAACGAGATATTCTCGCCGACAGATCTTCAGGGAATGCACACCTGGGACGACGCCTTTTTCTGGGCTGACCATCACGTCAGGGAGGATCTGGCCATCCGCGACCTGGCGGCTTTGATCATGGATCATTTTCATGAAACAAACGCCTAAAGAAGCGCTGAACCGCTCCCAGGAGAAAAAAATGCGTCTTCTTCTGGGCTGCGTTCTGGGCATCGCGCTTCCCTCGGCAGCCTATATCGGACCCGGAGCCGGGTTTGCTTTTCTCTCGTCTTTCCTGGTCTTGTTTCTGGCTTTCTTTTTAGCTATTTTTTCCTTTCTTTCCTGGCCCTTCCGACTTCTGATCAAGGCTATTAAAGGTCAAAAAGCCTTCAAGGGGACTCTCGTTG
>CAZNVB010000182.1:0-6740 GCA_964576265.1 uncultured Eubacteriales bacterium | reverse complement strand
TTCCATCACCGACGGCCAAATTTATCTCGAGCAGGAGCTGTTCAACGCCGGCGTTCGCCCCGCCATCAACGTCGGCATTTCCGTTTCCCGGGTCGGCGGGAACGCCCAGATCAAAGCCATGAAGCAGGTGGCGGGCAAGCTCCGCGGCGACCTGCAGCAGTACCGAGAACTCCTGACGTTCGCCCAGTTCGGGACCGAGCTTGACCGGATTTCTCAGGCCCAGCTCGACAGGGGAGAACGGCTGACGGAGATTCTGAAACAGAATCAGTACGTTCCCCTGCCGGTTGAACGTCAGATCCTGATCATCTATGCCGGGAACCGGGGCTTTCTCGACGAGTTTCCGGTTCAAGAGATCAAGGAATATGAGCGCGAACTCTACGAGTTCATGGACCGGGAACATCCGGAGGTCATGCGTGCCATCGCCGAAAAAAAGGCTCTGGACCGGGAGCTCGACGAAGCCGTCTCGTCCGCCCTGCAGGAGTTCAGCCGGAAGTTTAAAAATAGAAATAAAGAGGGATAGACAAAGCGATGCCGGCCCTGATCGATCTGAGACGCCGGATCAAAAGCGTTAGAAACACGCAAAAGATCACCCAGGCGATGAAGACCGTTTCCACGGCTAAATTCAAACGGGCGCAACGAGTGGTCTATGAAGGCCGTCCGCAGTGGCACAATCTCCCTGTTCTGCTGGGGCGGGTTTCGGGCTGGGCCGGTCGTCAGATTTCGCCTCTTCTCGACAGCCGCGAAGAAAAAAAGATCTTGGCCATGGTCATCACTTCGGATAAAGGTCTGGCCGGGGCGTTCAACTCCAACCTCCTCAGCCGGGCCGCCGACTTCCTGGAAGAGAAATCGAGCCGGGCCGAAATCCGCCTTGTCCTCGTCGGAAAAAAGGCGGTCAACTTTTTCAAAAAAGCTCACTTTCCTGTTCTCCGGGCGCATCAGGAGAAAATCGATCGGCTGACCCTCGGCGAGCTCAAGGAGATCGCCCGCTTCTTGATGAGGGAGTATGTCTTCGCCCGGACCGATTCGGTCTATGTCCTCTACAACGAGTTTAAGTCCATTCTGGCGCCCAGAGTCACGATGGCCCGGATTCTTCCGATTCCGCGGGAAGAGGACGGCGGCCGTCCTCCGATCGTTCCGGACTGCGAGCCGGACAGCGCGCGGATTCTTCGATCTCTTCTTCCGCTTTATGTCGAGACCGCCGTTGTGCATTGCTTTTTCGAATCCCTGGCCGCGGAACAAGCGGCCAGGATGATGGCCATGGAGAACGCGACGAAAAATGCCGAGGACCTGATCAACGACCTAGTCCTCGTCCTCAACAAGATCCGCCAGTCTTCGATCACCAAGGAGTTGCTCGAGATCATGACGGCCGTGGAGGCCCTGTCGAAATAGAGATCTGTGGAGACGACCATGACGAATGAAAAAGGGAAAAGGCGCGTCGGCCGGGTTGTCCAGATCATCGGCCCGGTGGTGGATGTCGAATTCAAGGAGATGGAATTGCCCGAGATCTATAATGCCATCCGGATCACCAGCGAAGGGTTCGAGACGCCGACGCCCGTGGACATCATCGTCGAGGTCGAGCAGCACATCGGCGAAGATAAAGTCCGCTGCGTCTCCATGCATCCGACCGACGGTCTGGCCCGGGGGATGAAGGCCGTCGACCTGGAGGGGCCGATCGAGATCCCTGTCGGAGAGGAAACTCTGGGCCGGGTCCTCAACGTCATCGGCGAGCCGGTGGATCATCTGGGCCCGGTCAAGGCCAAAAAGAAATATCCCATCCATCGACTGCCGCCGCCTCTCGAGGACCAGAGCACCAGGATGGAAATGTTCGAAACGGGGATCAAGGTCATCGACCTGATTCAGCCTTTTCTCAAAGGAGGGAAAATCGGGCTTTTCGGCGGAGCCGGCGTCGGAAAGACGGTGATTATCATGGAGCTCATCCATAACGTGGCCATGGAGCACGGCGGCTATTCGGTTTTTGCCGGGGTCGGCGAGCGAACGAGGGAAGGAAACGATCTCTGGCTGGAGATGAAAGGCACCGGCGTCATCAGCAAGACGGCTCTCATTTACGGCCAGATGACGGAGCCGCCCGGGGCAAGGCTTCGGGTGGGGCTGGCGGCCCTTTCTGTGGCCGAGTATTTCCGCGACGAAATGAACCAGGATATTCTCCTTTTTATCGACAACATCTTCCGCTTCGTCCAGGCTGGTTCCGAGGTTTCGGCGCTCCTCGGCCGCATGCCGTCGGCCGTCGGTTACCAGCCGAACCTGGCCACCGAGCTGGGCGAGCTTGAAGAGCGGATCACCTCGACGAAGAAGGGCTCGATTACCTCCGTCCAGGCTATCTATGTTCCTGCCGACGACTTCACCGACCCGGCTCCGGCGACGACGTTTTCCCATCTCGACGCTTCGACGAACCTTTCCCGAGCCCTGACCGAGATGGGCATCTATCCGGCGGTCGACCCGCTCAGCTCCTATTCTCGAATCCTGGACCCCCGCATCGTCGGCGAAGAGCACTACCGTGTGGCCCGGCGGGTCAAGGAAATTCTGCAGAGGTACAAAGACCTGCAGGACATCATCGCCATCCTGGGGATCGAAGAGCTGTCGGACGAGGATAAACTTATCGTTGCCCGGGCGCGCAAGATTCAGCGCTTTCTCTCCCAGCCGTTCCATGTCGCCGAGGAGTTCACCGGCCGCCCCGGCGTCTATGTCCCCATCGAAGAGACGGTTCGGGGGTTCAGGGAAATCGTCGAGGGCCTTCACGACAACAAGCCGGAACAGGCCTTCTACATGGCCGGGGGGATTGATGAAGTCGTCGAGCGGGCGGCAAAGCTGCAGGCGTCATGAACGAAAAAAAAGCGGATTTCTTCCAGCTCAAAGTCATCACGCCTCGGCAGCTCCTTGTCGACGGACAGGTCGAGGAGGCGGCCCTTCCCGGCCTGGAGGGGGAGCTCGGGATTCTTCCCGGGCATCGGGAGCTCTTCGTGGCCCTCGGGAAAGGGACGTTGCGCTATCGCCGATCGGGAACAGAAAGCCGGTTTGAAGTCAAGGGCGGTTACGCCGAAATCGGCCCGGAGAGCGTTCTCGTGTTTACCTCTTTGAGCGATGATGAGGAATCCCGAGCCTGAAGCGCGAGCGGAGGAAACGCTCGATTCCTTCTATCACGGCCGGATCCACATCCTTCAGAAGAAGCGAGGCTACAGGTTTTCGATCGACGCTCCGCTTCTGGCCGATTTTATTCAGCCCGGACCGGCGGACGAGCTGCTCGAGCTCGGGGCAGGGGTCGGGGTCATCTCCCTCCTCCTCAGCCTGAAACCGTTCCGCCGGATCGTATGCCTTGAGATCCAGCCGGCGCTGGCCGAGCTCGCGCGGCGGAATATCCGGCTCAACGGCCTGGAAGAGAAAATCACGGTTCTCGAACAGGATCTCCGAGCCTTCGTCCCGGAGGAGAAGTTCGACATCGTCTTTTCCAACCCGCCGCACATCAGGTCGCGAAGCGGCCAGTTGAGCCGGTCGGAAGAGAAATCCGTGGCCAAGCACGAGATTCTCTGCTCGATCTCTGATATCATGAGCGCGACGCGAACCTGCCTAAAACCCGAGGGCCGGGCCTATTTCATCTACCCGGCCGGAAGGAGAACGGACTTTGATGAGGCGGCGGTGAAAAACGGCTTGCGGCTCAGAGCCGTTCGCCACGTTCATCCGGCGTGCGGCCGACCGCCCCGCTGGTTTCTGGCCGAATGCGGTTTCGAGGCGGCGGCGGCGATTGTCCGGCCGCCTCTTTTTGTCTATGATGAGAGAGGACGATATACCGAAGAGATGAACAGAATTTTTTCAGGAGGATCCGTTGGCCCGTCTTTTCCATAACCTCCGGGAGCTCTATCGCTATCGAGTCCTGATCCAGAATCTGGTTGTCCGCGAGCTCAAGGCGCGCTACCGGGGGACCGTCCTCGGTTTCCTCTGGTCGTTCTTCAATCCTCTCCTCCTGATGATCGTTTATACGGCCGTTTTCGGGCTGATCATTCAGCCCCGGGACCCCGCGTTCGAGTCCAAGCCGTTGATTTACGCCCTTTATCTTTTTTGCGGCATTCTTCCCTGGCACTGGTTTTCCTCCTCGACTCTGGAATCGGCCAATGTCCTGATGATCCATGGAAATCTGATCAAGAAAATCCTTTTCCCGGCCGAAGTCCTGCCCGTGGTCACGGTGACGAGCAACATGATTCACTTCTTTTTCGGGCTGCCGATCGTCCTGGCCTTCATCCCGATCCTGGGCAAAAAACTCACCCCCTATGCGTTGCTCCTGCCTGTCGTGGTCCTCGTTCAATTCATCTTCAGCCTCGGTTTTTCCCTGCTCATCTCCGCTCTGACCGTCCATTTTCGGGATATTAAGGACATCCTGGCCAACTGGCTGACCTTCTGGTTTTTCGCCACCCCGATCGTCTATTCCATGACCTTCAGCAGCATCCAGGGGTCTTCGCTGCTGCGGAATTTTCTCAACCTCAACCCGATGACCCACATCATTCAGGGGTATCAGTACTGCCTGTTCTACGGGGGCCTGTTCCATTGGAAAAGACTGGGCGTCACGCTTCTCGTTT
The DNA here is from genome assembly GCA_964576265.1 of uncultured Eubacteriales bacterium. Lineage (GTDB taxonomy): Bacteria > Acidobacteriota > Aminicenantia > Aminicenantales > UBA8522 > CAZNVB01. The sequence goes on along the minus strand of CAZNVB010000182.1, from coordinate 2,154 downwards.
CCCTCGTCCTGTTCGTCGTGAGCTATAAGATTTTCGACCGGCTCCGCGACTCCTTCCCCGAGGAGGTCTGAATGTACGCCATCGAGGTCGTGGAGGTTTCGCGCGTCTACCAGAAATATTCGGCCCGACATCGCTTCCAGACGTTCAAAAGCGCCCTGGTCAAAGGCGATCTTTTCCGTTCCCTTCGTCCGGACGAGCTGGTGACCGCCCTCGATGACGTGACGATCCGGGTGGAAAAGGGCCAGACCTTCGGCGTCATCGGAGAGAACGGCTCGGGGAAAAGCACGCTGCTCAAGCTGGTCGCCGGCATCACCAAGCCGACGCGCGGCACCGTTCGGACGGAAGGCAAAGTCTCGGCCCTGATCGAGCTCGGAGCCGGGTTCCATCCGGAGATTTCCGGCCGGGAGAACATTTTCATCAACGGGATCATGCTCGGCTTGTCGAGAAAGGAGATCAGCGCCAAGTTCGACGAGATCGTCCGCTTCGCCGAGCTCGAGGATTTCATCGACGCGCCGGTCAAGACCTATTCCTCCGGAATGTATATGAGGCTGGGTTTTGCCATCGCCATCAACGTCAACCCCGATATCTTGCTGATCGATGAGGTCCTGGCGGTCGGCGACGCCGCCTTCGTTCCGAAGTGTCTCGACCGGATCGACGATTTCCGGCGGCGAAAAAAAACCATTCTTTTTGTCAGTCACGATCTGACGACCGTGGAAAAAATCTGCGACCGGGTCGGCTGGCTCAAGGGAGGCCGTCTGCTGATGGTCGGCGACCCCAAACGGGTCATCGACATGTACCTTCAGGATGTCGCCGAGACCCAGGAAGAGAAGTTCGAAAGGCGGAGGGAAGAGAAGGCTCCCCAGCCGAGCGCCGAAGAGGAAAGACGGGAGAACCGCTGGGGAAAACGGGAAGTGGAGATCAGCCGAGTGATTTTAAAGAATCTCGCGGGGCAGGAGAAGCACGTCTTCGCGCCGGACGAGGGAATGATTCTGGAGATGGATGTCGTCGCCCATGCCGAGACGGACGATTTCGTTTTCGGCATCGGGATCTTCAACTCCCAGGGAATCTGCTGCTACGGCACGAACACCCATCTCGAGAATTTCGAGCCCGTTTCCATCCGGGGAGAGGGGAAGGTCGTCTGCCGGATCGAGCGGCTCAACCTGATCAACGGGACTTACTACCTGGATGTCGCCGTCCACAAGAGGGACGGCTATCCTTACGACTACCACCGAAACCTCTACTCTTTTCTCGTCTCCTCGACGCTCCGGGATGTGGGCATCGGCCGACTGCCCCACGCCTGGAGTTTCTCGCCCGGAATCGAAATCAAGCCGCCGCAAAGAGGCGAATGAAAAAACATGTCCGGGCGGCAGGGCGGCCGATGAAATCCTTCCCCAAAAGAGATCCCAAGGTCCGGTCCGTGGCCGAGCTCAAGAAAATCCGCCGCCGTCTGAAGAGGGAAGGGAAGACGGTCGTTTTCACCAACGGCTGCTTCGACCTCATCCATGCCGGCCATATCCGCCTTTTTAAAGCCGCGAAAAAGCTGGGCGATGTCCTCATCGTGGCGCTGAACGAGGACGCGTCGGTGAGAAAGATCAAGGGGCCGGGACGGCCGATTTTCCCCCTGGGCGAGAGATGGGAAATTCTCGGGGCGGTGGAGGCGATCGATTACTTGACCTCTTTCGGCGAGGAGACGCCGCGGCGAATCATCGCCGCCCTCCTTCCCGACGTCCTGGTCAAAGGGGGCGATTGGCAGCCGGACCAGGTCATCGGCCGGGAGGAGGTTGAAGCCGCCGGGGGAAAAGTCGTCCTCTTCCCTTATGTCGAAGGCCATTCGACAACTTCCATCATCGCCAGGATCCTGCGCTCTGAAAAAAGATAGCGGTCGAGCCGAAATATCTGAGGGCGGAAGAACAAAGCCCACCGTTTCTCGGTTTCGAGAAAGGATGGGCTTTTGGAGGTCTAAGGAGCAGTTTTACATCGTGCTCAGGATGAACGTTGGCAGCCGCTTTTGCAGTGGCTGACTCGAGGAACCATAAAGCGCTTCATCTTGCGCTCCTTTCTTGCCTTAATCCTTATTAATTCTATAAGAAAACTAAGATTTAGTCAATTCCGGAGTGTCTCCCGAAATCGCCACGAGAAAGCGCAATCTCTCTC
>CAZNVB010000181.1:0-8797 GCA_964576265.1 uncultured Eubacteriales bacterium | reverse complement strand
CCACCAATGTCGCCGAAACATCGCTGACCATCCCCCGGATCCGCTATGTCGTCGACACCGGCCTCGCCCGCATCTCCCAGTACCAGCCCGGGACGCGGATCAACTCCCTTCCAATCAGCCCCATCTCCCAGGCGAGCGCCGACCAACGCAAGGGCCGCTGCGGCCGCGTCCAGGAAGGCCTCTGTCTCCGGCTCTACTCGGAGGAAGATTACGAATCGAGACCCCGGTTCACGCCGCCCGAAATTCTCCGCTCGAACCTCGCCGAAGTCATCCTGCGCATGCTCCACCTCAAGCTCGGCCATCCGGCCGATTTTCCGTTCGTCGACCGGCCGCAGCCCAGAAACATCAGGGACGGGTTCGAGACCCTCCTCGAGCTCGGGGCGATCGTCGAGCGCGGCAAGGAATTCGAGCTCACCCCGCTCGGCCGCGAAATGGCCCTTCTCCCGGTCGACCCGAGAATCTCCCGCATGCTTCTCGAGGCGAAGAAAGAAGGCTGCCTGCGGGAGATCGCGGTCATCGCTTCGGTCTTGAGCATCCGCGACCCCAGGGAGAGGCCGCCCGAAAAGGCGGGGCTTGCCGACCAGGCCCAGTCCGCTTTCGCCCATCCCGACTCCGACTTCCTGACCCTGCTCAACATCTGGGACCGTTTTCACGGCGAGGCGGGAAAATCGGCTTCAAAAAGCGAACAGAGAAAATTCTGCGCCGAGCACTTCCTTTCCTATCTCCGGATGAGAGAGTGGGGATTCGTCCATGAACAGATCGTCTCGATCCTCGAGGAAAGAAACATCCGCATGGGGAGGACAAAAAGGACGGAAATCACGCCGTCGCTCTACACCGCCATTCACCGCGCCGTCCTCAGCGGTTTCCTCTCCAATATCGCCGTTCACAAGGAAAAAAATATCTATCAAGCCGCGAAAGGCCGGGAAGTGATGATTTTTCCCGGCTCGGTGCTGTTCAATAAATCCCGGCCCTGGATCGTGGCCGCCGAGGTCGTGCGGACGTCGCGCCTCTTCGCCCGGACGGCGGCGAAAATCGACCCCGCTTGGCTCGAGGATCTGGGCGGTTTCTTGTGCCGCTACAGTTATTCCGAGCCCCGCTGGGATCCGGACCGGGGCGAAGTAAGGGCGAAGGAGAAGGTAACGCTTTTCGGCCTGGAGATCGTCTCGGACAGGGACGTGGCCTACGGTCCCAAAAATCCCGACGAAGCCCATAAAATTTTTATCGCCGAAGGGCTGGTCGAAGGCCGGGTCAAGAATCCCCCTCCTTTCCTCCGTCACAACCTGGATCGGCAGAAGAAAGTCCTGGACATGGAGGAAAAACTCCGGCGGCGGAACATCATGGTCGGCGATGAGGCGATCGCCGATTTCTATTCCCGGCGCCTCGCCGGAGTGTACGACTGGCGGGGCTTGGAAAAACGCATCCGCCAGGCGGGCGACGACCGGTTTCTGAGAATGGAGGAAAAAGATCTCATCCTCCTGCCTCCCGGGGATGACGAGCTCGCCGGTTTCCCCGACGTCTTTACGCTCGGGGAGGAGAACTTCCCGATCTCTTACAGGTTCGCCCCCGGCGAAGAAGATGACGGGGCGACTCTGCGAATCCCTTTCGGCCGGATCGCCTCCTTGCCATCGGAAGCCCTGGAATGGGGAGTCCCGGGACAATTCAAAGAAAAAATCGCCGCCTTAATCAAAAGCCTTCCCAAGGCCGACCGCAAACAGTTGATGCCCCTGGCCGAGACCGTGGAGACAATTGTCGGCGAGATGCGGCTCACCCATCCTTCTCTTTACGAGACTCTGGCCGCCTTTGTCAAAAAGAGGTTCGGAATCGATATTCCCGCCTCGAAGTGGGCGGCCGCCGATATTCCAAGCCACCTCAAAATGAGAGTCGCCGTCACGGATCCGGAGGGCCGGGAGCTCGCCTCCAGCCGGAACCTCGAGGTCTTGCGGCGGGCCGGAGCCGTGTCCTTTGTACCCGAGCAATCGGCCGACTGGAAACGGGCCGGCGAGGAATGGGAAAGAGACGGGCTAACGGACTGGGATTTCGGAGAGCTCCCCGAGAGCGTTCCGGCCGGACCGTTCATGACGGCCTACCCGGGACTCGAGCCGGGAGAAGCGGGAGTGAACCTCCGCCTCTTCAAGACGGCGGAGGAGGCCCTGGCTTCGCACGTCCGCGGCGTCGCCTCTCTTCTTGAAGCGAAGATGTCGAAGGACATCCAATTTCTCCGGCGCTATCTCACGGTGTTCGAGGAATACGAAAAGGCGGCTCTTTATTTCGGCGGCCGGGCTGCGGTCGAAAAAGGCATGCTCGAGGCGATCAAGCGCGAAATCTTTCAGAAAAACCTCCGCCGCCGGGAGGAATTCGAGGCTTACGCCGAAATCGCAACCCGCGCTATGTTTGAAAAAAGCCATGAGCTGCGTGAAACCGTCTTCAAGATTCTCGACGGCTATAAGGATCTGCGCCGGCTGCTGAAAGGAGCGGAAAAAACGGCCCGAGCTGAAAGCGGTCGCCCCCCTTACGAGAGGGAGATCGCCGCCGAGCTGGAGACGCTCGTCCCGGGAAACTTCCTCGAAATCTACGATCTGGATCGACTCCGCCAAATTCCCCGTTATATTGCCGCCCTCAAATCGCGGCTGGAAAGAGCCAAAGTCGATCCGGGCAAGGACAGCAAGAAAACGGACCAAGTCCGTCCCTTTGTCGAGGCTCTGGAGAGGTTGAAAAAAAATCTCTCGAAAGAGACTTCGAGCGCCGCGAGGAAAGCCGTCGACGAATTCCGCTGGATGGTCGAGGAGTATAAAATTTCGCTCTTTGCCCCTGAAGTGAGAACCGTTATCCCCGTCTCCCCAAAACGGCTGGCTGTCAGACTCAAGGAAATCGAAGGCTTGAAAGAAACTTGATTCCGCAAGCTTGGAGTGAGAAAATGACGATGATGCTTCGGTTCGACGGATTTAAAGCAAAAGGTCAATAATGAAGACGGGGATCACAGCGATCTTTTTGGCTCTCTTTCTCGCCGCGGGGACGGCCGGCCATACGGCCGTTTTGCCCGAGGAAGAAGAACCGGAAGTGTTTATCAGGCCATCGGGAGGAACGACCATGGAAATCAAAATGACCAGCCCGGCTTTTGAGGAAGGCGGTCTGATCCCGCGCCGATACACCTGCGACGGCGCAGACGTCTCCCCGCCCCTCTCCTGGACCGGCGTTCCAGAGGGTTCGGCGACCATCGCCCTGATCTGCGACGACCCGGACGCGCCTATGGGCACGTGGGTCCACTGGGTGCTTTTCAATCTGCCGGCGACGGAAAAATCTCTTCCTGAGGCGATTCCTGCGGATAAGGAACTCAAGTCCGGCGCCCGGCAGGGCCGGAACGACTTCCGCCGGATCGGCTATGGAGGCCCCTGCCCTCCCGGCGGGACGCACCGCTATTTCTTTAAAATCTATGCCCTGGACGCGGCGCTCGACCTCCCCGCGGGAGCGACGAAGGCTGAGCTTCTCAAGGCGATGGAGGGACACATCCTGGCTCAGGGCCAGCTCATGGGAAAATACCGGCGCTGAACGCGTGCCGGGGGCCGGCCGAAAATCGACTTGCAGTCCCTCCTTCCGGTAGCCTATCATAAAGGACATGATCAAACTCGATGACCGGACCAACTACATCGTCTCCGGCCTGGAGCGCTCGGGGACATCGCTGCTGATGCAGATTCTCCACGCCGGCGGCGTGCCCTGCGCTTTCGATTCCGCCTCCCGGCCGCCGGACGACAACAACCCCCGCGGTTATTTCGAGCTCGAAGGGGGGAAAATCATCAGCCGTCTCATGGAGGGGACATTTCCCCTCGCCTCTTTCAGAGGGAAATTCATCAAGATTACGGCCTACGGCCTGAAGTTCCTCCCGGCCGGAAGCTACCGGGTGATCTACACCGAGCGGAATATCGAAGAGGTCCTCGATTCGATGGAGAAAATGGCCAAAATTCGGGATGGAAACCGGGAAGAGACAAAGGCCAGCTTCCTCAAGCTGAATGAAATGATCAAGACGACGATCATCGGCCGGGACGATGTCGATGTCCTTTTCGTCAATTACAATAAAATCATCTCGGACCCCGCCGGCCAAATCAACGGAATCTGCGAGCACTTCGGCTGGCGGGAAGTCGACCGCGGGGCGATGATTTCGACGGTCGACGAGAAGCTTTACCGCAAAAGACGGCCGGGTTAGGCCGAAATTTCCGGCAGAAGAAAACACGTCCGTCGCCCGCCTTCTGCCGATCCGGGGCGTCGAGACGCCGCCTTCCGCCAGAATTCGATTTTCGAGGTGAAGCGTTCGTCCTATCGGGACGATCATTCTTCAGCCGGGCCTCATTTTTCGGGACGAAAGACGGTTTTCGAGCGCCGGAGAAGAAGATTTCGGAACGACGTCTTGAGTCGGCGAAATTTCTTGATTATGATATAGGCGATTCGGGGGCGGCCGGGCAAACGGACCGCCAGCCTCAGAAAGGAGGAGTGGAGATGATCGAAGGCCAAGAGACCCTGAGCAAAGCCGTCCGCCTCACATACGGAATGGTCGGCGGAGGACTCGGCGCCTTCATCGGCGATGTCCACCGCAAGGCCATCGCCATGGACGGCCTGGCCGAGCTTGTCGCCGGCTGCTTCTCCCAATCCTATGAAAACACGCTCCGGACGGGCGAAGCCTGGGGGGTGGACAAATCCCGGCTTTATAAAACCTACGGCGAGATGATCGCCGCCGAAAGCGGCCGCGAGGACAAAATCGATTTCCTTCTGATCGTCACCCCGAACAACACCCATTACGAAATCGCCAAATCGGCCGTCGAGAACGGCATCCATGTCGTCTGCGACAAACCCCTGACGACGAGCCGTCGGGACGCCGAGGATCTGGTCCGGCTGGTCAAGGAGAAAAAGAACCTCTTCTGCGTCACCTACACCTACACCGGCTATCCGATCGTCAAGCACATGCGCGATATGGTCAGGAACGGCGAACTCGGCGAGATTCGGTTCGTCAGCGCCGAGTATCCGCAGGACTGGCTGGCCACGCTTCTCGAGAAAACGGGTCAGAAGCAGGCCGCCTGGAGGACCGACCCCAAACGGGCGGGAATTTCGAACTGCGTCGGCGATATCGGCAGCCATATCGAAAACATGATCTCCTATGTCACCGGCCTGGAAATCGAGTCGCTTCTCGCCCGGCTCGATCGTTTTGGGGAAGGTCGGGTTCTCGACGACAACGCCTCGATCCTCCTCAACTACAAGGGCGGCGCGAAAGGCATCTACTGGAGCTCCCAGATTGCCGTCGGCCATGACAACGGATTCCGGATTCGGATCTACGGGACAAAGGCCGGTCTCGAATGGCTGCAGGAAAACCCAAACTACTGCCGGGTTTCCTATGTGGATCGGCCGACAGAGACGCTCTCCCGCGGCCGAGACCAGATGTCCCGCCGCGCCCAGTCCCTGAGCCGGATTCCCTCCGGCCATCCGGAAGGGTATTTCGAAGCCTTCGCCAACATCTATTCGACTTACATCGCGGCCTTGGGCAAGCTCAAGTCCGGCGAAACTCCGACCGGGGACGAGCTCGACTTTCCTACCGTCGAGGACGGAGCCCGGGGAGTGCGCTTCATCGAGAAATGCGTCGAGAGCTCCGACAACGGAGCCGTCTGGGTGAATTTTTAGCAAGGAGGAGGAAATGGCGAGACCAGTGACCTTATTTACCGGCCAATGGGCGGACTTGCCTTTTGAAACGATCTGCCAGAAAGCCGGCCAGTGGGGCTACGACGGAATCGAGATCGCCTGCTGGGGCGATCACATGGAGCTTCGCAAAGCAGCCCGGGACAAATCCTATATCGAAGAAAAGAAAAAAATCCTGAAAAAATACAAACTCGGCTGCTGGGCGATCAGCTGCCACCTGGCCGGCCAGATCGTCGGCGACGTCTATGATCCCCGGCTCGACGTCTTCGCCCCGAAAGCCGTCAAGGGGAAGCCGGAAAAGCTCCGTCAGTGGGCGATCGAGGAGGTCAAGCTCGCCGCCCGGGCGGCCAAGGCGATGGGCCTCGGGGTCGTCAATGGATTCATGGGCTCGCCGATCTGGAAAGCCTGGTACTCCTTCCCGCCGACAAGCGAAGAGATGATCGAGGCCGGGTTCACCCGCATCCACAAGCTCTGGACGCCGATTTTCGACGAATTCGACCGCTGCGGCGTGAAGTTCGCCCTGGAAGTTCATCCGACCGAGATCGCCTTCGATCTCTACACGGCCAAGCGGTTGCTCGAAAAGTTCGAACACCGACCGACGCTGGGGTTCAATTTCGATCCCAGCCATCTCGTCTGGCAGGGGCTCGAGCCGCACCTTTTTATCCGCGAATTCCCCGACCGCATTTACCATGTTCACATGAAGGATGCCGCCGTCACTCTCGACGGCAAGGCCGGCATCCTGGGTTCTCACCTGCCGTTCGGCGACCGGAGACGGGGCTGGGATTTCCGCTCCCTCGGCCACGGCGACGTCAATTTCGAGGAAATCATCCGCGAACTCAACGCCATCGGCTATTCCGGACCCCTATCGGTCGAATGGGAGGACACCGGCATGGACCGGGAATATGGAGCCAGGGAAGCCTGCGAATTCGTCCGCTCGGTCAACTTCGCGCCCTCGGCCGTCGCCTTCGACAAAGATTTCAAGGGAAAGTAAGGCGAGTCCAGGTGCGTCGGCCGATCGGTCATCGTACGTCTGAGGCCGCTCCGGCGGCAATCGATTTCTTTCCATAAGAAGGTTATCATGCGAGATGTAAAAGAAGGCAAGAAAGCCGCGGCCATCAGGCGCCGGGATTTCATCAAATCCACCACGGCGGCGGGGCTCGCCGCCGCTTTCGCCGGCCGCGCCCTATCTCAGGAAAAGCCCCAAGACAAGACGGCCCTTCCTCCTCAACCGCAGCCCGCCGCCCACGTCGGCGCTGAAGAAGAGCTCCGCGTGGCGCTCATCGGGTGCGGCGAGCAGGGCCGGGTTCTAATGGAAGCTTGCCTGCGCATTCCCGGCATCCATATCGCGGCGGTCTGCGATATCTGGGAGTACAGCCGTCAGTACGCCAGCGGCTATCTCAACAAATATGGGCAGAAACCCGCCGTGTACGAGGATTACCGCGAGCTCCTGGCCAGAGAAAAGGGTCTCGACGCCGCCATCGTCGCCACGCCGGACTGGGTTCACGCCGAACACACCAACGCCTGCTTGGCCGCCGGTCTTCATGTCTATTGCGAAAAAGAGATGTCGAACTCGCTGGAAAAAGCCCGATCCATGGTCCTGGCCGCTCGCCGTTCCGGCAAGCTCCTTCAGATCGGGCATCAGCGCCGGAGCAACCCGCGCTATATCCACGCCATCGAGCGCCTGATCCATGAGAAAAAAATCCTCGGTCGCGTCGGCGTTGCCTATGCCCAGTGGAACCGGGCGAAAAGCGATCTCCTGGGCTGGCCGAAAAAATACACCATCCCTCCGGAGACTCTCGAACGATACGGCTACAACTCGATGCTCGAGCTCCGGAACTGGCGCTGGTACCGGAAATACGGCGGCGGCCCGATGGTCGATCTCGGCTCGCACCAGATCGACCTCTTCAGCTGGGTTTTCGGCGTCAACCCGAAGACGGTTTTGGCGAGCGGCGGGGCCGATTTCTACAAGGGCCGGGAGTGGTACGACAATGTCATGGCCATCTTCGAATACGACACGCCGGAAGGAATGGCCAGGGCTCTTTACCAGGTTCAGACGACGACCAAGCACGGCGGTTTCTTCGAGACGTTCATGGGAGAAAACGGGTCGCTCGTCATTTCCGAAGTCCCCCAGAGAGGCAACTGGGCCATGCGCGAGGCTCATGCCCCAGAGTGGGATTCGCTGGTCAAGGACGGTCTCCTTCTGACCGAGAGCCAGCCCATCCAGAAAATCGATACCAAGAACATTATCCTCGACGTCCGGGTAACGGCCGAGGCCGGACGCTGGCCGTTGCCGGTTGAGCTGGCCAAGCCGCCGCATCAACCCCATCTCGAAAACTTTTTCAACGCCGTTCGTCATGGGACGCCGTTGAGCTGCCCGGCCGAGCTCGCCTTTGAAAGCGCCGTGGCCGTGCTCAGAGTCAACGAAGCGGTTCGGGCGCGGACCCCTCTCGCCTTCCGGCCGCAAGATTTCAAAGCATGAAAGAGCCGCTCAGGATGGAATCGCCGCCCGATATCCGCGGGGCCCGGGAAAACCGCTCGGGGACGAATGAGCGGAAGAGAAGAACATCGACCGGCCTTTATCTGTTATGGCCGGCTTTGGGAATCTGGTTTGTCCTGAACCTGTCCGCATCCGCAACAGGCGCTCGGCCAGCGGAAGAGCCGCAAAAAACCTGGGACGGCAATCGGACGACGCCTGTTCATCTCATTCCCTTGAAGGATGAATTCGACCAGCCAATCATCCCGACCGCATCCAACCCCCTGCCCTTTTCATCACGGTCGAGCTGCGCTCCCTGCCATGATTACGAGATCATCCGTCAGGGCCTTCATTTCAACTCCGCGTCCGCCGGAAATCCCGGCCGCCCGGGAGAGCCCTGGATCTGGGTCGACGAAAAAACCGGAACACTTCTTCCCCTCTCCTATCGGCGCTGGAAGGGAACCTGGCATCCCGACGAGATCGGGCTGACGGCCTGGGATTTCACTCTTCTTTTCGGCCGTCATCTCGCCGGCGGCGGTCCTTCCGAACCGAGCGAAGAGATGATCACACCGGACTCCCGCTGGGAAGTCTCAGGCCGGCTGGAGATCAATTGTCTCGGCTGCCACAACTCTTCCCGCATTCAGGATC
>CAZNVB010000180.1:0-8602 GCA_964576265.1 uncultured Eubacteriales bacterium | reverse complement strand
GGCCGATGGTGAAATGAACGATCCCGTTATGCCGGCCCAAGGTGCGGCCGCCCAAGTCCTTAATCGGTCCCGGAAGGAAAGCCTCGGGGATCCGTTTCCTGAGAAAATCCGGATATCTGCCGAGGGGGACAAAACAAATTTCCTGGCTTTCAGGTTTTTCGGCCACGCGCAGGCCCCATTTCTTGGCCAGCCGCCTGACTTCGCTCTTGGTATAATCGCCGACCGGAAAGAGCGTCCGAGAAAGCTGCTCCCCGGAAAGCCCATAGAGAAAATAAGACTGGTCTTTCGACCGGTCCTTTCCCTTTTTCAGCAGGCAAGATCCTGTTTCCCGATCGTATTTGATCCGGGCGTGGTGTCCGGTGGCGATGAAATCCGCCCCCAGACGCCCGGCTCTTTCGAGGAGTAAGTCGAACTTCATCCGCTCATTGCAGCGGACGCAGGGATTCGGCGTTCGTCCGCGGGCATACTCGCGGCAGAAGTCCTCGATCACCCGGTCCTCAAACTCGCGCCGGAAATCGACGACCAGGTGGTCGATGCCCAGCCGGCGGGCGGCTTCGTGGGCGTCCTCGGCCGCCTTCAAGCCGCAGCAACTCCGCAGGTCCTCCGAACGGCAGATTTCCGGCGGAAGAGAAAAAAGCTTCATCGTGACACCGATAACTTCGTACCCCGCCTCCTTGAGCAGGCCGGCCGCCACCGAGGAGTCAACTCCCCCGCTCATGGCCACGACGATTCGCTTCGTTTTGGCAATCATCTCTTTTCTAAGCATAACAGAATTATCCGCGGGATAAAACGAGCGTCCAAGCTCCCGTCGGGCAGAGCTTGCCTTACGGTTCTCTGGGCCCCGCAAAAAGCCTTCTTCGTCGATTTCGACCCGGTAAAAGACACCCTCCCTTCCTCACCCCCCTCCATCCTCATCAGAGATGGAAAAATGAAGGCCAATCTCACCGCAGGATTCCCCTTTCCGGGGGATTGAACCCATCCCCTGGATTTGAGAAGATGAAAATGGATCTGCTCCGAGCGGCTGACCACCATATAGGACATGAAAGCAATCCACCGAATCTTCGAGCCGGCATTCGATCTTAAGGTCAGCGACAGCGACGACCACAGGATGAGATCATTGACATAAAGAGGCAAATATGCGATTCTTATTCGAGGGCAATTGAAAATGAAGATAAAACATTCCAAGCTCTGTCTTCTAATGTGTTTTGCCGCCTTCTTTTTCGGTCTCTTTCTGCCCGGCCTTTCTGCTCAGACGAAAGAAATCTGGAAATCCTACCGCTTCGAATTCAGCTCGGGAGTCAGCTTCGGCCGGTCCATTCTGAGCAGCACCTATTCCCACCGCTATTCTCCGCCTTTCCTTTCAGGAGCCTACGAAAGCGAAGCTCACCAGATCATTCATCTCAAGGGTCGAACAGGCTGGGGAGTGAATGCCGGGCTGACATATTTTCCCTTGGATAAACTCGGCCTCCAGTTCCAGCTTGAATACGGCCGGCCCGGTTTGGGCGGAGACAACTCTACTTATCAGGTCCGGATGACCTATGCCCTGACATCTCTGCCCGGCAACCCTCCCTCTCCATTCTATTTCAACAGGACCTATGGCTGGCCGGAGACCGAAGGGAATCTGTCGGAGCTCTTTTTCAGCCTGAACGCGGTCGTCCGCTTGCCCGTCTCCGGGAGAATGGCTCTGAATATCTCTTTCGGCCCGACCCTTTTCAGGGTCGAAGGCAAGGGCGTCGGACTGGCCTATTCCAGGTACTGGATCGAAGACGGGGAGTTCAACGGCGAGACCTTCCAGCTCAAATTCGATTTCGGCCCCATCTACCGCCCGGGCGCGAATGTCGGGGCCGAATTCAACTGGCTTCTTTTCCATAACGTCGCGTTCACCGCAGACGGGCGCTTTTTCGCCTGCTCCGAGACGAAGACCGATCTCGGCCTCCTGCCCAACAAAATGCTAACCGACCCGCTGAGTGAGGTCAAGAAGACGATGAATATCGGGCAGGTCAAGGTCAATCCCACATTTTACCGCCTCAATCTCGGCCTCAAATACCTCTTCTGACGGCGTCCCGGCTCAGCCGATCCTCATCCGCCTCAGCCGCAGCGAATTCGAAACCACCGAAACCGAACTCAACGCCATGGCCGCCGCCGCGATGACGGGATCGAGCCTCAGCCCGAAGAACGGAAAGAGGACGCCTGCCGCCACCGGGATGCCGACGACATTGTAGAAAAAAGCCCAGAAGAGGTTCTGCCGGATGACCCGGATCGTCTTTTTGCTGAGATCGATGGCCCAGGCTACGGCCCTCAGGTCGTCGCTCATCAGGGTGATGTCCGAGGCTTCCAGAGCGACATCCGTTCCGGTTCCGATGGCGATTCCGACATCCGCCTGGGCCAGAGCAGGGGCGTCGTTGATGCCGTCGCCGACCATGGCGACTTTCCGGCCCGCCTGCTGGAGCTGCCGGATCTCCTCGACTTTTCCCGCCGGAAGGACTTCGGCCATCACCCGATCGATTCCCAACTTGCGGCCGATCGCCACGGCCGTTTTGCGGTGATCTCCGGTGACGATGACGGCTTCGAGCCCGAGCTTTTTCAGGGCCTTGACCGCCTCAACGGATTCGTCCTTGAGGGGATCGGCGACAGCAAGAAGCCCGGCCGGTTTTCCGTCGACAGCAACGAAGATGACCGTCTTCCCTTCATCCAAGAACTCTTCGGACCTCCGGTCGAAAATTCCGAAATCGACCCCGCGATCGCTCATCAGGGCCGCGTTTCCCAGAAGCACGGATTTGGCCTCGATCAGGGCTTCGAGTCCCCGGCCTTCGATGACCCGGAACTCCGCGACCTCCGGGATATCCAGGTTCCTCAGCCCGGCCGCTCGGACGACTGCCTGACCGAGCGGATGCTCGGACCTCTTCTCAGCCGCTGCCGCCAGGGAGAGGAGCTCGCTTTCCGAAAAATCAACTGAGGTCACGAGGTCGGTCAGCTCCGGACGGCCCCTGGTCAGAGTTCCCGTTTTATCGAGGAGGATCGTGTCGATCCGATGGACGGTCTCAAGGCTTTCCCCGCCTTTGATCAGGATCCCCCGCTCGGCTCCCCTTCCCGTGCCGACCATGACGGCTGTCGGAGTGGCCAGGCCGAGAGCGCAGGGACAGGCGATGATCAAAACGGCGACGAAACTCAGAAGGCCGTTGGAGATCTTCGGCTCGGGGCCGAAGATCCACCAGACGGCAAGCGTCACGACGGCGATGAGAACGACGGCCGGGACAAAATAACCGGCGATGGTATCCGCCAGCCTCTGGATCGGGGCTTTCGAGCTCTGAGCTTCCTCGACCAGCCGAATGATCTGAGCCAGAACCGTATCCTGACCGACTTTGGTCGCCCGGAAACGGAAGCTCCCGGTCGTGTTCATGGTCGCGCCGATCACTTCGTCTCCGGCGGATTTCCGGACAGGCAGGCTCTCGCCGCTGATCATCGATTCGTCGACCGCGGAACGGCCGTCCTCGACAATGCCGTCGACGGGGATTCGCTCCCCCGGACGGACGACGATCAAGTCGCCTGGCCGGACCTCGTCGACCGGAATATCGCTCTCCACACCGTCGCGGACAACTCTCGCTGTCCTGGGCTGAAGCCCGACCAGCCTGCGGATGGCTTCCGATGTCCGGCCCCTGGCCCGGGCTTCAAGAAGGCGGCCGAGGAGAATCAGGGCAATAATGAAAGCCGATGTATCGAAATAAAGCGCCGGGGCAATGCCGGCTCGGGTAAAAAAAGACGGGAAAAACGCCGCCGCCGAACTGTAAAAATAAGCCGCCAGGGTGCCGACGGCGATGAGCGTGTTCATATCGGCCCGACGATGCCGCAAGGCGAGCCAGGCGCCCCGAAGAAACGGCCAGCCGAGGACGAACTGAACGGGCGTGGCCAGGGCCCAGAGAACGAAAACGCTGTTCAGGAATCGCGGCACCCAGGGGAACCAGTGAGGCATGCTGCCGAAAAAGATGACGAAGGCGAGGAGGATGGCGGCGATGAACCTTGTCTTTAGGGAGCGGACTTCTTTGCCGGAGCTGGGAGCATCCTCATCCCCGACCTCCCCGGTTTCCGGAATCTCAAGCGCTTTGTAGCCGGCGCGTTCTACGGCCGTCCGGAGTTCGGCGGCATTCGTCTTCCCCGAGAGGTATTCGACCCGCGCTTTTCCGCTGGCCAGGTTGACCGCGGCGCTGAGGACGCCGGGGATTTCGAGCAGGCTTTTCTCGATTCGGAGCACGCAGGAGGCGCAGTGCATCCCTTCGATATGGAGGTCGATGCGTTCCTGGCCGCCTGGGGGACCGCTGGAGCGGGATTGGTCGTCGCTCAGTTCGATTTTTTCCTCGTCGAGATTTTCAAAGGCACATAAAGAGGACAGAACCCGACGGCGCTCGTCAGAAGGAAAACGATGGCCACGATTCCGAGGATGATCCCCAGGGCTCCGGCGATTTTTCCGCTGAAAAAGAGGACAGCGATGACGATCGCCAGGAGGGTGCGAATGACCCGATCCGCCGTTCCCATGTTTTTCACCATGTTTCTTTCTCCTTTCCGACCCGAATAACGATCAATGTCTTTTCTTTTATCCTATCAAATCTATCGAAATTGTCAAATAAAGCTCACCGCCGGGCGAAGCTTTTTAGAAATGTCTCGGCCCCTCGCCCGGGCTTGTTTGCATGAGACGCGAAGGTTGTGTTAGAATTTTTTCGAATCAGGAAGGAAGGAGAAATCCATGTCCGGACATTCCAAATGGCATTCGATCAAGCATAAAAAGGCGGCGGTGGACGCCAAAAGAGGAAAACTCTTCACCAAAATCATTCGCGAGCTCAGCGTCGCGGCCCGGACCGGGGGCGGCGACCCCGATGCGAACCCGCGGCTGCGCAAGGCGATCGCCGATGCCCGCGCGGTCAACATGCCGGCCGACAACATCAAACGGGCGATCATGAAGGGAACTGGCCAGCTCGAAGGCTCTTCTTTCGAGGAGGTCGCCTATGAGGGGTACGGGCCGGGCGGAGTCGCCATCTTTGTCGAGGCCCTTTCGGATAACAAGAACCGCACCGTCTCCGAGCTTCGCCACATTTTCACCAAAAACGGCGGCCGGATCGGCGAATCGGGATGCGTCTCCTGGATGTTCAAAAGAAAGGGCTATATCGTCATCGACAAATCCAAAGCGGCCGAGGACAAGCTCCTGGATATCGTCCTGGCCAGCGGCGCCGAGGATGTTAGGGACGACGGAAGCAACTGGGAAATCATCACCCCGCCCGACGCCTATGACGCCGTCATTGAGGCCCTGAAACAGAATCAGATCGAAATCGATACCTCAAACCTCGGTTTCATTCCCCAGACCTATGTCCGGCTGGAAGGCAAGCAGGCCCAGCAACTTCTCCGCCTGATGGAGGAGCTCGAAGATCATGACGACGTCCAACACGTCTGGGCAAACTTCGACATCCCCGAAGAGGAAATCGCTTCGTTCACGGCTTGATCCGAATGAGGGTTCTGGGCATCGATCCGGGAAGTCAGGCCACCGGGTTCGGCATTATCGAAGGCGACGAAGCCGGCTGCCGGGTTTTGGGCTTCGGGACGATCAAGCCTTCGCGCCGGCTGCCGTTTCATTTCAAGCTCGATGAGATCCGCGGACGCCTGGAGGAAATCATTTCCGGTTACGCCCCCGAAGAAGTGGCCATCGAAAGCCCCTTTTATGCCCAGAATATCAAGACGGCTCTGGCTCTGGGCCAGGTCCGGGGAGCCGTCCTCGTGGCCGTGGCCGCCCGGGGCTGCTCTCTCTACGAATATTCCGCGCTGGAAATCAAAAAGGCGGTGACGGGATACGGGAGAGCCGAAAAACACCAGGTCGGCGCCATGGTCAGAGCGTTGCTCAAGGTCGAGGGGAAGACGGTCGAACCCGACGCCTCGGACGCCCTGGCGACGGCCTATTGTCATCTGAACACGCGTCTCCACCGGAAAAAGATGGAAGAGGCGGCGGCAGAGGGAAAAATATGATTGCCTTCCTCAAGGGTCAGATCCGCCAGAAAACGCCGAACCAGGTGGTCGTGGATGTGGGCGGCGTCGGTTACTGCGCCTCGATCCCTCTTTCGACATACATCCGGCTGGGGGAGGAAAACTCGCCCTGCGAGCTATATATTCACACCCACCTCACGGACAGCGCGCTTTCCCTGTTCGGTTTTTCCACGGATAAGGAGCGCGACCTTTTTCTCAAGCTGATCGGCATTTCGGGAATCGGCCCCAAGCTTGCCCTGAATGTCCTTTCGGGGATCGGGCCCGAAGAGCTTGAGGAGGCTGTCCGGACGAGCGATGTCGCCAGGATCACCCTCATCCCCGGAATCGGAAAAAAGCTGGCCATGCGGATCGCGCTCGAACTCCAGGAAAAAATCTCCAGGAAGCCCCAAGTTTTTCCCACTCGGGGCTCAAGGGAAAGAGAAGATATCATTTCCGCCCTGATGAACCTCGGTTTTCGGAGAAAAGAGGTCGAGGGCGTCGTCGACGAGGTAATCCGGACGCACAAATCCGACGCCGGCATCGATCGCCTCCTTCACGAGAGCTTAAAAAAACTGGCTCGCGTCTAAGGTTCAAGCATGCCCACCACCCTGACTCCTATCCGGACTAAGGAAGACCTCCAGTTCGAGGACAGCCTCCGGCCGAGGACTTTTGCCGAGTTCGTCGGCCAGGATGTGATCAAAGCGAACCTCAAAATTTTCATCGAAGCCGCCAGGAAGAGGGGCGAGCAACTCGACCACGTCCTTCTCTACGGACCTCCCGGCTTGGGGAAGACAAGCCTGGCCTACCTCATCGCTAAGGAAATGGAGGTGGCGATCAAGCCGACCTCCGGTCCGGTCGTCGAGCGGCCGGGCGATCTCTCGGCCATTTTGACGAACTTGCAAAAAAAAGAAATCCTGTTCATCGACGAAATCCACCGGCTCCATCCGGCGGTCGAAGAGCTCCTTTATTCGGCCATGGAAGACTACAGTCTGGACATCATCATCGGCCAGGGACCGAGCGCCCGGAGCCACAAACTTCAGCTCAAGAAGTTCACCCTGATCGGGGCGACGACCCGGGCCGGCCGGATCACGGCACCGCTCCGCGGCCGGTTCGGCATCATTCACCGACTGGACTACTACAGGGATGAGGATCTAAAAAAGATCATCTGCCGGTCGGCCGAGCTTCTGGGAGTGGCGATCGACGACCGGGGCGCCGAACAGATTGCCCGGCGTTCCCGGGGAACGCCGCGCGTGGCCAATCGCCTCCTGCGGCGGGTAAGGGATTATGCCGATGTCAAGGCGGACGGCGTGATCACGGCCCGAGAAGCGGAGCGCGCCCTGGACATGATGGAGGTGGATTCCGTCGGGCTCGACGAAGTCGACCGGAAGATCTTGCAGACGATCAGCGGCAACTTCGGGGGCGGACCCGTTGGTATCGCCACCCTTGCCGCGGCCATCGACGAGGAAAAAGATACGATCGAATCAATCTATGAGCCGTTCCTGATGCGGATCGGATTTCTCGAACGGACGAGCCGGGGACGCCGGATCACCCCGCGAGCCTGCGAGCATCTAGGTCTCGCCCCTCCTCCAACCCCTGCGGCGGCCCAAAAAAAGTTGTTCAAGGAGTGAGTCGCCGGAGCCATGGACACCACACCGGTTTCAAGATCCATTCGGCCGTTCCCGTCATCGAGTTCTTGCCGTGCGGATTTCGGAATTTGATTACGAGCTTCCTTCTGAGCTGATCGCCCAGAAACCCCTGCCTCGCCGCGATCAATCCCGGATGATGGTCGTCAGGCGCCGGAGAGGAGAGATCGTTCATTCGGTGTTCAGGCATCTCCCCGATTTCCTGGATCAGGCCAGTATCTTGGTGCTCAACGACACGAAGGTCATTCCCGCCAGAGTCTGGGGATCGAGGGGAAGCGCGGAGATCGAGTTTCTTTTTCTCCGCGAGGAAGGGGGAGGCCTGTGGGAAGTCCTTTGCCGACCGGCGAAAAAACTCCAGCCGGGAGATCGCGTGATTTTTCCCCGCGGTTTCGAAGCCACAGTCGTCGGAAAGGGCGAGCGGGGGATGAGGAAGCTCGATTTCGGCGCTGGAGACGTCCGGCAAATGCTCGGCCAGATCGGGTATGCGCCTCTCCCCCCCTATATCAAGCGGCCGAAATCCGAATCCAGCCTGCGGGGCCTCGACCTCAGAAGATATCAGACGGTCTTCGCCAGACGAGAGGGATCGATTGCCGCTCCGACGGCGGGACTCCACTTCACGCCCCGGGTACTGAACGAAATCAGGAAAAAGGGTCTTCAGACGGTCCAGATAACGCTCGAGGTCGGCCTGGCCACCTTTGAACCGGTCCGGACCGAACGAGTAGAAGACCATCCAATGCGGGAAGAAAGTCTGGTCATCGAACCGCAGGCCGCCCGGATGATCAACCGGGCCAAAGCCGAAGGCCGTCCGGTCATCGCCGTCGGAACAACCGTGGTCCGGGCTCTCGAAAGCGCCTGGAGCGACGGAGCTCTCCAACCCGGCGCAAGATCCACTTCCCTGTTTATTTTTCCGGGTTACCGCTTCCAGGTCATCGACGGGCTGCTGACCAATTTCCATC
>CAZNVB010000179.1:0-33868 GCA_964576265.1 uncultured Eubacteriales bacterium | reverse complement strand
CCCGATAACATCTTCTACCAGAAAGTTAGCCCCCGGAACGGAAAAGAGATCATCCGCGAAACCGTCCTCAAGAAAAAAATTATCTCCCATCTTCTTTACCGGGATCCGCGGACGGAAGAAACGGCTGAAAAGGAAAGCGGCATCGGTTTCTACAGAAAGCAGAAACGCATCCTTCTGGCCGACAACGCTTTGATCGACCCGACGAAAATCGAAGATTATTTTGCGATCGGCGGTTATGGCTCCTTACTGAGAGCGCTGACAGAGCTGAAGCCCGAAGACATCATCGAGACAATCAAGAAATCGGGCCTTCGAGGACGAGGCGGAGCCGGCTTTCCGACCGGCCTGAAGTGGGAATCGGCTCGCAAGTCAAAGGGCGACTTGAAATATGTCATTTGCAACGCTGACGAGGGCGACCCTGGCGCCTACATGGACCGCAGCCTCCTTGAAGGAAACCCCCACCGGGTGCTTGAGGGAATGCTTCTCGGCGCTTATGCAATGGGCGCTCGGGAAGGCTACGTTTATGTGCGGGATGAGTACCCGCTCGCGGTCAAGCATATCACTCTGGCCATCGAGGATCTCCGTCGCCTGGGCCTCATCGGCCAGAACATTCTCGACACCGGTTTCGACTTCGATATCCACATCGCCAAAGGCGCCGGCGCCTTTGTCTGCGGCGAAGAAACCGCTCTGATCGCTTCGATCGAGGGACGTGTTGGAGAGCCGAGGCAACGACCTCCTTTCCCGACGGTACGGGGGCTTTTCGGTAAGCCGACATGTATTAACAACGTCGAGACATGGGGTAACGTTCCCTTGATTGTCGACAGGGGCGCCGACTGGTTTGCCTCGATCGGAACGGACGGGAGCAAGGGGACCAAGATTTTCTCGCTCGTCGGCAAGATCAACAACACTGGACTCGTCGAAGTGCCTATGGGCATTACTCTCCGGGAGATCATCTTCGATATTGGAGGCGGAATCCCAGGCGACCGAGCCTTTAAAGCGGTCCAGACGGGCGGCCCATCCGGCGGCTGCCTGCCCAAAGAAATGCTCGACCTGCCTATCGACTACCAGAGTCTGGTTCAGGCGGGGTCGATCATGGGCTCGGGCGGCATGATCGTCATGGACGAAAAAACCTGCATGGTGGATGTCGCCAAGTATTTCCTCAATTTCCTGCGCGATGAATCCTGCGGGAAGTGCATCTCCTGCCGGGAAGGGACCCAGCGGATGTGGGAAATTGTCAAGAAGATCACCGACGGAAAAGCGACCATGGGTGATATCACCGTGCTCGAGGAGCTCGCGGTTGCGGTCAAGGACGCCTCCCTCTGCGGTTTGGGCCAGACGGCCGCCAATCCCGTCCTCTCCACCCTCAGGTATTTCCGATCCGAGTATGAGAAACATGTCGTCGAAAAGAGATGCCCGGCCATGGTCTGCAAGGAGATCGTCTCCTCGCCGTGCCATTATATCTGTCCGATCAGCCAGGAGGCTTCAACTTACATCGCCCTCATCGCCCAGAAGAAATTCGAGGAGGCCTATCACATCATCCGCAAAGACAACCCGCTACCCTCCGTTTGCGGACGGGTCTGCAGCCGGGCCTGCGAAAGCGTTTGTCGGGCCGGGGAGATCGGCGAGCCGATCGCCATTCGCGGACTGAAGAGGTTCGTCATGGATTGGGCCAAAGCGAGGGGGCTCGACAAGCCGGTCAAGTTCCCCGTGACAAAGGCTGAGAAAGTGGCCATCATCGGCGCGGGACCAGCCGGACTGACGGCCGGCTATTTCCTGGCGCGAAAGGGATATCCCGTCAAAATATTCGAAGCCCTGCCTGTCCCGGGCGGAATGTTGGCGGTCACAATTCCCGAGCACAGGCTGCCCAAAGATATCTTGCGCGAAGACATCGATTTTATCATCAACTCCGGTGTGTCTATTAAGACCCACATGGCGCTGGGAAAAGATTTCACACTTGACGACCTTAATAACCAGGGATACAAGGCCATCTTCATCGCCACCGGCGCCCACAAGCCGATCGAGATCGGCGTTCCAGGAGAAGAGGCCGAAGGAGTCCTTCAAGCCCTTGAATACCTGAAAGATGTGCATCTCAGGCGGCCGGTCGAAATCAGCGGCCGCGTCGTCGTGATCGGCGGCGGCAACTCGGCCGTGGATGCGGCTCGAGTGGCGCTTAGGGATAAGAACGTCAAGAAGGTCACCGTTCTCTATCGCCGGACGAGGAAAGAAATGCCGGCCTACCCCGAAGAGGTCGAAGCGGCCCTGGAAGAGGGCGTAAGGATCGAGTACCTGGTGGCGCCGATATGGGTCCGGACGAAAGACGGGAAAGTCACCGGAGTCCAATGCCGGAGGATGAAGCTCGGCGAAAAGGACGAGAGCGGACGGCCCAAGCCCATTCCGATTGAAGGCTCTGAATTTTTTGTCGATGCCGACAACCTGATTCTCGCCCTCAGTGAACGGGCATACACGCCTTATCTCAAGGAGAGCGACGGGCTTAGCCTGTCGCCGATGTGGGGAACGATCATCGTCGACCCGGCGACAATGGCCACGACCCGGCCGGGGGTCTTTGCTGGGGGCGACGTGGTCACAGGGCCGAGCAGCGTTGTGGACGCCATCGCGGCCGGCAAGGCGGCCGCCGAGGCCATCGACAGCTACCTTGAGGGTCGGCCTCTTGTCCGGGCCCGTCAGCTCACCAGGCCTTCCCTTTATGTGCCCCCGGTCGAGCTCAAAGAGGACGAGCTTCAGCAGGCAAAAAGAGTCAAGATGCCCCATCTCCCGCCGAGCAAGAGAAAGACCATGCACGAAGAGATCGAGCTCGGCTTCTCCAAGGAAATGGCCGTGCGGGAGGCCCGGCGCTGTTTGCGCTGTGAGCTTGAAACCGAGGACGGGAAGAAAGCCACGGGACGGAAAACATGATTGAACTCATCATGAACGGCTTGTCGGTCAAGGCGGAGGACGGATGGACGCTTTTAGAGACGGCCAAATTCTACGGCCTCGAGATCCCGACCCTCTGCTATCACGAAGGGCTGAGCCCCTACGGAGGATGCCGGCTCTGTCTGGTGGAAATCGGGGAATCGCCGAGAAGCAAGCTGGTCACCTCCTGCACCTATCCGGCTGAGGAAGGGCTGGTCGTCCGGACCGATACCAAAAGAGTCATCGAGGCCCGCCGGATGATGATCGAGCTGATGCTTTCGGTCGCCCCATACTCCAAGCAGATCCAGGACTTAGCCTCAAAGTTCGGAATAAATCGCGTGCGTTTTGACATCCGCAACGAAGAGTGCATTCTCTGCGGGCTGTGCGTCCGGATGTGCAACGAGCAGATGGACGGACGGGCCATCGGCTTCCAGAAGCGAGGTTACAAGCGGAAGATTTCGACTCCCTTTGACAAGCGTTCCGAAGAATGCCGGCTCTGCGGCGGCTGCATTTATATCTGCCCGGCCTGTCAGTTGCGCTGCCAGGGGCCTCAGGCCGAGACGGCCGTCTGCAACGCCTGCCTGACCATGGACCCGACTTGCCTGGATGCCTACGAAGAACTCCAGTGCTGGATGTATGACGCGGGTCGGTGCGGGACCTGTGTCCGGGAAGTTCCAGCCGCGGAGGAACAAACCAAGAAGCTTTAAGGCGATGAGAAAATTCGCTATTTCCGTAATCGAGACGACGAGGAGGTAATCATCATGGCCTTTACGAGACTCAATAGAAGCGCCGCAACCTTGACCAAAAACAGGACCGAAGGCTCGATCAGTCCGTTCAGCGGCATGTGCGTCACCTGCGTCGATGGTTGCATCGGGATGTGCGAAATCGGCAAGTCCGCTTACCGGGGGGCGGAGGTCCTTTATCCTCAACCCTTTGGCATCATTACGGCGGCCTCGGAAAAAGAATACCCGGTCGACCTTTCCCACTTCAGTATCATGGGAACGGCGGTCGGAGCCTACGGAGTCGAGGCCGACAGCGATAAGGCGACTTTCGAGAAAGTGACCATTGAAACCCGGGTCGGCCGGGACAAAGGGATCAAGCTGCGGGTTCCCATTGTCCTCGGAGGCATGGGATCGACGAACGTAGCGAAGCAAAATTGGGAAGGGCTGGCAGGCGGCGCGGCTCTGTCAGGGACGATTTTGACGGTCGGAGAGAACGTCTGTGCCATGGATGAAGAATCGGTCATCAAGAACGGCCGAATCGTCCGTTCTCCGGATATGGAAACCCGGGTCGGGCTTTATAAAAAATGGCAGGAAGATGGCTATGGGGCGGTGGTCGTCCAGGCCAATGTGGAGGATACCCGGCTGGGTGTCCAGGAGTACGCGATCAATAAGCTGGGGGTCGAGATCGTCGAGCTGAAATGGGGGCAGGGCGCCAAGGACATCGGCGGAGAGGTCAAGATCAAGTCCCTGGCTAAAGCTCAGGAGCTGAAAAAAAGAGGTTATATCGTCCTGCCCGATCCTGAAGATCCTAACGTCATCCAGGCGTTCGAGAAGGGAAGCTTCAAGGAATTCGAGCGCCATTCCCGCCTGGGCATGGTGGAAGAAGAGAGCTTCATGAAGAGAGTCGAGGAACTCCGCCGGGCCGGGGCCAAGTATGTTTTCTTGAAGACGGGAGCTTACCGGCCCGCCGACCTGGCCCGGGCCGTCAAATTCGCCTCCAAAGCGAAGATCGACGTCCTCACCGTGGACGGCGCCGGCGGGGGCACCGGGATGAGCCCCTGGCGCATGATGAATGAATGGGGCATCCCCAGCGTCGAGATCTGGTCGCTGACCTGGAATTTCGCCGATCAACTGGCCAAACAGGGGGAATATCTTCCCGACATCGTCTTTGCCGGAGGGGTCACGTTTGAGGATCAGATTTTCAAAGCGCTCGCTCTTGGCGCTCCCTACGTCAAAGCCGTCGGCATGGCCCGGGGACCCATGGCGGCAGCCATGGTCGGAAAGACGATCGGCAAACGGATCATCGAAGGACAGATTCCCGTCTATGTCGAGCGGTTCGGCAGCTCGGTCGAGGAGATTTTTGTGACCGCGCCCGAGCTTAAGCG
The DNA here is from genome assembly GCA_964576265.1 of uncultured Eubacteriales bacterium. GTDB lineage: Bacteria > Acidobacteriota > Aminicenantia > Aminicenantales > UBA8522 > CAZNVB01. The sequence goes on along the minus strand of CAZNVB010000179.1, from coordinate 28,854 downwards.
AAAATACAAGGAGCGGTTCAACGAGATCCCTCCGGGCGCCATCGGCCTATACACTTATTTTAAGCGGCTCAGTCAGGGGTTACGGCAGCTCATGGCTGGAAACCGCAAGTTCTCCTTGAGCTATATCAGCCGGGATGACATCGCCGCTTTGACGAAGGAGGCGGCGGACATAAGCGGAATCCCCTTCATCACCGATGTGGACAAAGACGAGGTCCAGAAGATCCTCAAAGGTTGATCCTGAATTCGGAGGCAGGAAGATCGCAACCTGATCCCAAATTTCCGCATCTTGTTATTTGGATAGGGAGCCCGGTTCTCGAGAGCAGGAGGGCTTAGACTTCCAGGTCGATCTTATCAAGGAGAAGCTCTGTGCCCTCGATTATCTCGAGGTCGTTCGAGCCGCAGGACGGGCAGGTAAAGACGAAATCATCTTTCAGGGTTTCGGACCGGCATTTCCGGCACTTGATCCTCACCGGAACGACCTCGATTTCCAGCGAGGAAGAGGCGGCGATGGTATCCTGGCGGTAGATTTCAAACGCGCTCTGGAGAAACTCCGGCACCACTCCGGAGAGCTTCCCGACCTTGAGTTTGACCAGAACGACGCGCTCCGCCCTCTGTTCCCGGGCTTTTTCTTCCAGGATCTCGAACAAGCTGGCGACGATGGAGAGTTCATGCATGGCGTTGGATCATGTTGACCCGGGTTTCGATGAAATAGCGGACGAGCTCGGCGATCCCTCTCCCGTGAAGAGCTGAAGTGACGAAAATCCGCAGCCGGGGGTTGATTTCAAGAGCTTCGTTGCCGGCCCGTTCCAGGTCGAAAGGAAGATAGGGAATCAGGTCGGCCTTGGTGATGATCAAGCAGTCAGCTGTGGAAAAGGCCTTGGGGTATTTTTTGGGTTTGTCGTCTCCCTCGGGAGCGGAGAGCAGGACGCAGCGCAGGCTCTCCCCGAGATCGTAGCTTGCCGGGCAGACGAGGTTGCCCACGTTTTCGATGAACAGGAATTCGGTCTCGGAGGGAATTTCCGGCAGAAGGCGAGCGATCATCTTGGCTTCCAGATGGCAGGCGCCGCCCGTCGTAATCTGCCAAGCCGGCACGCCTTTTTTTCGGATTCTTTCAGCGTCCCGCTCGGTTTCGATATCTCCTTCGATGACGGCCATTTTGTGGGTCGGCCTGAGCGTGACGGCGATTCTTTCGAGAAGAGATGTTTTTCCCGATCCGGGCGAGCTCAGGAAGTTCACGACCAGAATACCGGCAGGGGCCAACTTGGCCCGGATCTCGGTGGCGACTTTTTTATTGGAGCCGAGGATGTCTTCTCGGACGGCGATCTCTTTTTTTTCCACGACTCTGGTCAACCCAAAAGGCTTTTCACCTTCCTGATGATGGCGGGGAGCTGTTTCCTGAGCTCCGGGGAAAGGTTCTCTCCGAGATGATGGATATTCTTGGCTTCGATCCCGATAATCTCGATTTTGGAGGGAACGGAAAGGCCGAGCCGGCGGCCGATTTCAATTGTCTGGGGAACCGAAACATAGTGAGGCGACGGGCCGGGGATCGCCCGGATGTCTTTTTCTTTGAGCACATGGATTCTTCCCGGGACAGGCCTTGGTCGCTTGATCGTATCCACCAGAATGAGCCGGTCGTAGCCGACGATGATATCGAGGAGTGCCAGCCCAGAGAGAGAGGATTCTTCGACATGGATTTCCTGGCCGGCAAGAGAATCGTCCGGCTCCATTTGGAAATCTTCTTTGATTTTCCGGACGACGTGAATACCGACACCGTCGTCGCCGTAGAGCTCATTTCCCAGTCCGAGGAGGAGTGTTTTCACGGCGCGTTTTCATCGGCCTTGGGCAGCCAGACCGAGAACGTGGTCCCTTTTCCGAGCTCGCTTTCGACTTTGATCGTCCCGTGATGGAGATCGACGATTTTTTTGGCGATCGAAAGGCCGAGGCCGGTTCCCTTGGATTTCTGATTCTCGCCCCGACTCACCCGGAAAAATTGATCGAAAAGGAAAGGCAAGTGCTCTCTGGCAATCCCGATTCCCGTGTCCCTGACGTCCGTAACGACGAAGTCCCCTTCTTTCCGAATGGACAGGACGACCGAGCCTTTCGGCTTATTGTACTTGATGGCGTTGCTGATCAAATTGCTGAAAACCTGTTCCAGACTCTGTTCGTCGCCCTGCACGAGGGCCGGCTTTTCCGGCGGGGAAAATTCGAGACTGACGCCGTAGTCCGCGGCCAGGGGTTTCAGGAATTCGATCTCCTTGGCCAGGACTTTCTCCAAAGCCATGGGTTTGATCTTATCGATGATCTGCCCGCGGCTGATCCTGGCCAGGTCGAGCCAGTCGTTGATTAGGCGGAGCAGGCCTTCCAAGCGCTCGCGGGCCCGGAGGATCATTTCTTTCTGAGTGGCGTCCACGCCGCCCGCCAGGCCGGCGAGGATGACTTCGAAGTACTGCTCAATCGCCACCAGGGGGCTGCGGAGCTGATGCGAAACCAGGGTGATAAAATTTTCTTCCAGGAGTTTTTTTTCTCGCCTTAAGCTCTCTGCTTCTAAAGCGAGTTTGCGTCTTTCGAGGCCCCGCCGGATGATGATCCGAAGCTCCTCGGGCGTAAACGGCTTGGGAAGGAAATCATAAGCGCCTTTTTTCATCGCTTCGACGGCGGACTCGATCGTGGCGTAGCCGGTGATGACGATGCTGATGATTTGAGGATCGATATCTTTGATTTTTTCCAGGACCTCAAAGCCGCTAACGCCCGGCATCTTGAGGTCGACGAGAATGAGATCGGGCTTGAGGTCCCGGGCTTTCTCCAAGCCGACTTGTCCGTCCGCCGCGACTTCTGCCTGAAACCCCTCTTTCGCCAGGATCAGAGAGCAGGAATCCCGCATCGACTCTTCGTCGTCGATGACCAGGACAATGGGTTTTCTTTCGATCACCAGAAACTCTCCTTCTCCATTCTAATGGAAAACCGATCGCCGTTCAAACGCGGTCGTTAGAGAATGTCCGAAGAGAAGAGGGGCCGGTTTTCTATTGTTTTTTAAGCAGCTTGGCGATCCGGGAGAGCAAGTCGTCCGGCTTGACCGGTTTGTCAATATAATCGTCCGGTCCGACCATGCCCTCTTCGTCGCCCTTGAACTGAAATCGCGATCCGGCGATCTCTTTCACCGCCGAAATAAAAATCACCGGGACATTCTTGAATTCGGCATATTCTTTCGAAGTCTTGATGGCCTGGCAAAGAGAGAAACCGTCGAACAGGCTGTCCATCATGATGTCCAGGAGAATCAGGTCGGGCTTTTCCGAAAAGATCTTTTCTTTGGCTTCCTGAGGATTGGCCGCTGTGACCACATCATAAAGAGCCGATTTTAGGATGGGGGTCACCGCAGCTCGGAAGTCGGGATCATCGTCAATGACCAGGATTTTGGCGCTTTGGCTCATTTTTTTCCTCCTTTAGGATGAAAAAGCGTTTTCGATGGCCAATTTCAATTCATCCTCGCCGAATGATTTGATGAAATAGAAAAAAATGTCCTGTTGCCTGACCTTGGCTTCCAGGCGTTTCGTATTTTTCTTGGTAGTGAGGATGATTTTGAGTTGCGGATCGATGTTCTTGAAGATAGGAACGGCTTCGTACGCCTTCATTTCCGGAAGATTGATGTCCATGACCAAACAGTTGAACCCTCCCTGGGCGATTTTCTTGATCGCTTCGGTGAGGTTTTTCCCCGTCTCGATGAAATAATCCTCCCTCTTGAGGAAAGAGGCCAGGCGGCGGCGTTCTTGAGGCTCCGGATCGATGATCAGGATTCTCTTTTCTTCTACGGCCATATGCAACCTTTGCTCTTGATGAGAGCAAATTGTGTGCCATCCGGCCGCCAAAGGAAGCCGATAAATGGATTTCTAACCTATTGATATTCGTTGAGTTAAATGACATTGAGGACGCGTCCTCTTGCCGCTCCTAAAGAAGGAGGCGGCGCTGAGGAATTTTTCCCCACGCCTGTTCCATAATTTCCAGACCGCTTTGTTTCTGATTTTAAAATTTTAGCACGATCAAACGTTGAGGTAAAGGATTTTCTTCCGTCCGGAGGAAGGCTCGAGCCCGAGAGCTGAGGCGATCGGTTTCCGTCAACCTTTTCGTGTGAGAAAAGAGATTCCGTCGTCGGGATGAAACGTTGATCGTCGTGAGATTCGCAAAAAAAGAGCGACGGCCCTCGGCAGGGCCGTCGCCTAAACCGTTCACCCGGAAATTGATTGATGCAGGATAGTAAGGCGGGTATCGTGAATCCGAATAAGGATCACTCCGTCTTGAGTTCCAGGCAAACAGTTCACTTTCGGATGGCTTGGAGAATTTCACCGATGGCGCGGAGGACGGGCTCTGAGATCGAGCCGTCGGCCTCGAGCGACTGGGGTTGAATTCCAAGAAGATGCGATTTTTTGATCTGGCCGTAACTCAGGCGGCCGGAGACCGAGGGGAGAAGACGGTGACTGAGGACGGAGCTCCAGAAAACGTGCTGAAGCGGTAAAACAGCGATTTTGCCCGGTTGCTCTCCCATCTGGACAATGTCGAGGAAGAGGAATGACCGCTCGGCCTTGGCTTCGAGGATGTGGTCCGACTCGATTTCCGCCTCAAGATAAACATCCTCGAAACCCACCTTCTTTAACTCCTCGGCCAGGATCAGGCCGGCTTGGTCGTCGGATCGATTGTCTTTTCCAATGCCGATGATCACAGGCCTGGAAGCGAGGACTTCTCTTAATTCCTTTTTCCAGTTTCCCGGAGGGACCTGCTTCACTTCGGCCATATGGGCCGAACAGCTGATGCAGGGATCGAAGGCGCGGACGACCAGGTCCAGGCGATCGCGGATTTGATCTTCATGCCCTTCATCGAGGAGCTTCTGGGCGGCAAGATAGCAATACCGCTCGATATCCTCGGCATTTTGAGCGGTGGGTGTAATGATGTCTGCGGCCGCGACCAGCCCGTTCTTGATTTCATAGTGGTGAATCAGCAAGCCTCGAGGCGCCTCGACCAGTCCGGTGCCTTGGCCGTTCTTTGTTTTATAAGGAACGAGCGGCGGATTCTCCACGATCTTGAGAACCTCATCGACGAGGCCGGGGATGGTCTCAAAAGCGTAGAGGATTTCGAGAGCCTGGGCGGCGTTATGAAAGAGCGGATTGATTTTCCAGCGGCGGTTGAAATATTTCTGGAATGCCTTCCCCGCTTCGCCGTCCAGCCTTTCCCCGAGAATATTGATCCTGGCCAGGGCACCGACGGAATAGGGATTTCCGTTATACCGGCTCCGTTTGCAGAGGGAATGAGGTACGACGAACTCATTGGTCAGGCTTTTATAATCGTCCCGGGGAATTTTCTGGCCTGTCGAGAGGATAATTTCGTCTCCCCAGAGCCCATATTTTCCTTCTCCCGGCTCGCAGCAGGCGTAAATCGTCTCGGATTCGGGAACAGCCGGGTAATCCAGACCGCAGAAGAGATCGACCGTTCGGTAGACAAACGGCATGAATTGGATAGCCCGGTTCTTGATCCAGATGAGGTCTTCCCGGCTCGGATAGCGGCCGAACCCGCCGATGACGGGATTCTCCCCGTGGATGTACCGGCCGCTGAGGATTTTCATGATCATGTTGCCGAATTGCTTCATCTCCAGAGCGATCTTGACTTCGAAGGGAAACTTCGACGCCATGGCGATGGCGTTGGGAAAGCCGACATAATCGGGAAGAGCGAGATAAAACACATGGAGGGAGTGGCTTTCGATGAATTCCCCGAGATGCATGAGCTCGCGGAGCAGGGTGACCTTCGCGGGAACCTTGACGTCCAAGGCGTTCTCCATGGCCCGGAGCACGGCGTTTTTATGCGAAAGAGTACAGATGGCGCAGATCCGCGGTGCGATGCTGACGTCTTCTTCCGGCGTCTTGCCGACTGTCAGATGTTCGACAAGACGGGGACCTTCGTTGATGACGAATTTGACGTTGGTGACGATGTTGCCGTCGATGGTGGCGGTAACGCCGCCGTTTCCTTCGACGCGGGGGAGGTGGTCGATGCTGATCGTTTTCATCTTTTCTCCTTTCTCAGTTGGTCAAAGAAATCGCTGATCCGCGTCCCGGAATAATTGGCCATTCTCTTTTTGATGGCTTCGGCGTCAAAACCTTTTTCCAGGAGAAGCCGGTATTCCGCCGTATGGTTGGCTTCTTCTGTCGGTCCCCAGCAGCCGAAACAGGGGAGGTGATGATTGGGACAGACCGAGCCGCAGCCGGCCAGGGTCAGAGGACCCAAGCATAAGATTCCTTTGTTCAGTAGGCAGTCGTTCTCGTTCCATTTGCATTCGACGCAGACGGGAAAACGGTAAAGATCGGGCGGGTTACCACTGAGGAGACGGGTGAATGTGGATAGGAACTGCTCTTTGCCGATCGGACAGCCGGGAAGATAATAATCGACGTGGATGTAGGCATCGATCGGCTTGCTTTGGATGGGTTTGGCATGGGAGAACTCGACATTGCCGTAGACCTTCCTCAAATTTTTCTCCCAGTCTCTCGGATCGAGAAACGCGGCCTGGATACCGCCGACGCAGGCGCAGTTCCCGATAGCCACGACGAGCTTGGCTCTCTGGCGGATATCGAGGAGTTCCTCTTTTTCCCTCTCCGTGCTGACCGAGCCCTCGACCAGCGCGACATCCAGCGGGCCGTGTTGATTATCGCTTTTGGCCATCAGAAACGCATCGATGCTTGCGGCTGTGAAAATGTTCACCAGCTCTTCCTCGCAGTCGACGATCAGGAGGGCGTCCCCGGCACAGCCAGTCAGCTCGTAGATTCCGATTTTCACTTTTTCGTTTGCCATATCCGTCTCCTTAGATGAGCTCCCGCATGTGGATGACGTCCCAGTAGGTGAACACGGGGCCGTCCAGGCAGGTGTAGATATAATCGATGGCGCAGTGACCGCATTTTCCGACGCCGCACTTCATCCGGCGCTCGAGCGTCATCAGAATCTGGTTTTTGGGGATGTTGAGCTTGATCAATTCCTTAATGACAAATTTGTACATGACCGGCGGGCCACAGACGAGAGCGTAGGTTTGGACCGGATCGACCGCGTGAAGATAGGGAAACAGGGTGGTCACGACGCCGATTCTCTCCGGCCATTGTCCCGTGTCGTCAGCGTCGACGGTCAGATGACATTCGAGGTCGGCCCTCTGCTTGAGAGCGAAATACTCGTCCCGGAAGAGCATCTCCGCCGGCCGTTTGGCGCCGTAGAGGACCGACACTCGCCCAAACTGGTCGCGGTTGTCAAGGCTGTAGAGAAGGACCGAACGAAGGGGCGCAGCGCCCAGACCGCCGACGACGATGAGAATATCTTTCCCTTTCATTTCTTCAACCGGAAAGCCGTTGCCGTAAGGCCCCCGCAGGCCGATCAGCGAATTTTCCTTGAGCCGGAAGAGGGCGCTGGTCACGGTTCCCATTTTTCGGATGCAGAACTCGAGCAGGCCGGGCCGCGAAGGCGAGGAGGAAATGGAAAACGGAGCTTCGCCGGCGCCGAGAATGGAGAGCATGGCGAATTGACCGGGCTTGTATTTGAACTGGAGCGCCTTCTCCATGTCGACAAAGCGGACTTGGAAAAACTTGACGTCCTCAGTCAGATGGTAGGTGCGGACAATTCGGGCAGGCTCAGGAGTGAAAGGATTGGTCTCAGTCAAGCATTTGTTTTCGGCGTTCATTTGGCCACCTCTTGGCTGAATCTTTTCCAGAAGGCCTCGACGGGGTGTCCTTCCAGAGCGTCAGCGACCGATTTCACGTTGATTTGGACGGGGCAGGTTACCAGGCATCGGCCGCAGCCGACGCAGCTCGGTTTGCCGTATTTGGAAACATACGCCTGGAGCTTGTGGGTATACCAGAGCTTGAGCCGCTGGGATTTATGTTCTCGAAAGTTTTCCCCGCCCGCCACCTCGGAATATTCGGGCAGCGTGCAGGAGTCCCATTCCCGAAGGCGCTTGCCCGGCTTGCCGCCGAGAAACTGGACGTCCGTAACGTTATAGCAATTGCAGGTGGGGCAGACCATGCTGCAGGAGCCGCAGGCCAGGCACGCGGCGCCGGCCTCCTCCCAAAACGGAGCTTTATAATTGAGCTCCATCAGGTCCGGCATGCGGGTGAAGTTGATTTCGGTCCGGAAGGATTTGTCCCTCTCCGATTGCCAGGCGATATACCTCTGGATGTCCTTTTCCGATAGCTTCTCATCAAAGAATTGGGGCGCCAGGCGAATCAGGTCATCCCCGCGGCTGGAGCCGATCCAGACGAGGAAGAAGTTTTCCAGGTCGGTGAAGAACAGATCGTAGCCCTCTTCGACGATATGCGTGTGAGTGGATTTACAAAAACAGTATTCGTCGGGCCAGCAGGAGAGTCCGAGGATGAGGGCTTTTTTTCTCGCCTCGAGATAATAGGGATCGGGGAACGCTTGAGCGAAGATCTTGTCCAGGGTCAGGAGGCCATGGATGTCGCAGGTATGAAGTCCGAAGAGAATCTTTTCAGAAATGTGGGAAAAATCCTCTTTGTACCCTTTCTCCGTGAAGTGGAACATGTTGAACGAGGCCGGAACCATGAGCTTCTTGGGGGGGATGATGGTTCGTGTCGTATGGAGAGCGATGTCGGCGAAATCCTTGATCCGCTGGAAATGAAACTTGCTTTTTTGGGTGACCGCGGCCCAGTGAGGATCTTTCAAAGATCCTGCGGCCGACTCGGCGGGCATGGCCACCGGAGCCCAGAGCTCAGCGCTGTCTGAAATCGCCTCAAGGAAAGGAAAAAGATCCTTTTTCTGCAGCTTGAGGATCCTCATCTTGGCCGTCCTTTCAATCGCTTCAATTCTCGTCTCCTTCTTTCCATGGAAATTAAAGAAAAAAATTCATCTCCTCACGAATAAAATATGCAATTTCCGTGCCGACTCAAGGGGCGGGCGCCGAAGAAGAAACTGTTCCTTACTTCAGAAATATCAACAAGATAGAATGATCGAAGAGCCAACGGTGCCGAGATGTCTGGCCGGCGCCCAAAGAGACTGTGGTATTTTTCCCCAGCCGAGGGGAAAAAGAGGACTTGGGGCTGAAGCCTTTTGCCCGCACTTTTTTGGTGAAACCGAGCCCCTCAGGAGTTGTTAAGACGGAAGGCGGTATTTTTTAATTTTCGCCCAGAGCGTTTTCCGGTCGATCCCCAAAATTTCGGCGGCCCGGCTTTTATTGCCCTGGCTTTCTTTGAGAACGGCCATGATGTATTCCTTTTCCATTTCTTCAAGGCTTTTCAGCTTTCCCCCGAGGGTTCCGGCGAACGCAGAGCTGGCGCTGATGCCGTGGTAGACGAGATCTTCGAGATCGATGCCTGGTCCTTTGGAAAGAACGACCGCTCTCTCGATCGTGTTTTCGAGTTCGCGGATATTTCCCGGCCAATCGTACTCGGTCAGGGCTTTGATCGCTCGGGGGGAAATCCAGGCGATCGTTTTTTTCGCCCGGCGGCTGTATTTCTGCAGGAAATGTCGGACTAAAGGTTCGATATCTTCCTTCCTCTCGCGAAGAGGAGGCAAGTGAATCGGAACTACGCTTAGCCTGTAGAACAGATCTTCTCGAAACTTGCCCTTCCTGACACCGTCGGCCAGGTTTTCGTTCGTCGCTGCCAGGATGCGAACATCGACCTTGATCGGCCGCGAGCTGCCGATCCTCGTGATCTCCCTTTCCTGAATGACCCGGAGAAGTTTGGCCTGGATGTTGAGACCGATATTGCCGATTTCATCGAAAAAGATCGTCCCGCCGTTCGCCACTTCAAACCGGCCGTGCTTGGTCTCGTGGGCTCCGGTGAACGAACCTTTGACGTGGCCGAAGAGCTCGCTTTCGAAAAGAGTTTCGACCAAAGCTCCGCAATCGACAACGACAAAGGGAGCCTGGCGTCTGAGGCTGCGCCGATGGATCTCCCGGGCAATGAGTTCTTTTCCCGTTCCGCTCTCGCCCGCGATGAGAACCGTGCTCTCGGTCGGGCTCACCCGCTCGACAAGGTCGAGGACGTCCCTCATGGCCTTGCTCTTGCCGACGACCATCTCCGTCTCGGTCCGGGCTTCCAATTCCTTTCTCAGATAAATGTTCTCATAGAGCAGCCGGCGGCTGTCGAGCGCTTTCTTGGTGATCACCCGAACTTCTTCGGGAGTGAAGGGCTTGGCCATATAGTCGAAGGCGCCGCGCTTCATGGCCTCGATGGCCGAATCGATCGAGGCGTACCCGGTGATGATGATGACCGGAGTTTCCGGGCTGATCTCTTTGATTCTGGTCAGGATGTCCATGCCCTTGATTCCGGGAAGTTTGAGATCCAGGAAGACGACCTGAATGTTTTCCTGGTTGAAGATCTGAAGTCCCTCTTTGCCTTCAACAGACGTCCGGACCCGATAGCCCTCCTTGCGCAAGACTTGGCTCATGGAATCGCGGATGGATTCCTCATCGTCGATGATCAGGATACCGGCCGGGTCATTCATGAGGAAGATCCCTCGTTAAAGGCAGAACGACAGTGAAGGTGGAACCTTTTCCGACTTCGCTCTTGACCTCGATGCTTCCCTGATGTTTCTGGACGATGCCGTAGCTGATGGCCAGGCCCAGCCCGGTGCCTTTACCGACTTCTTTGGTGGTGAAAAAAGGCTCGAAGAGCCGGGGCATATCCTCTTCTTTGATGCCGTGACCCGTGTCGCTGAATTCGACGCGGAGTAAATTGGATGCCTTGTCCAGCGAAGTCTTGATCGCCAGGACGCCCGAGCCGTCCATGGCTTCGGCGGCATTGATAATAATATTGGCAAAGACCTGCTGAAGCTGGGCGCCGTCGGCGATGATCTTGGGGAGTTCGGACAGATCCTTGCGGATTTGAATATTCTGGAAAAGGGCCTGACGTTCGAAAAGGGAAAGGGCCCGATGGACGGTATCGTTGATGTCCGTGGGGGACATTTCGGGTTCCTTGGGCCGGGCGAACTCGAGCAGGCCTTTGACGATATTTTTGCACCGCGTCGTTTCTTTGACGATTTTTTTTAAATTTTCGTACTCCGGCGAGTCTTTTTTGGCGCCCTCGAGGAGGAGATGACTATAAATCAGGATTCCCCCGAGAGGATTGTTGATCTCGTGGGCGATCCCGGCAGCGAGCTTGCCCAGTCCCGCCAGTTTTTCCGATTGGATGAGATGGGCCTGCATCTCCACAAGTTCGGCGGTCCGCTCCTTGACTTTTTTCTCCAGCGTTGTTCCCCACTTTATCAACTCCTCATTCGCGGCTTTGAGCTTTTCGATCATCTGGTTGAAAGACGAGGCGAGGTCGCCGAGTTCGTCTCGGGATTGAATTTCGACCCGGTGGTCGAGATCTCCTTGAGCGATGGCTTGCGTCGCGGCCACCATTTGCTGCAAGGGCTGGATGATGCTCGAGGTGGCGAAATAAAGAATGACGAGAAGGAAAAGCACGCATAGAAAAGCCAGGCCGGTAAACGTCAGCATGACGCGATTGGCCGTGTCGAGATACGGTTTTTCCAGGGTTCCGACATAGAGAATTCCGACGATTTTGTTTTCGACGTTGCGGATCGGCTCGTAGGCCGTGATATACCAGTCCCTAACGACGAAGGCTCGGTCATTCCACGAACGGCCTTCGTCGAGGACGGCTTTCTTCACTTCTTCGGACAACCGCGTCCCGATGGCTCGTTTTCCTTCTTGGTCGGTCACGTTCGTCGAAATACGCAGATCACCTTGGAAAATGGTGGCCGTCCCGGTTTCCAGCCCCTTGTATTTCTCTTCCTTGAAGACGATCTCCTTGACCCGGTCCACAATCTCATAATTCCGGTTGAGAAGGATCCCTCCATAAAGGACGCCGAGCAGGGCCTCGTTTTCGTCGATGACGGTAGCCGCGGCCTTGAGCATCAATCCGCTGGTTTCTTTGTTTTCCGGCCTTGGAGCCGCCTTGGGAGTGGGGATGAATTCTAAATAAGCCTGCTCGGCCAGGTCGGCCCCTTCCTTCAGGAGCTCCTCCCGGGGAACGATTTGGGGGAAGGCCAAGATATTCGGTTGAAGCGCCCGACGAACGATCTCATCTCCGGACTGGTCGTCGCCGACGACTTCCGGATTCCGTGTCCGGATAATGACCCGTCCTCGAGTGTCGGTCAAGGTCAAAATGTCGAGACGGTATTGCGTTCTGACCCGGTTCAGATACCGGAGAAGAATTTCCCTGCGTCCCGTTTTAATCGCCTCATGGAGGCTTTCCCGGGAAGCGGTCAGGCTCACGATGTCTTTGATATCGTTGAGTTTTTCGTTGACCACCATCCAGGCCGAGGCCAGATCGTGATTGACTTTGAGCTGGGCCTGGCCGATCAGCGTATTGCGGATCAGCCTCCGACCGACAACAAGTGAGATCAGGCCGCCGATGATGATCACGGCGAGAAAGCTGAGAATAAGCTTCGAACGCAGGGATAACGGTGGCAATCGCATTGGATTTCAAGGCAGCGTCAATCCCTGAACACCGCCTTTATCATTCTACTGAATCCGAACCGTCGGGGGCAAATGATCTTTTGAACTGACGAACGAGTTCCCCATTTCTGGCATAGATGTTGATGATTAAGGGCATTTCGCCGGGCAGAGCATGGGTTCCGCAAGCATGGCAGGGATCATAAGGTCGGAAGGCCATCTCGGCCATATTGAGCAGTCCTTCGGAGATCTGGCCCTTTTTGATGAACGCCTTGGCCGCCTTCTCGATGGACATGTTGATGGCGGCCGAATTGCCCACCGTGGCGACGATCAAATTCGCTTCCTGGACGATGGCCCTTTCGTCCGTCTTGTAGTGATGGATCAGCACGCCCCGGGGGGCCTCGACGATTCCAACGCCTTCGCTCGGAGTTTGGGTCGGAATATTCCTCAGGTTCGTGTCGGTAATGGATTTGTCTTCGAGGAGGGCGACCATCGTCTCGGCCGCCTGAAGAGCTTCGATCAACCTCGCCCAGTGAAAAGCCAGAGTATTGTGGGCCGGTTTGCCTCCCAAAGTGGAATACATCCGATCATGCTCTTTCTGGGCCAGAGGGGTGGCCATGCCGTCGGAAGCGTTTAAGCGGGCCAGAGGAGCGACGCGGTAGACCCCGCTGGATTCGCCCTCGATGAAGCCTTTCCAGCCGACTTTCTTCAGAAACGGAAACTTGATATAGCTCCAGGACTCGACATGCTCGGCGATGTGCTCCAGGTATTCGCTCGGCCGGAACTTGGCGAATTCCTTTCCTTGAGGCGTGACGACGCGCACGTCGCCGTCGTAGAAATTCACTCTGTTGTTCTTGTCGACAAGACCCATATAATAGGTCCTCATCGTATAGGCGTCGCCGAGGACAAGGTCGACGTACTCTTTGTTCTTGAGAACGACATCGTCAAAAATTTGAAGGGCGAACTGGGCGAATTCGACGGCAAATTTGGCGGTTTCGAGAAACTTGAGACGGTGCTCTTCATCCAGGCCTTTGGAGATTCCTCCCGGGACACAGCTTACCGGATGAATGACTTTTCCGCAAAGATAGCTGATGATGTCCCGGCATTCGCGCCGCACGCGGATGACTTTACCGCCGATTTCGAGGCCGACCTTGCCGATAACGCCGAGAATGTTTCGCTCGGCCGGAGACGCCTGGGGCCCGACGACAAAGTCCGGCCCGCCAAGAAAGAAGAAATGGAGGGTGTGGTCCTCCATCATAAAGGTGTTGTAGATGAGCTCACGGAGTTTTCTGGCCGTGGGCGTCGGTTCGACGTGAAAAACGGCATCGACGGCTTTAGTGGATGCCATGTGGTGGGCCGTCGGACAGACCCCGCAGATTCGAGGGGTAATCCGGGGCATCTCTTCCACCGGCCGGCCGACGGCAAACTGTTCGAAGCCTTTGAGTTCCGGGATTTGAAGGATGGCGCGATCGACATCGCCTTGATCGTTCAAAAAAATCTCGATTTTGCCGTGGCCCTCGAGACGAGTGATCGGGTCGATGGTGATCCGTTGAGTCATTTTATGTCCTCCATTCTCCTGCGGCCGAGGATCGACTTCGGCAGGCTGAAGCGGTAAAACGTTCCTGCCGGGTCGACGATGGATCCGACAATCTTGTCAATTTCTTTCTCATCGTTCGTATCCAGGATTGAGGCCAGGGCCGAAAGGAACTTGGCCCCTTGGTCGTAGATCTGGTCCGTCGGACCGAAGCAACCACGGCAGGGCATGTTCCCGTTGATACAGCGGTGACCGCAGCCGTCGCGCGTCGCCGGCCCCAGGCAAATGACTCCTTGGGCGAGAAAACACTTTTCCGGATCCAGCACGACCTCCCAGGTCCGCTTGATCTCCTTGATGGCCAGCTTTTCCGGTTTGGTTTTGTTCCGGTCGCAGGTGTCGCATTCGGATTTATTGGGAGCCAAAACCGACCCTTTCGGGGGGAGTTTCCCCTCGAGGATGGCCGAGACCGCGCTGAGGATCAGATCGCGAGGCGGGGCGCAGCCGGGAAGGTAATAATCGACGTCAATGACCTGGTCGAGGGCATAGACGGTGTCGAAAAACGTCGGCAGGGTCAGCTCTTTTCCGTCCTGCAGAACGGTTTTTTCCAGCGGGACGGTCTGATCAGGATTCTCGGTCGATGGAGTGCTGAGATAGGCGCGGCGGAAAATCGTCTCCTTGTTCCAGAAATTCCCCAGCCCCGGAATTCCTCCCAGATGAGAACATGAGCCGTGGGCGACGATGAGCTGGGATTTTTTCCTCAGCAGCTTGACCATTTCCTCCTGCTCGGACAGACGGATGGCGCCGTTGATGAAACTGACGGCAATGGAGCCGTCGGCCATGGCCTCGACATCTTTCTTCTTGAAGTCGAGAGCGACCGGCCAGAAAACGATGTCCACCGCGGCGACGACTTTGAGGATGTCTTCAGCCAGGTCGACGATCGACTCCTCACAGCCGCCGCACGAGGAGCACCAGTAAAACGCAACCTTCGGTTTGGCGTCACTCATTTTTTCCTCCATTCCGGCTGAGATTCAGGGGCCCGAGACGGCGGACTTGCTCGGTGAAATCGTTGCACACCTGCTGGAACTTGACCCCTTCCGAAGCTGAAACCCACTCCAGGCGGAATCGTTCCTTCTCAATCCCGAATTGCTCCAAGACTCGAGAGAGGAGCTTGTAGCGGCGGAGGGCTTTGTAATTTCCCTCTTGATAGTGACAATCGCCGGGATGGCAGCCCGAAATCAAGACGCCGTCGGCTCCTTCTTTGAAGGCTTTAAGGACAAACTGAGGGTCGACGCGGCCGGTGCACATCACCCGGATAATACGGAGGTTCGGGGCGTAAGTCATCCGGGCGGTGCCGGCCAGGTCCGCACCCGTATAGGAGCACCAGTTGCATAGAAACCCGACCAGACGGGGCTCGAATGTCGAATTATTCATCGTTCGACTCCTTTTTTAACCTCATAACAAAAGGATCCCTTCGATTTCGGCCATGACCTGGGCGTCGCGGAAATGCCTTTGCTGGGCGGCGCCGCTCGGGCAGGCAGCCACGCACGTCCCGCAGCCCTTGCACAGAGCATCGTTGATTTTGGAGTGGCCTTCGTCTTTCTCGTAGACAATCGCCGTGAACGGGCAGAGTCCGACGCAGATCTGGCAGCCCGAACAGAGTTCCTTATCGATCTCGGCGGTGACGGGTTCGAGAGCAAAGGTGCCTTTGTCGGCCAGCGCCAGAGCTTCGGCAGCCGCTCCGCCCGCCTGGGCGACCGTGTCGGGAATGTCGCGAGGCGCCTGGCATGCGCCGGCCAGAAAGATTCCGTCCGAGAAGGTGCTGACCGGAGCGAGCTTGGGGTGCCGTTCCAGGAAGAAGGTATCCTGGCTGCAGGAAATGTTGAAAATCTTGGCCAGCTGGTTATGGTCCAGGCTCGGCTCAAGGCCCGTGGCCAAGATGACCATGTCGACCGGGATCCGTCTCACCGTTCCGATCAGCGTATCTTCGACGCGGATGATGAGCTTGCCTTCCTCGCCTTTCGTCAGGGCCATGTCGCTGATGTCGGAGACGCGGCCGCGGATGAATTTTGTCCCCTCTTTAAGCAAACGGTGGTAGAACTCCTCATAACCCTTCCCGAAGCAGCGCATGTCGATGTAAAAATCGTAGACCTCGGCGTGAGTCTTCTCGTGGATCAGATGGGCGAATTTCAGGGCGTACATGCAGCAGACGCGGGAGCAGTATTCATTGTAGTTTTCGTCGCGGGATCCGACGCAGTGGACGATGCCGACGGCCTTGGGTTCGCTGCCGTCGGCCAGTTTGATCTTTCCTCCCGTCGGTCCTGAGGCGTTGACCAGCTGTTCGAATTCGAGGGCGGTGATGATATTCGGATGACGGCCGTAAGCATAGGCCGGGATCCGCCGGGCGTCGAACGGCTTGAATCCGGAGGCGAGGATGATTGTGCCGACATCGATCTCCTCCAATTGATCCTCCATTTTGTGATTGACCGCCTCCCGGTCGCAGACCTTTTCGCAGATTTGGCATCCGCCCGTCTTGAAATGGATGCACGCTTCGGCGTCGATGAACGGGACCATCGGGACGGCCTGGCGGATCGGAACGCGGATGGCCGTGGTCGGACCGAGGTAAAGCTCGGAATGGATCACCTTTCGGCCGTATTTATCTTCGTAACTAATGGCACCCGTCGGGCAAAAATAGGCGCAGGCGGTACAGCCGATGCAGGACTCGGAAGGCTCTCCGTAGGGCGGCATGACCTTTCGCTCGGTCCCCCGCTCGACGAAGCTGATGGCATGGGCACCGACAATCTCGTCGCAGGCACGAACGCACATGCCGCAGAGAATGCATTTCTCTTCCGGATCTTTGATCTCGAATCGCGTCTTTTCGATTCCCAATTCCTTGGCCAGTGCCATCACGGGCTCGGCGGCGGGCGCCCGGGCCATCAGCATTTCCACGTTCAAACGTCGGGCCCGGAGAGCGCGGTCCGATGTTGTCCGGACCTCCATTCCTTCTTGGGCTTTCGTGTTGCAGGAAGTCACGAGGTCGGATTTGCCGGCCAGGCTCACTTCGACGACGCAGACCCGGCAGGCAGCATAGGGCTCCATGACCGGGTGATAGCAGAGCGTCGGGATCTTGATGTCATTTTTGGCCGCTGCCTGAAGAATCGTCTTCCCCTCTTCAATTTCAATTTTCTTTCCATCGATCGTCAGGTGGATCATCGCCTTTCTCCTTTAATCGACTTTGACCGCCCCGAAGTTGCAGACATCGTAGCAGACGCCGCACTTGATGCATTTTGTCTGGTCGATCCGATGAGCCTCGTTTTTGGCGCCGGAGATGGCATCGGTAGCACAGTTGCGGCGGCAGACGTCGCAGCCCTTGCCGACGTTCAGGCAACGGCTCTCGTCGATCGTGTAGACATTGAGTTGACGGCAGACACGGGCCGGGCACTTTTTGTCTTTGATGTGGACTTCATATTCATTCCGGAAATAGCGCAGAGTCGTTAAGACAGGGTTGGGAGCCGTCTTTCCCAGGCCGCAGAGGGCCGAATCTTTGACCGCTTGAGCCATGTCTTCAAGAAGGGTCAAATCTTCGGGGGTTCCCTGGCCTTCGGTGATTCGGGTCAAAATGTCGAGCATGGCCTTGGTTCCTTCGCGGCAGGGCGTGCATTTGCCGCAGGACTCGTCCTGGGTAAAAGACAGAAAATAGCGGGCGACATCGACCATGCAGGTATCCTCATCCATGACAACCATGCCTCCCGACCCCATCATGGACCCGGCCTGGGTCAGACTTTCGTAGTCGATCGGGAGGTCGAGCTGGTCCTTGGGAATGCAGCCTCCGGAAGGGCCGCCCGTCTGGACGGCCTTGAAGGCCTTTCCTCCCGGAATCCCCCCACCGATATCGTAGATGATTTCCCGCAGCGTGATTCCCATCGGGACCTCGACCAGTCCCGTGTTGTTGATTTTTCCGACCAGCGAGAAAACCTTCGTTCCCTTGCTCGTCGGCGTACCGATCGCCGCGTACCACTTGGCGCCGCGATTGATGATCGGCGGGACATTGGCCCAGGTCTCGACATTGTTGATGCAGGTCGGCTTTCCCCAGAGGCCGCTCTGAGCGGGATAGGGAGGCCGCGGCCGGGGCTCTCCCAATCGTCCTTCGACCGAGGCGATCAGGGCGGTTTCCTCGCCGCAGACGAAGGCTCCGGCACCGCGAACGATGCGCAGGTCGAAGTCGAACCCCGTCCCGAGAATATCTTTCCCCAGGAGCCCGTAATCACGAGCCTGTTCCAAGGCGATCGATACCCGTTTGATGGCCAGAGGGTATTCGTTGCGGACATAGATGAATCCTTCGCTCGCGCCGACCGCCTTGGCCCCGATGACCATTCCTTCGATGACCGAATGAGGGTCGGCCTCGAGAATGCTTCGGTCCATAAAAGCTCCGGGGTCGCCCTCGTCTCCGTTGCAGATGAGGTATTTGGCCCCGCCGTTGGCGCTCGGCGCGTCCCGGACAAGCTGCCATTTCAGGCCGGTCGGAAAGCCCGCTCCGCCTCTTCCCCGCAGCCCGGAGACGGAGATCTCTTTGATGATTTGTTCCGGGGTCATTGCGGTCAGGG
The DNA here is from genome assembly GCA_964576265.1 of uncultured Eubacteriales bacterium. Classification (GTDB taxonomy): domain Bacteria; phylum Acidobacteriota; class Aminicenantia; order Aminicenantales; family UBA8522; genus CAZNVB01. The sequence goes on along the minus strand of CAZNVB010000179.1, from coordinate 10,289 downwards.
CTTTACCCATGGCCGAGTAGCCGTCGCGGGCGATGTATTCCTCGATTTTTTCCGGGTCGATCAGCCCCCGGTTCCTCAAGGCGATGAGGACCTGCTTCTTAAAGAAATCGATCTCGCTCAGGATGGGGATGGGCGTTTTTTCTTTTGGCGGCGAGTACATGAACTTCTTGACCGGTCGGCCTTTGAGCAGATGCTCTTCGACGAGATAGGGAACGTCCTTGACGGTGAGCTGCTGATAGAAGATATTCCCCGGCTGGACGACCAGCAAAGGTCCGCGTTCGCAGAAGCCGTTGCAGCCGGTGGCGACGACCAGGACTTCATTCTCTAGCCCCTGTTTCTGAATCTCTTTTTCTAGGGCCTCTTTGATCTCGAAAGAACGGTTGGAGACGCACCCCGTTCCCGCGCAAATCATCAAGTGTATCCGGAACATTTTTTCTTTCGCTGTTTCGGCCATCTCTCCGCCTCCTTCAGAAATCCGTTTTTTCGCTGCCGATGCCGAGAGCATACTCCGTGACGATCTGCCCGCCGAGGACATGTTTGGCGAAGATTTCCTTGATCTTTTTTTCGGTCAGATCGACATATTTGACCGGCGCCTGCCCGGCGATCTCGACCGTGACCATCGGTTCTCGGCTGCATAACCCGGCGCAGCCTGAATTCGTCAGCAGGACATCGCTGATGTTTCCTTCTTCGATTTCCTTGAGCAAGGCGTTCATGATGGAGCGGGCGCCGGCGGCGATCCCGCAGGTCCCCATGTGAACACAGATTTTGGCCCGGTACTCTCCCCCTTCACGAATCGAGGTCAGCCGCCTGGACTTTTCCCTGATCTTGGCCAGGTCTTCAAGCGTGAGTTTGGGCATCGCTTCCTCCTCACTTCTTGTATTTCTTGATCACTCCGGCGACTTTTGCCGGCGTGATCTTGCCGTGGACTTCTTCCCCGACTTGAACGACCGGGGCCAGGCCGCAGCAACCGACGCAGCGCACCGCATCCAGGCTGAATTCCAAATCGGCCGACGTCTCCCCCGATTTCAATCCCAGCTCTCGCTCGAACTTTTCCAGGACGCGCTGGGCGCCGCGGACATGGCAGGCTGTTCCCAGGCAAACATGGATGGGGTGCTTGCCTTTGGGTTTCAGACTGAACGCCCTGAAGAACGTTGCCACGCTGAGAACCCGGCTGAGCGGAACGTTGAGCTCTTTGGAGACTTGAACCAGAACTTCCCGGGGCAGATAGCTGTACTCTTCCTGGACGTCCTGAAGGATGGCGATCAAGGCACTCCCGTCCGCGCCATACTTGCCGAGGATTTCAGAGACTCTTTCTTGGCTCATTTTTCCTCCTGAGTTGATCTAGGCCTTCCTTGATATTTTTCCTGAGGATTTTCACGACCTCGGGCGAGTGAATCGGAATTCCGTCGAGCTCCGCTTTGATTTCCCTCGAGTCGAGCGTGAACTCGTCGCCGTCGATCTTGTGTTGATAAACAAGATCGAGGCCCGGGTTCCCGATCAGCAGGGTCAGAATGGTCTCGGCGATATCGCCCAGAGGCTTGAGGTCGATATGGTTGAGCTCGAACGTCGCCCGCACCCGGGTTCCTTTCCCGGGTTCCGATTCGATGCTCACACCGCCGCCGGTCGCTTCGGCGGCTGCGGCCAGAAGCGAAAGGCCGAGGCCGACCTTTCGCGTTGTCCGGCTGGTCACAAACGGGCTCAACACCCGGGATTGCAGGTCCTTATCCATGCCTTTTCCGTTGTCCGTGATCTCCAGGACGAGGACGTTTTGGGCGCGATTTTCCTCCAGGCGGATTTCGATCCGGGAGGCCTGCGCGGCGATCGAGTTCTCGGCGATATCAAGAATGTGAAGCGACAGGTCCCTCATTCTTTTTCCTCGTCGATGATGGCTCGGCCGTCTTCCCCGTGCAGAGCTTTCCGGATCTCCGCTACCGTCGCCTCGGCCAGCCGGAAGAAGGTCGTCACCCGGCCGATCTCATTCAGACGATGGGCATCGGAAGAGGTCGTCAGGGGGAAGCGGGAGCCGAATTTCATCCGCGCCTGGCGAAGGGTTAGAGATGGAGAAATCTCGACGGCGTCGAGCGGGAGATCATCGGGAATAAACCCCAGCTGGCCGATGATGCTGAACGCTTCCCGATCAATGTGCGAGGCGATGGCGATTCCTCCATTGGAATGGATGAGGGAGACGACTTCCGCCAGCGGGAGCGTCGTCGCTCCGATCAAAAGCCGCTCGTTAAACCCGAGGATCTCTCCTTGCTCATTGACCACCGGCTGAATGCCGAAAGCCTCTTCGTCGTTTTTCCCGGGAAGTCGGGAATATACGATCTCCTGGAGAGAGAGGGCCGACTCGAAGTCGTCGAAAAGGCCGAGAACATGAACCTCTTCTTCGGAGGCGACTTCAAGACCGGCGAGCACCGCGATCCCGAACGGACCGGCGGCCTGGCGCAGGGCGGGCACGTTTTCCGCCGTGTTATGGTCGCAAATTCCCAGGATGTCGATGTTCAGAGCGTTTGCGGTTTGAACAATCCCGCGGGGCGACATCTCCAGATCCGTACAGGGAGACAGACAGGTGTGCACGTGGAGATCCGCCCGGTAAGCTCTCAGCATCGGTCAGTCCTTTCGCTCCAACCGAGCGTACAAGAGCGCGGAGAATTTGAAGGCGGGTTCTCCGGTCGAGAGCAGCGGAACGTGCTCTTCCTCTGCGATTTTCAGCGTTTCCGCATCCGGCATCCGGTTATTGACCAAGACAATCGCCGCCAGGCTTTTGAGCTTGGCCACGGCGACGATGTTCTGGTGGGTCTGGAGGGTAATCCAGACGTTTCCCGGCCGGCTGTTGGCCATGACGTCGCTGAGAAGATCGCTCGTGTAGCCGCCGCTGATTTCGACGTCCAGCCGATCCTTGGCCGATAAAACTTTGAGGTCGAATTTGTTGACGATGTCCTGAACTTTCATGGCTTTCTATCCTTGGGATTGTTTTTTAAGACTTAACAAAAGACATTCTTCGAGCTGCGCCCGTCCGGTGACCACATCCTCGGCGAAGGAGAGGCAATCGGGCGACCCGCAGACGCCGCAATCAATCTTGGGCAGCGACTCGTAGATTTTGAGCTTCTCTTTTCTCTTTTGGATGGCCCGGCCCAGATCGGGATCGAGTGGGGTGAGCGGCCGAGGTTCGATCTTCCGTTCGAGAAAGAAATAGTTCTGAGCATAAAGCTGGCGGACCTGGCGGATGTCCGGACAGGCTTTGATCTTCTCGAATTCCAGGGTTTCGACAAGCTTGAGGATCTTATTGAAGGAGCTGTAGACGTTCTCCACGGTCAGCGACCCGCCGCAGCACCCCTGGGCGCAGGAGTAGGCTTCGATGAAATCGATATCCTTGAGCTTTCCCCGAGCGATATCGTCGAAGACCCGAATGATCTCGGGGAGCCCCGAAACCGACAAGGAGTTGCGCAGGCGAAGAGTTCGGCTGATCCCACCGACCATGCCCCAGCCGATTCCCAGGATACAGATATTTTCCAGAGCCTTGCGGTAGCTCTCTTTTTCCACTCCTTCCATGGCGGAAAGGAGAGGTCCGTAAACGTCGGCGATAGAAATTGCCCCGTCCAGGTGGGAGGCTCCCTTCTCGGCCGGCTGCTTGATCGAGATCATCTTGACCGGACACGGGGTGATATAGAATGTTCCGATCTCCTTCTCTTTCAGGCCGTACTGCTTCGATTTTTTCTTTTTAATGTCCCTGGCGGCAATCTCACGGGGCGTGTTGATCGGGATGATGAGGTCGATCAGGTCGGGATATTTCACCTGGATCAGGCGGACGACGGTCGGACAAACGTTGGATATCAAAGGCTTTGGCCCTTTGTTTTCTCGCAAGTATTCTTGAATGGCGAAACTCACTTCGCCGCAGGTCGTGGCCAGGTCGAAGGCGTCGTCGAAGCCCAATTTCTTCAGGCCGGCGAGGATTTTGTCGGGCAGGATTTCCCGTCCGAATTGCGTGTAGAGCGCCGGCGATGGAATCGCCACCGTATGGCGGAACCGGGCGAGCTCGCCGAAGGGGTCGGTCAGAGGAACGATGGCGCCGGTGGGACAGACATTGATGCACTCGCCGCAGTCGATGCACCGTTCCTCGATCATCCGGGCCTTGCCGTTTCGCACCCGAATGGCCTGGGTCGGACAGATTCTCAAGCACTTCATCCGGCCGTTGCACTTCTCCGTTTCGAAACGGATGGAATGATAGTATTGGTTCATGCGCGCTCGCCTTGCTTGAGATCAATGACAATCTCGAGCCGAGTCCCTTTTCCCACCTCCGAATGAATCTCAAACCGGTCCGAGTTCTTCTTGATATTCGGCAGGCCCATCCCGGCGCCGAATCCCATCTCTCTCATTTCCTCGGTGGCCGTGGAATAGCCTTCCTTCATGGCCAGCTCGATATCGGGAATTCCGGGGCCCTCGTCCGAGACGATCATATGAATGGCGCTCGGAGTCAGGGTCAGACGGAACTCTCCTCTTCGGGCGTACATGACGACATTCATTTCGGCTTCATAGGCAGCGATCGACGCCCGGCTGATGACGGTAGGGTCGATCCCGATTTCCTTGAGCAGCTCCATGATCTTGATGGAAACGCTTCCGGCGCGGCCAAAATCTCCTCCGGCGATAAAGAATTCCTGAACCAGGCTGGCCTCATCGCTCTTGCCGGACGGACGTCGGAGTCCGGGTCGGTCATCGATGCCGCTGAGGCCGCTGCCGAAGAGAAGGCCGCACGTTCGATACATCATGAACTGCGTCGAGAGGAGGGGGATGCCCATGCGCACCGCGAGCTCGCGGCCCTCCTGATCGGGTCTCTTCCCCCGGACATAAACGATTGCCCGCGCGCCGATGATGATCGCCGTCCGAACGCTCTGAGCGTTCGCCAGCCCGGTGATGAGCAGCAGCCCGGGTTTGCCCAGAGCCAGGACGTCGCTCATTAAGTCGGAGGCGCCGGCCTCTTCGATTTCAATGTCCAGGCAGTCTTCGCCGCAGAGGATTTCGGCTTCGAGCAAATCCCGGATCTTCCTGAGCCTCATGTCCATCGACTCGAATCGTCTTTTTCCACTCTTTTGATGACGATGTTGCCTTTCCGGATGACCCGCTCCGATGGGGTAATCGTCGTCGGGCAGTTTTCCCAGCAGGCGCCGCAGCCGTTGCACTTCTCGAGATCGACATAGCGGGCCTTCTTGCGGATCTTAGCCTTAAAATTGCCGACGTAGCCGGAAATTTCCTCGACCTCCGTCCAGGTCAGAAGCTCGATGTTCGGGTGCTTGCCGACCTCGCTCATCTTGGGGGTCAAAATGCAGGCCGAGCAGTCGAGGGTGGGGAAGGTTTTGTCCAGCATCGACATATGGCCGCCGATCGAGGGCTGTTTTTCCACCAGATAGACTTTCTTGCCCGAATTGGCGTAGGTCAAGGCGGCATGGATGCCGGCGATCCCGCCGCCAACGATCAGGACCTCAGGGCGCACCGGCACTTCTTTTTTGGTCAGAGGCTCGTGAACGGCGACCCGGCGGACCGCCGCCGAGACCAACGCTTTGGCCTTCTTGGTCGCCTTTTCCGGGTCTTCGGTCACCCAGGAGTCCTGCTCGCGGATGTTGGACATCTGAAAATAGAACGGATTCAGCCCGCCCTCCGAGGTCGCGCCCCGGAAAGTCGGCTCATGCATCAGGGGTGAGCAGGAGGCGACGACCACGCGATTCAGGTTGTGGTCTTTGATGCTCTGCTTGATCAGCTCTTGGCCCGGGTCCGAGCACATGAATTTGTATTCTCGGGCGACGATGACGTTGTCCAGCCGGGAGGCAAAGTCGACGACTTCGGGGACATTGATTTTTCCGGCGATGTTCGTCCCGCAATGGCAGATGAAAACGCCGATTCTCGGTTGACCGTTTTGGCTCATTTCCGTCCTCCCTTATCGATTTTCTTCCACAGCGGCCGGAGGTCGATGATCGACCGGGCAAACCCGAGGTCTTCCTTGGGAATGCCGAGAGCGAGCCCGACGATTTGGCTGAAATAGAGGACGGGCATTTTCACCTCGTCTTTGTATTTTTTGATCATCTTGTCCTGCAGAATCTCGAGGTTGAACTGGCAGAGGGGACAAATCGTCGAAATTACATCGGCACCCCGGCGCTTGGCCTCTTTGAGAAGAATATAATTAAGCCGCAGCCCGACTTCCTCGATGGTTCCGGTCAACGACCCCCCGCAGCAGCGCGTTTTGGCCGAGTATTCCACCGGCTCGGCGCCGACCGCCGCCATCAACCTGTCGAGGGACATCGGATAATCCGGGTCGTCGAAGTCGGTGAAGGGACGCACCAGCTGGCAGCCGTAATAACAGGCGACTTTGAGCCCGCTGAGCGGCCGAACCGTCTTGGCCTTGATTTTTTCCAGCCGGCCGTCCGAGGTCAGGATCTGGAGCGGGTGCTTGACCTCGACGCCCCCATGATAGGCACAGCCGGACTTCTCCAGAGCGGAAAGGATGCGGCGGGCTTTTTCGCTTCCCCCAAGCAGGAACTTATTGGACTTTTTTAGGGTCAAGAAACAGCCGGCGCAGGGAGCAACGATATCCTTGCTCAGCTTTTCGGCAATAGAAAGGTTGCGGCCGCAGATGGCGGCCGCCATCCCGTCGTCGACCGAAAAATAGGCGGTCGCTCCGCAGCAGTTCCAGTCGTCCAGCTCCTCGAGGGGCAAGCCGATTTCTTTGAACACAGGCAGGATCGATTCCTCATAATGTTTTGAGTTGCTCTTCAGAGAGCATCCGGGATAATAGACATAGCCGTTCATCAGGCTCCCTCCTTTAGCGCGTCGAGCAAGGTCCGGAGCTGCTTTTTATTTTTGATCCGTTCTTTCTTCAGGCTCATCCGGCCCGTTTTCATGAGTTTGAGGCCGAGCGGCGCCATCTTGAGCAGAGCCAAGGGCTTCTTGGACTTGAGATAAAGCCTGAGGATCAGCCGGAGCTCGGAATTTCGGCCGTTCGAGGCGATGAGCCGGGACATTTCGCGGTCCAAGACCGGGATGGAAAAGCGGGCCGGATACACGCCTTCCTGGATGGCCACCCGTTTCAGGGCGTACATGACGTCGGTGATTTTGATCTTGGCCGGGCAGCGGACCTGACAGGTGTAGCAGGACGGGCAGAGCCAGATTGTGAAACTGCGCAAGGCCTCCTCTTTGAAGCCGTTTTTCACCATGGCGATGATTTTTCGCGGCGGAAAATCCATATAGACCGACATCGGACAGGACGAACTGCAGGTGCCGCACTGAATACAGTGATCGATCTCATTGTCTCCGGACATCGTCTTGATCAGGTCCACAAAGGCCGTATCGAGCTCCTCTTCGTATTTGACCTTCCTGACGATTTCCATGTAGCCTCCTTTTTTAGAGATTCGGTTTATCGAGGGAAAAAGAGGATCGGCGATGCGAAGACAGAGGCGGAGAAGGCCGGCGGCAGGGAGGAAGGCCCAGGCGCAAGGAGAAGACGGTTGTTCTGGAGCCCGGCTGGAGAGTGAAAATCCAAGCCGGCGGGCTGTTAAGACAAAGAAAAATCAAACTTAAGAATCCTGCATCAATCAAAATCGAGTGTAATTATAAGATTGATAAGAATACTAAGGTTTCTCTTATAATTACATTCGATTTTATGAATTCAAAAGGCCTTTGTCAACAAAAAAAATGAGAAAAAATCCTCCGGACAAGCGGAACGGAAAGCTCAAATTTCCCCTTGCTTTTTTGCTTGAAAAAGAAGTAAAATTTGGGCAGAATAAAATCGCGATCATTCGGAAGGAGGAACTATGAGAAGGAAAGGCTTCGTGGTTTTCGGCGTCATTTCTTTCGCTGCGCTCCTTTCTCTCACCAGCTGCAGTTCAAATCCGGAAAAGAAGCTGCTGGACACGTATTTCCATGCGGTTTCGCTCAAAGACACGATGACTATGTCCAGCATGGCCCTGGAGCCGGTGTCGATCGATTTTCAGAGCTATAAGATTGTCAGCGTCAGTCCGGAGGAAGTCGTGCCTTTCACTCTGGTCGAATTGAACAAGACGGAGCTCGAGCTGAAGAAGAAGCTGGAAGATCATGTCGGCCCGGTGATGGACGCTGAAGACGCTTTGTACAGTGCCCAAGAGGAAGAAAAGCTGGCCAGAACCGGCGCGGCCAAAGCGGCAGCCAAGAAAAAGGCCGCCGAAGCTCAAGCCAAGTTCGACGCGGAGCGAGAGATCCACCGTGAGCTCCAGAGGCAGTACAATGAGGCCAAGGCCGCGTCCGCCCGCGAGGAGCAAAGGGCTCTCTTCTCTCTGGGCGAGCGTCAACTAGCCAATATCCGGGATCTGACGGGGACGGTCCACTCAAAGGATCTGGAAATCGAGGTTACGACCAAGGACGGCCAGACGAAGAATTACCGTTTTCATCTGAAAAAGTACGATCTCAAGGACGAAGCCGCCAACTTGAGCCGGCGTGGGGCCTGGAAAATTATCAACTTCGAGCCCGTCGGCTGAGAAGGACGGCTGCGGCCGGATATTGACTCTTTCCTTTCATTCCTTTATAAATAGGGCTTCGTTTTGCGGGGGCCGTTAGCTCAGAGGGAGAGCACCGGCCTTTTAAGCCGGGTGTCGCTGGTTCGAGTCCAGCACGGCTCACATTCCGTCATCCCCGCCCCTGTCGTCTAGCCAGGTCTAGGACATCGCCCTTTCAAGGCGGCAACACGGGTTCAAATCCCGTCGGGGGCGCTTGCCACGCTATTCCAGCTTGAACAGGTTTTCCCGAAAGAGTTTCACGCAGGCGTCGACGACTCTCGCATCGTAAAATCGGCCCCGGTTTTCGATAATCTCTCCCAAGGCAATTTCGATCCCCCTGGCCGGGCGATAGGGACGATGGGAAGACATTGCTTCCACGATGTCGGCGACTGTCAGAATCCTCGCCTCCATCAGGATTTGCTCGCCTGAAATGCCCAGGGGATAGCCGGAGCCGTCCAGCCGTTCGTGGTGCTGGAGGACAATCTGGGCGACGGGCCAGGGGAACTTGATCGTTTTCAGGATATCGAACCCGACCTGAGGGTGAGTTTTGATGATTCCGTACTCAATGGCCGTGATCTGCCCCGGCTTGCTGAGGATTTCGGCCGGGACATAGATCTTGCCGATGTCATGAATGTCGCCGGCCACGCGAAGGCCCTCGATCTGCTCGGCGGGCATCCCGAGTTCCTTGGCGATGGCGCAGGAGAGGCGGCTGACCCGGCGCTGGTGACCGGCGGTATAAGGGTCCCGGATTTCAATGGTCAGGGCCATGGCCTGAATCGTGCCCTCGAGGGCTTCGTGCAGTCGGGCCCAGCTTTCCTTGACTTCTTTCTCCGCTCTTCTTCTAGCACTGATATCGCGGAAGACAAGAACCTGGCCTCCCGAACCCCGACGCTCGTCGTTCAGGGGCATGGCCGTTTCCTCGATCGGAAATTTTCGGCCGTCCTTGGCACAGAGCAGAATCCCGTTTGTCTCCGAGCCGTTCTGTTCCTCGATCGTGTGGAAGACTTCACGGAGCGGCTTGCCGCGAGCCTCTTCCTGCCGCCAGCCGGTGAGTCTCTCGGCCAACGGATTCATAAACGAGATCCCTCCCCCTTCATCGGTCGCGATGACGCCTTCACCGATACTCGTCACGAGCGCGGACAGCCATTCTTCCCTTTCCCGCAGCCTCCTTTCCAGCCGCGATTTGAAGAAAGCCATCTCGATTGCAATCTTGAGTTCTCGTTCTTCGAAAGGCTTGAGGACATAGCCGAAGGCCTCGGTAATCTTGGCTCGCCGGAGAGTCATCTCGTCGGAATAGGCTGTGACAAAGACGATCGGAATACGGAACGCTTTCCAGATTTTCTCGGCCGCCGAGACGCCGTCGATTTTTCCCCGGATGATGATGTCCATGAGCACCATGTCCGGGCGGTGCCGGGCGGCAAGCTTGATCGCCTGCTCGCTCGTGGAAGCGATGCCGCAAACTCCGTATCCCAGGTGGAGGACCATGTTTTCGATATCTCGGGCGACCAGGCTTTCGTCCTCGACGATCAGGATGTTGATCTTTTCCATGGTCTCAGGCCTGAGGGGGTCTTCCCGGAATCTCGTTGAAGATCAGTCTGAATGACGTTCCCCTGCCGCAGCCCGGATTCTCGGGCTCGATTCTCCCGTCGATCTGGCCGGCGAGGGTGCAGACGATCTGCAGGCCGAGGGTCTCGGTCCGGCGGAAATCCAAGCCCTCCGGCATCCCCACCCCGTCATCCCGCACCCGAATCAGATACCCGTCCCCCTCCACCC
>CAZNVB010000178.1:0-20354 GCA_964576265.1 uncultured Eubacteriales bacterium | reverse complement strand
TAGACAAAACCCAACCCGGACGCCGCGACGACCGCCGCAAGCGACGCCAGTTTGATCTGGTCGGTGACTCCGGCATACCCCTTGAAAACGAGAGCGGCAATGATGATCTCGGCAAAGACGATCGACGCCATTGCGTCCATTGTCTGATAACCTTCGCGAAACCCCGACGAAAAAGGAGCCGCCAGGCTCCCCTCAGTGGGCGTCGCCAGAGGCGAAAAAATCCCCTTAAGGATGATCAGGAGCAACGTCGCGATCAAGAAAGGAGTCAGAATTTTTCCAATCTTGTCGACCACTTTCGACTCGTTCAAGGCAAAAAAGAGGGTCACGGCGAAATAGATGAGCGAGCCGAGCGCCGGACTTACCCAGGGCAGGTTGGGTTGGATTCCCATCTCGAAGGTCGTGGCCGCCGTCCTCGGAATCGCCAGGAGCGGCCCGATGGCCAGGATCACGACCATGCTCAGGATGCGGGCAAACCCTGGCCCCACGCGGCCGGCCAGGTGCTCGACCGATCCTCCGGCCCGGGCTGAAGCGATGACTCCGAGAAGCGGCATGCCGATTCCGGTGATCAGGAAGCCAAGAAGAGCCACGGGCCAGACCGAGCCGGCCAGATAGCCCAGGAAGGGCGGAAAAATCAGGTTCCCGGCGCCGAAGAACATGGCAAACAGCGCAAACCCGACGACGACGACATCATTCGCTCTTCTGCTCATGACCGTATCTCTCGAAAAACGCGTTCTGTATACCAGAGGACGGCGGCGTTGTCAAAACGAGCGGCCATCTCGGCCCCGTTTGCCTGCCGAATTTCCCCAAGAGCGAGAAAAAAAGTGATGATCGCTAAACTTGTCCTCGTTGATGACCCGACTAATTCCTACAGCCGATGATTCTCAGGGCGGGAAACCGATCGAAGGCCGTTTTTCGTGTCGATTTTGAAGGGAGATTATAATATAATACCTGTCGTGGACAAGGAAAAACTTCGGCTGCTCAGTCTGATCGATCGCTTTCCCGCCAAGAAAATCGTCGTCTGGGGAGACTTCATCCTCGACGAGTACGTCTACGGAAAAACAAGGCGCATCTCGAGAGAAGCACCGGTTCTCATCCTTAGTTATCAGCGGGGCGAATATTCTCTCGGAGGAGCCGGCAACTCGGTTTTGAACATCAAAGCCCTGGGCGGGTATCCCGTTCCTGTCGGAGTCATCGGAGACGATCCTGCCGGCGAACGGATTCTCGGCATCCTCCGCGGTCAGAAAATCCCCTGCCGATACCTCCTCTGTTCAAGCCGCTTCCAGACGCCGATCAAAATGCGCATTCTCGGCGGCGAGGAAAACACGAAAAAACAGCAAATTCTGCGCATCGATAAGGAAGCCTTTGTCCCGGATGACGCCTCGCTCAGGCGGAAATTGAGGACCAATCTCGAAGCCCTGAGGAATCATTCCTCCGGGCTTCTGATCTCCGACTACAACTACAGCACGGTCAAACCGGATCTTTTGAGATCCATCCTCCCCCATTTTAAAAAAACCCGGCTTCCGGTGACGCTCGATTCAAGATTCCGGCTGCTCGATTTTAAAGGCGTGACGGCGGCCACACCGAACGAACCCGAAGTCGAGCAGGCGCTGAAGCTCGAGCTCGATGACGATCTCCTGAAACTCAAGCGTGCCGGCCGGCTTCTCCTGGCCAAACTCGGCTCGAGCGCCCTTCTCATCACCCGCGGATCGCGGGGAATGGCTTTATTTGAGAAGGGAAAAAAGCCCTTTTTTATTCCCGTGCATGGCGGGACGGATATCGTCGATGTCACAGGCGCTGGAGATACGGTGATTAGTGTTTTCACCCTGGCCTTAGCCAGCGGCGCTTCCCACCGGGAGGCCGCGCTCCTGGCCAATTACGCCGGCGGAATCGTCGTCATGAAAAAGGGAACAGCGACTCTAACGGCCCGAGAACTCCGCGATGCTATCTCCTCCTAAGTTGGAAAAGCTGAAGACGGTCCCCGAACTTCGCTGCATTGTCGCCGCGGCAAAAAAAGAGGGGAAGACGGTGATTCTGGCCAACGGCTGCTTCGATCTTTTTCATGCCGGCCACATTCGTTACCTCCGCGGCGCCAAGGCCCTAGGAGACATTCTGATTGTCGCCCTCAACAGCGACGCTTCCGTGCGACGGCTGAAGGGGCCGGGCCGACCGATTCTTCCCCAACAGGAGAGGGCTGAAATCCTCGCCTCCTTTTCTTTTGTGGATTACGTCACGATTTTCAGCCAACCGACCGTCGAGAAAATCCTTCTTGCCCTTAAGCCCCATGTCCACGTCAAGGGTTCGGATTACTCAAAACACACGGTTCCGGAACGTGAAACCGTAAAAAAGTACGGGGGTCGCGTGGCCATCGCGGGAGGACCGAAAGTCAGGGATACCCGGGAAATCATCCGACGAATCGCCGCCTCGGCATCGGCTTTTCAGCGGGAAATCGACAGCCGTCAGCCAGGCCAAAAACAGGCGGCCGAAAAAAGGTAGGGCGATGATTCGCGGACATCCGGGATCCGTCCATAAGCCGGCGGATAAGTTTTTGATCATCCGCCTGAGCTCGCTCGGAGACATTGTCCACACGCTGCCGGCTTTTTCCTCTCTCCGGCGGCATTTCCCCCAAGCCGAGATCCGCTGGGCGGTGGAAAGAGCGGGCAAGGAAATTCTCGATCTTGTCCCGGGGATCGACGAAGTCATCCCCGTCGATAAAAAAAAATGGCTGCGCAGCGCCGGTCAACTCCGAAGCCGAGATCAAACCGCCCTGGATTTTCAGGGGCTCGTCAAATCGGGCCTGCTGGCCTTTTTTTCCCGCTCCCGACGCCGAATCGGGTTTGGCCGCCCGAACTGCCGTGAGCCGCTGGCATCCGCTTTTTACACGGACCGTCTTGAGGCGATTGCCGAGAATGAAACTCACGTCGCGGTCAAGAATTTAAGGCTGTTGAGTTTGCTGAGGATTGAGGAAACAGAGCTCGATTTCCCGCTGGCGATTCCCGATTCGATCCGCGCCACAGTCAAAACCAAACTCCAATCGATCGGCCATGGCGGAACAGGCCGGCTCCTCCTTTTCAACCTCGGGGCGGCCTGGGAGACAAAGAGATGGTTCCCTGAAAAGTGGGCGGCGGTGATCAACGGGCTTCGGCTGGAGAACGCTTATCGGCTTCTCCTCTGGGGCACGGAGAGAGAAAGAAGGCTGGCCTCTGAAGTCGGCCAAAAGACCGGCGTTCCGCTGGCGCCGTTTCTGTCGATCAAAGAGGTGATCGCCCTGGTCGGCGAGGCCTCTCTCCTAGTCAGCGGTGACACATTCGCCCTCCAGGTCGCCTGCGCCCTGTCCGTCCCTGTGGTTGGGATTTTTGGCCCGACGAACCCCCGGCGGAATGGCCCTTTTCGAAGCCGCGATCGCGTGATCATCCGGCCGCTTGATTGCTGGCCCTGCTACAAAAGGACTTGCTCAACCTTGGAATGCCTCCGAGGGCTGTCCGTCGAAGAGACGGTCGCTGCGGTGCGGGAGCTCTGGATAAGCCATGGATAATAGATTCCGCGCCCGGGAAATTTTGAGCAGACTCCGCGTCCGGTCGGGCCTCATCGCTGCTCTGGCCGTCCTCGTCCTTTGTCGACCGAGTTGGACGTCCATCTGGATCGGCCTTTTAATCTCTTTTCTCGGCCTGGCGGTCAGAGCCTGGGCGGCGGGCCATCTGAACAAAGAAAAGGAACTGGCCGTTTCAGGTCCTTACCGCTACTCCCGAAATCCTCTTTATCTCGGAAATCTTATCATCGGGCTGGGGATTACCGCCGGATCCCGATCCTGGTGGGTGGCCGGTGTCTTCGCCGTCTATTTCGCCTTGTTTTATCCGCTCGTCATCCGCCGGGAAAGAGACCGGATGAAGGAACTCTTTGCCGAGCAATACGAAAACTATCGGAGCCGGGTTCCTTCCTTCTTCCCCTCCCTTTTCAGGCCCCGGTTTCCTTCCCGCAGAAAATTCAATTGGCAGCTCTACAAGAAAAACAAGGAATACCGGGCTCTGGCCGGGATCGTCTTTTTCTGGGTGTTTCTGGCCGTCAAGATTCTTATTATCGATTGAATCTATCGGAATACTCTATTATTAGACCGTGCCGACAAAAGAAAGAATCGACCGCATCAAGCATCTCCTCGCTCGGCGACAACCCGACCTTCAGGTCGTCCTGGAAGGGGTGTCGATCGCCCATAACGCGAGTGCCGTCATCCGGACCTGCGATGCGGCCGGCGTTCTTCATCTTCACCTTGTCTCCCCTCGGCCCGAGCTTCTGAGCATCAACAAAGCCATCTCGACCCGGGCGGAAAAATGGATCGAGATTCACCTCCATGATTCGATCGCCGAATGCCTTCTCCCTTTAAAAAATTCTGGCTTCGCGGTGGCTGTCACGCATCTCCGGAAGGACGCTCTGGATTATACGGAGCTGGATTATACCCGTCCCCTAGCCGTTGTCTTCGGCAGCGAGTCGGAAGGGGTTTCCTCCGCCGCTCTCGCTTTGGCCGACCACAAGATCCGCATCCCGATGTTCGGGATGGTTCAGAGCCTCAACCTTTCCGTTTCCGTGGGGGTGATTCTCTACGAAGCGCTGAAACAGCGCCGGGCCGCCGGGTTCTACGACCATTCCCGTCTGACGGACGAAGATTGCGCTGTGTTTTTAAAGAAATGGCTGGAGCCAAAGGGAAGAAAAGGTGGGGAATAAGGAAAAGGCCATCCCCCGACGACGGCCCTCGAGAGAGATGGCCGAACTTGAGGCTCGGCGGATCCGCTCCTAAACCCGGAAATAAACCTTGCTTTTCTCGTAGATTGACTTCAGGTTTTCCTTTATTTTTTCCAGGTTCTTCTTATAGAGATCCTGTAGCATGGGGGAATATTCTTTGCTTTTTTCGGCCATTTCCTCGGCGGCTTTCCTCAGCTTTTCGGCCGATTCTCGGGTCGTTTTTTCATACATCTGTCGGGATTTTTGGAACTGCCGCTCGAACTCTCTCGCCGCTTCTCGCCAAGCGTCCATCACTTCGGGCGAAACCCAGGCGAGGCCCGGGCTTTCCTCCTCTTCGATTTCGACTTCCAGGGACAGCGGTTTCTTATCGCGGACGAAATCGATCCTGACTTTGTCTCCTTTTTTCTTCTCCTGGATAAGAGCACTCAAATCATTAATGGTCTTCAAAGCCTTTCCGTCGGCCCGGACGATGACGTCCCCGACTTTGAGCCCCGCCTTTTCCGCCGGCCCGCTCTTGGTCAACTGATTGATCAACAGCCCGCTCTCTTCCCTGACCCCAAAAAACTCGAGGAGCGGCTTCGTCATTTCCTCAAGATAGACGCCGATGTACTTCCTCTTCTCCCAATCGGGCCGCGGCTTGATCAGGCGGCGAAGGGTCGAATCCCTTTCTTCAGGGACGGCGGGACGAGGAATCCTCTCCGGCCACTCCGGGAATAAGCCCGGGAAACGGAAGGCCAGCTCTCTCCTGGCTTCGCTTTCCGGATATTCCCCGAGCTTCACCTCAACTTTTCGTGTTTTTCCGTTTCTTTCGATCTCCAGCTGGACGGTCTCGCCAGGCTTCCGGTTCCTGATTTCTGAGACGAACATCTGCGCTCCCGTGATTCTCTTGCCGTCGACGGAAAGAAGAAGATCTCCTGCCTCGATCTTTGCCTCGCTGGCCGGGCTGTCTTTTTCGACGTCGCCGACCTCGACACGGCCTTTCTCGTCCTCGGCGATCGTCACTCCCAGCCAGCCGCGGCTGACCTTCCCTTTCTCTTTGATTTCGGCGACCACATTGAGAACAAGATCGACCGGAATTGCCAGGGCCATTCCCGAGGAAGGAGCCTCGGCCCGGCTGAAGGCGTAGCCGCTGCCGACGACTTCCCTCTCCCTGAACTCAAAAACGACCGGTTGATCTTCGGCATAGATTCCCCTGAGGAGCCCGACCATTTGGCCGTCTTTGTTGACCACGGGGCTGCCGCTCGCCCCCCTCGTCACCCAGATATTCAGGCGCAGGCGATCAGGGGCGATCGAGCTGACGATGCCTTGAGCCACAGAGGGCGTGTTTTCGGGCGAAACGCTGACCAGACCGACCCAGGACCCCGGTGCAAGGTTTCTCTCCTTGGCCAAGGCGACCGGCGTCCAGCCCTTCTCGCCGGATTTGATCAGGGCCAGGTGTGTTTCCGGGTCGAAGCCGAGGAATTTCGCCTGGCTCCGCCTGCCGTCGGATGAGACGACCGTTATTCTCTCCTCCCGGCCGGAGATCAAAGCCGTGGTGGCGATATGCCCGTCCTTGTCGAGGACCACGCCGGTCGCGACTTTCGTCAATCCGTTCTGCGATTCGACTCGGACGACGCTCGGGAAGACTTTCTTGGCGACAATCTCCATGGTATTGTCTTCGCCAGCCAGAGATCCGGCCGAGGCCTGGGCGGCGAAAAGCGCCAATCCCAAGGGGATGGCTGTCAGGATAGCCAGCAGCCTGTTTTGTTTGCTCATGGGTTTAAAACCTCCTTAAAATCTGACCCCTTTCGGGGTTTTATCGGAAACTTGTTCCAAAAGATAGACCGCTTGGGGCGCCTGACCGCGGTTGCGGACTTCCAGAGAATAATCCAGAGTTTCAATGATCGGGAGGGTTCTCCCGGAGCCGGAAATTGGACCCGCCGCGGCGGAATCTGTCCACTCCCTCCCTGCCGGAGATATGCCGAGCGGATTCCTTTTCCCGATGACGACGAAATTCCATAAAACAAAGCCCACCAGCAACGAGGCGACCGCCCCGGCCAAGGAGAGCTGCAGCCCGAGCCGGCGACGGAGACGGCTTCTCCGCCGCAGCGAGAGCTCGGCCATGACCTTTTGTTCAAAATCCGGCGGCGCCTTGACCTTCTCGAGTTTCTTCAAGATTTCCATCTCCTCCATTCTTCTTCTCCTCAATCTTATTTAGAAAACAACCCCGCTGCTGCCGGCCGTCGCCTTCTCAAGCTTTTTCCTGAGAATCCCCCGGCCGCGGCTGATCCGGGCTTTGATCGTGCCCACCGGCTTCTTCAGAATCTCGGCAATCTCATCCTGGGAAAACCCTTCCAAGTCTTTGAGAACGACGGGAATCCGATAGCGGGGATGCAAGGATCGCAGCGCTTCTCTCAGGTTCTCGAGCAGCCCGCTCGAAGGTGGATCCTGCGAATAAGCGCTGCTTGCGAACTCATGCGCCGCGACCTCCTCGAGCGAAACGATCTGCTGACGGCGCGATTTTTTCATCTCTGTCCTGGCGAGGTTGGAGGCAATGGCGTAGATCCATGAAGAGAGGGGCGCAAGAGGGCGGTACTGGCCGGCTTTGAAAAAAACCCTAATGAACGTTTCTTGAGCGAGCTCGACCGCTTTTTGATAATCTCCGCTGAATTGATAGAGGTAATTCACAATCCTATCCTTGTACGCGCCTACGATCCGGGCAAAAGCCTCTTCGTCTCCTTCCTTCACCAAGCGCATCAATTCCTGTTCATCCATTCTCATCCTCATAAACACGCCTTCAAGCCAAAAGGTTGCATTTGATCATCAACCCAAATCGGACCAAAAGAGGGAGAATTCAGGGCTTGGGCTCAAGCTCCAAGAGAGCTTTCTCGGAGTCCACCAAGTCTCCGGCGGAAACAAAGATCCTCTTGACGGTCCCTGCGACCGGCGACTTGAGCTCGTTTTCCATCTTCATCGCTTCGACAATGGCCAGTGTCTGGTTTTTTCGGACATTTTCGCCTTCGGAAGCGCAGATCTTGATGACTTTTCCAGGCATCGGAGCCCTGATGACCGGGTTGCCTCTCTCGTCCCCGTCTTCGGCTCTATCGAACCTCTTTTCCTCCTGCCTCTGCCTCTCAAAGACATAAGTCCGACCGGCCAGAGAAATGTAGATTCTATCCCCGTCTTCGGCGACAAAAACCCGGTATGTCCGCCCCCCGAAGAGAACATACAAATGGTTAGCTGAAACCAACCGAATCTCCGCCTCGAAAGCCGCCTCTCGGACGCGGAAAACAAACCGTCCGTCTTTTTTATCGACCGAAATTCGGCAGGCTTGACGGTTGGAGAAAAATTCAAATTCCATTTCAGGCTTTTCCCCCGATTCTCCACGCTCCCAGAGTTTTCCACGGAGACGACAGATCTCGGGCTCGAATGGTCGGAGGCGGAGCGCCGGGTGGCCGGTTGAGTTCGTAAAACGCCGCCAAGGCCAGGGCCAGCTGGAGCGCCTCGTCCCCGGCCCGGTTTTCCTGCCAGTTTTCGAAATGGCGCGGGATGAAATTCGTCGTCGTCTCTCCGCTGAGGAAGCTCGGATGGGAGACAACGTCTCTGAGGAACGGGATCGTCGTCTGGATTCCCATAATCACATAGTCCTCCAAAGCCGCCCTCATCCGGGCGATCGCCAGCCGGCGCGTCGGAGCCCAAACAATCAGCTTGGCCAGGATAGGGTCATAATAAATCGGCACCTCATAACCGCTATAGATCCCGCTGTCCACTCGCACTCCCGGCCCCTGAGGTTCCTTGAGAAAAACAATTTTCCCCGAAGAAGGGAGGAAACCCGCTGCCGGGTCTTCCGCATAGATTCGGCATTCAATGGCCTGGCCGCGCTGGTTAAGATCTTTTTGTTTGATCCCCAGGGCTTCGCCGGCCGCGATCCTGATCTGCTCGTGAACCAGGTCGATCCCGCAAACGAGCTCGGTGATCGGATGCTCGACCTGGAGTCGGGCGTTGACTTCGAGGAAATAGAAATTCCGATTCCTGTCGAGCAGAAACTCCACGGTGCCGGCGTTATTGTAACCGGCGACTTGAAGGGCTTTCTTGGCGGCCTCCCCCATGGCCTTTCTGAGTTCGGGTGTGAGGGCCGTCGAAGGAGTCTCCTCGACAATCTTCTGATGGCGTCTTTGAATCGAGCATTCCCGCTCGAAAAGATGGACGATATTTCCCTGATTATCGGCAAGGACCTGGAATTCGACGTGTCTCGGCTCTTCGATGTATTTTTCCAGGTAGATCGAATCGTCGCCGAAAGCGCTCTTCGCCTCGCGCATCCCCGCTTCGAGGGCCGGTCTGAGTTCCTCCTCGCTGCCGACGATCCTCATCCCTTTTCCCCCGCCTCCGGCCGAAGCCTTGATCATCACCGGATACCCGATCCTCAGCGCCTCGCGGGCGCATTGGTCAATCGAAGCGGCCACCGATTTCATCCCCGGGATGACCGGAATTCCCGCTTCAGACATTGTCTGTCGCGCCTGGACTTTATCGCCGACGAGCGCCAGAGCCCGGGAATTCGGTCCAATGAAGACGATTCCCTCCTCTTCCAGTCGCCGGGCAAAAGCGGGGTTTTCGGCCAGGAACCCGTAGCCGGGATGCACGGCTTCCGCCCCCGTCGCCCGCACCGCTTCGACGATGCGGTCCACAGCGAGATAGCTTTCGACAGCCGGCGGCGGACCGATCAGCACCGCCTCGTCCGCCATCTGGACATGAAGGCTCGACCGGTCGGCTTCCGAATAGACGGCGACCGAGGCGATCCCCATCTCCCGGCACGCCCGAATCACGCGCACGGCAATTTCGCCCCGATTGGCAACGAGAATCTTCTTGAACATGAGGATTCCGATTTGATTTCTATTTTTTAGCCCAGCCTGGCTTTCTCTTCTCGAGAAAAGCCGCCATCCCTTCCTGCCCTTCCGGGCTGATGCGAAGCCGGGCGATCATTTCGGCCGTGTAGGGCTTCGCTTCTTCCAAGCTCATCGCCGGAATGCGCCGGAGCAAATCCTTGCAGCTTGCCATGGCCTCGGGTCCGGAACCAAGGAGAAAACGGACGATTTCTCCGATTTTCTCATCGAGCCTTTCGAGAGGGACGACTGCGTTGACGAGGCCGATTTCAAGGGCCCGGGCGGCGCTGAAACGCTCCCCTGTCAGGAAGTAGAGTCGGGCCGCACTCTCCCCGATCCGGCGAATGACATAAGGAGAGATCACTGCCGGGACCAGCCCGAGCTTGACCTCGCTCAACCCGAAAGTCGCCTTCTCCGAGGCGATGACGATGTCGCAGGCTGCCAGCAACCCGTTTCCGCCGCCGATGGCCGCTCCGTTGACCCGCGCAACGGTGGGCTTGGGAAGAGCGTAGATCTCATACATCAGGTCGGCGACGGCCAGGGATTCCCGTAGATTTTGTTCATAAGAATAGCGGATGACCTCGCGCATCCAGTTGAGGTCGGCTCCGGCGCAAAAAGATTCTCCCTGTCCCGTCAAGACGGCGACTCGGATCGATGGCTCCTGTTTGACTTCCCGGAATGCCCGGGCGAGCTCATCGACCATCCGAGAATTGAAAGCGTTATGGACTTGGGGCCGGTTGAGTGAAATCTCGGCCACGCCTTCTTTAAGGGAAAC
Source organism: uncultured Eubacteriales bacterium (assembly GCA_964576265.1). Taxonomy (GTDB): domain Bacteria; phylum Acidobacteriota; class Aminicenantia; order Aminicenantales; family UBA8522; genus CAZNVB01. The sequence goes on along the minus strand of CAZNVB010000178.1, from coordinate 9,989 downwards.
AAAAATCGTTTCGAACTTCGGAACGTCCATGCCGTCACATCCTGAAAATCCCGACCCGGTAATCCGGAATGGGAGCATTCAGGCTCATGGATATTCCGAGAGCCAGTGCCTCCCGGGTTTCGAGCGGATCGAGGATGCCGTCATCCCAGAGCCTGGCCGTGCTGTAGTAAGGGCTTGCCTCCTCTTCGTATTTCTCGAGGATCGGCTTCATCAGCTTCGCCTTATCCTCTTCGGTCATCTTGATCCCCTGCTCCTGAAGCCGCTTGATCTTGACGGTGACGAGAACATGGGCTGCCTGCTCCCCTCCCATGACGCTGATTCTCGCATTCGGCCACATCCAGAGGAGGCGCGGCCCGTAAGCCCGACCGCACATGGCGTAGTTCCCCGCGCCGTAGGAGCCTCCGACGATGACGGTGAACTTCGGGACATCAGCGTTAGCCACAGCGTGAACCAGCTTGGCTCCGTCCTTGGCGATCCCGCCGTGTTCGTATTGCTTGCCGACAATGAACCCGGTGATATTCTGGAGAAAGATCAGAGGAATCTTGCGCATAGCGCAGAGGGTAACGAAATGGGCGCCTTTAAGGGAACTCTGGGAAAAAAGAACGCCGTTGTTGGCCAGAATTCCGACCGGATAGCCCATGATTCGGGCGAACCCGCAGACCAGGGTTTGGCCGTAGAGCTCCTTGAATTCCTGGAACCGGCTTCCGTCCACCAGCCTGGCGATGATTTCTCTGATCTCGAACGGCTTGCGGAGGTCGCGAGGCACGATCCCGTAGATTTCTTGGGGATCATAAGCCGGGTCCTCCGGCTCGGCCATGTCAAGCTCGAATTTCCGCGGCGGGTCGAGCGTCTCGACGATGTTCCGGGCGATTTCGAGGGCATGCTCGTCGTTGTAAGCGTAATAGTCAGAAACGCCGGAAATCCGGCAGTGAACATCGGCTCCGCCGAGGTCTTCATCCGAGACTTCCTCGCCGGTGGCCGCCTTGACGAGCGGCGGACCGCCGATGAAGATCGTTCCCTGGCGCCGGACGATGACCGTCTCATCGCTCATGGCCGGAACATAGGCTCCGCCGGCTGTGCAGGACCCCATGACGATGGAGATTTGGGGAATCCCCAGAGCCGACAGCCGCGCCTGGTTGTAGAAAATCCGGCCGAAGTGTTCTTTGTCGGGAAACGTCCCGGATTGATGCGGCAGGAATATTCCTCCCGAGTCGACAAGATAAATGCAGGGCAGGCGGTTCTCCAGAGCGACTTCCTGGGCCCGGAGGTGTTTCTTGATGGTCATCGGGAAATACGTCCCTCCCTTGACGGTGGCGTCGTTGGCGATGACCAGAACCTCCCTTCCGTGGATTACCCCGATGCCGGTCACCAGGCTCGCCGCCGGTGCTTCATCATCATACATGCCCCAAGCAGCCAGGGGGCTGAGCTCGAGGAACGGCGTTCCGCGGTCAAAAAGCCGGTCCAGGCGTTCCCGGACAAGGAGCTTCTTCCGGGATTGATGAAGCTCGCGGTATTTGGGCGGCCCGCCCTCCTGGACTTTGGCCAGACGCACCTTGTACTCGGCCACGACCTTCTTCATCTGCTCGAAATTATCCTTGTAGTCTTGGCTCTGAGGATCGACTTTGCTTTCGATCTTAAACACGTTCTCTCCTAATAAAGGGACGGTTCATCGATCGGAGGAATTTGATTTTCCCCCGATCCATGACATTTCAACCAAACCCGCTCTTCCCACCGGTCATTCGGGAACGAACTTGTAGCCGTAATAGATGACGCCGGCCTCGCCCTCCTGATAGATTTTTCGGAATTCAATTTTCACCCGCTTTCCGATTTCAAGCTCCTCAAAAGGACAATCGACAATCTGACCGGTCAACCGGATATGATTGTCGAGCTCGACGATCCCGATTGCGTAAGGCGCCTGGTCGACAAACGGATGCGGCGGAACGCGGATGATCGTGAAACTTACGATCTTTCCTGTCCCGGGAAGCACGATGGTCTCAAATTTTCTCGATTGGCAGCGAGGACAGACGAGTCGCGGAGGAAACGCCTCAAAGCCGCAGTTCAGGCATCTCGCAGCCTCAAGTCTGTATCTCTGGGGAATCTCTCTCCAATAGCGGGACGGCGTTGGCATCTTGGCCTCCTTTAAACTCGTTCGAAAATATGGACGACGGTCGACCCGCCGCTTCCGCCCATATTCTGGGTCAGCCCGACCCGGGCTCCTTTGACCTGCCGCGGGCCGGCGTCCTCCCGCAGTTGTTTGATAATCTCGATCGCTTGGGCGACTCCAGTCGCTCCGACCGGATGCCCCTTGGCTTTCAGGCCGCCGCTCGTGTTCACCGGAATTTTTCCCTGAAGGGAGGTCAATCCTTCCTCGACCGCCCGGCCGCCCTTTCCCTTCTCGACCAATCCCAGAGCTTCGATGACGCAGATTTCGGCAATCGTGAAGCAGTCGTGAACTTCGACGACCTGAATGTCCTCGGGCTTCTTCCCGGCCATGGCGTAAGCTCTCTTGGCGGCCTGGTGCGTTGATTCGATCCAAGTGATATCCTGCCTGGAACTCAGAGCGATGGAGTCGGTCGCCTGGCCGCTGCCGCTGATCTTGATAAGCGGCTTTTTTAATTTTCTCGCTAAGTCCAGGGGGCAGAGGACGACCGCCGCGGCTCCGTCGGTGATTGGAGAGCAATCGAGGACCCGGAGCGGGTCGGCGACCAGGACGGAATGGAGAACCGCGTCGACGGTGATCTTGAACGGATACTGGGCCAGCGGGTTCAGAGAGCCGTTGGCATGGTTTTTCACGGCGACCATCGCCAGCTGCTCTCTCGTCGTGCCGTATTTTTCCATATGGGCCCTGGCGATCAGAGCGTAGAGTCCGGGGAAAGTGACGCCGTGATAGCATTCGTACTCTTGGTCGGCCGCCGTGCCGAGAGCATAGGTCGCTTCATGACCGTTGACATCGGTCATCTTTTCCACTCCGCCGACCAGGACGATATCGGACATGCCGGACGCAACCTCGATGAAGCCCATTCTGAGCGCCAGTCCGCCTGAGGCGCAGGCCGATTCGACTCTGACCGCCGGGACCGGGGCCTGGCCGAGATAATCGGCCAGCAGCGAAGCAAGATGCTCCTGACCGACAAAAAGACCGCTCGACATGGAGCCGACATAGAGAGAATCGATCTTGTCCACCCCGGCGTCATCCAGGGCCAGAAGAGCTGCCTCGACGAAGATCTCGCGCAGCGATTTCTCCCACAGCTCACCCCATTTGTTCATCCCGACACCGATGACGGCAACATCTCTCATGGTTTCCTCCTAATCGGCTTTCCGGATTTTCTGACGGAACTTGGCGTAAGTGCCGTACTCCAGGTAATTCCTGTTTTTCTCTAAGAGCTCTCGGGTTTTCGGCGCCAAATCCCTGACCAGCTCGATGAGGTCGGTGACCCGGAAAATAAAAGCGTCGCTTCCTGCCCCGGAGCCGTAAGACACCATGAGGATGAGATCCCCGGGCTTGGCGACGTCCAACGTCGCCGTGAGGCCGAGGGGCGAGGAACCGGAATAAGTGTTGCCGAGCTTGTTGACCAGCCAGCCCGGTTCGATCTGCTTTTTCTCGAATCCGAGCATTTCGCCCACCCGGAAAGGAAACTTTCCGTTGGGCTGGTGAAAAATGACAAAGTCGAAATCGGCCGGCTTCATTCCCGCTTTGGCCATGATTCCTTTGCCGGCGCCGGTGATATGTTTGAAATACGCCGGGTCGCCGGTGAACCGGCCGCCGTGTTGAGGATAATACTGATATTCCCGGCGCCAGAAATCAGGCATGTCGGTGGTATAAGAATATGTCTCCAAACACTCCGCAACAACTTCCTCTCGGCCGAAGAGGAAAGCCGCCGCTCCGGCTGCGGCCGTATACTCCAGAGCATCACCGGGAGCGCCCTGGGACGTATCGGCGCCCACCGCCAGTCCGTATTGAACCTGGCCCGCCTTGACCAAACTGAGCGCGACAAACATCCCTTCTGTCCCCGCTTTGCAGGCGAATTCAAAATCGGCCGTATGAACCTCGGGAGTAGCACCGATCGCTTCGGCCAGGACGGTCCCGCTGGGCTTGACGGCGTACGGATGGCTTTCCGAACCGACATAAACGGCGCCGATGAGACGAGGGTCGATCCGGGCACGCCGGAGGGCATTCTTTGTCGCCTCGACGGACATGGTGATCGTATCCTGATCGGGAGAAGGAACGGATTTTTCTTCGACTAGAAGGCCCCTTCGGTAGCTCGGGGCATCGGCCCCCCAGACTTTGGCGATCTCTTCAACTTTGATCCGGTTTCGCGGGATATAAGCCCCGTAACCGACAATCCCTTCCATGCGCGTCCTCCCAATAAACGTTTCGCTTGTTGAGAGCTTATGCTGGCATATCTCTATTTTGAAGTCAAGGCGAAGGCCGCGGAGATCCGACAGAGAATCGGAAAGCCAGGGATCTGTTGACACGTCCTCGGAACTGCCCATAGAATAAGGGGAAAAAGGATGATCTTCCGGGAACTTTTCGCCGGCCGTTCTCGTCTATCGAGATGAAGTGAGTGGACGAACAACAGATTCTCAGAGAATGCTTGAAAGGCAACCAAGGAGCCTGGCAGATGCTCGTTAACGCCTATTCCAGGCGGGTTTTTAACCTGGCCTACCAGTTTACGGGAGCTTTTGAGGAAGCCGAGGATCTGACCCAGGACATCTTCCTCAAGCTCTACAACTCCCTGGACAAGTACGATTTCCAGAGAAATTTCGGCGCCTGGCTCCTGACCCTGGCGAAAAACCATCTGATCGACCATTATCGTCGGACGAAGTGGGAAAAGGTCAGCCGGGATGACTTCGAAGAGCACCTTCTTGCCTCGGGACCGGGTTTCAACCCCGAGGCCGGGCTCGATGCCGAGGTCGACCGCAAGCTGATCTGGGAAAGCCTCAATGGCCTGCCGGCCGAAATCCGTTTGGCCGTCATCCTCCGCGATATCCAGGACAAAAGCTACGACGAGATCGCCCGGATCTTGGAGCTTCCGATCGGGACAGTAAAATCAAGAATCAACCGCGGCCGGTTGCAGCTGGCGAAAATCCTCCAGGAACGCAAGGAGACGAGTCATGAATTGTGAACGGATCGAGGAGCTTCTTTCCTTGTATCTCGAGGGTGCGCTTTCTCCAAAGGAAAAAAATGCCGTCGAAAAGCACCTCGATTCCTGCTCTGCCTGCGCGCAGCTTCTTGACGCTCTCCGGGACACGTGTCGCGCGCTCGCCAGCATCCCCGAGCTTGAGGTCAGCCCGGGGCTTCTTTCCCGGCTGGCCGCTATTCCAAAGACCAAAAAAAAGGTTCGCTTCAGCCTGGATTTTCTTCTCCGGCCATCGCTTCAACCCGCCTTTGCCCTGGCGGCGGTCGGCCTCACGCTTCTGTCTTTTTATCTTTTCCACCCCGATAAGAAAAAGATCGACCGGACCATCGAGCAGCAGTTCCATCTCGGCCTGAGTTGGGTGGAGAAAATTTACGTCCGCGCGGGCGCTTTCAGCGATCGGCTGAGCGATCAGGCCGGAAATCTCGTCGTTTCGGTCAAAAATCTAAAGATCTTCGAGCGAAACGAAGATCAGGCATTTTAGAGGAGGAAACAAGATGGAAGAAAAACCCGTCGTCGAACAAAAAAGCGTCGTTCCAAAGCACCAGAAATCACCGTTTTTAGCCGGGCTCCTGGCTGCCCTTTTCCCTTTCGGCATCGGCCCCTTTTATAACGGAGAGATCGCCAAGGGACTCATCTACCTGGTGATTTTTGCCGGCCTGGTGACGATGCAGGGACCGAGGAGCGGCCAGCCGTTCATGGGACTTTTGCTGGCCGGCTTCTATTTTTTCCAAATCATCGATTCGGTCCAGACCTCGAACCGCATCAACCGCCGGACGCTTGCCGGCGAGGCGGTGGAGGAAGAAGAGTCGGCTTTGACGAGCGAAGCCGTCACGGCCGGCTCCGTCTTCTGGGGAATTCTGCTCATTGCGCTCGGCGGCGTTCTCCTGCTCGGAAACTTCCAAGTGATCAGCTACCGGGTCATTTTCGACCTCTGGCCGGTCGCGGTAATGATTATCGGAGCCAAACTGATCCTGGACTATTACCGCAGCCGGCGGTCCTGAATCGATCGGAGGACAACATGGCTAAAGAACAACGGAATGCCCTGGCCTGGGGAATTATTCTTCTCGTCATCGGGTTCCTTTTTCTCCTGGACAATTTTGACATCGATGTCTGGGATGTGGTGGCTCGGCTCTGGCCTCTGGCCTTGATCATCTGGGGAGCCTGGAAGCTTTATTTCGGGCTCAGAGGAAAAAATGAGGGGCCGGCGCCGAAACCGGATCGAGAAGAGCAATGAAGGCCAAAGAAATCGTCCTGCTGATCTTCATCATCATCGCCGGAATCTTCTTTTATCACGCCAAAACGGGCAAGCTGGACTGGGCATGGCAGTTGGGAGATTTCGGCGACTGGGCGAGAGAGCCCTTTGTCTTCGAAGAGTCGCTGGCGATCGAGCCTCCTCTTCCCTCCCTGCTAAAGGTCGTCAATTCTCACGGCAATGTTGAAATCGAAGGCATTGAGACCGAAGAGATTCGCCTAACGATGGTCAAAAGAGTCTGGCGGCGACGGGAAGCGGAAGCCGAGGAAATCGCCGCTCGGCTTCACTCTGTGGTCGCTAAAGACCAGGCGGCATTGACCATCGGCACAAACCGGGAGGAATTCAAACGGAGGAATTTCGAGACCGACCTCCGAATTCGCCTCCCGCGTGAAATGACGATCGAGGTGAGAAACAGGCATGGACTGGTGAAGGCGTTCGGCGTGGCCTCGGCGGAGATCCTCAATCCGCACGGCCAGGTCGTTGTTCATTCCATCCCCGGGAGCCTGAAGATCGAGAACAGCTTTGAGGACGTCGAGGCAGAGGACATTCAATCCGACTGCGAAATCCGAAGCAAGCACGCGACGATCGAAGCGGCTCGAATTGCCGGCGAGACGAGAATTGAGAACTCTCACGGCGGAATCCGGCTCCGCCGCATCGGCCGGAAGATCGCCATCGACGCCACTCATACGGAAATCCGGGGCGAAGATCTTTCCGGCCCCCTGAAGATCAAAAATTCTTATGAACCGATCTCCCTTCTCCGGGTCGGCCCAGCAGCCGTCGAGGGACATCATTGCCGCATCGAAGCCGTCGAAATCAACGGGGATGTCGTCATAACCACGAGCTATGAGCCGATCGAACTCCGGCGAGTGCGCGGCAATGTCCATCTGACCGGAAAGAGCGCGGCGATCAAAGGACACGACATCGTCGCCGGCGAAATTGTCATTACCACGTCCTACGAACCCGTCGAGCTCTCGGATTTCTCCGGCAAGACGATAATTCTTCTTTCCCACGGTGAGCTGACCCTTCGGCCGCTGGCGCTTATGGGGCCGATCGAAGCACAATGCGAATATTCCCCGATCCTTCTTTACTGGCCGGGAGAGGAACCCTATCCTCTCGAAGCTCGCGCCAAAAGCAGCGACATCCTCTGGAGGATCGGCGGCGATATCTCCATCGAGGAGAAGGAGGGCTGGACCGTCGGCCGGGCATTCCTTCAGGCCCAGGACAGACCTCTCATTCGGCTGATCACAACCTACAACGACATCCGGGTGGAAAAGGGAGCTTGGAGATAGAATTTTGCTTTTATCGGGACGATCCTCGCCGGAATCGTCCCGATGTTATTTTTTATTATTTTTAAGACCGTAAATTTTCTGGGTCATGACGCCGTTGATTTTGATATTGAAATAGGAGATGAGGTTGGTGATGTCCTTTTTATACTTCGTGACGTAGCGGGCGAAATCGTTCTCCTTGTTGAAATGGAGGAGATTCTCGAATTCCTCGACCTCGTCGTGGAGCTCGATGACATAATGATTGATCGTCCGGTACTGAGCGTTGATGTCGATCAATTCCTTGGCGGTCATCTTCGAAAACTCAAGCAGCGGCGGCAGGGATTGGAGAATCAGAAGGCTTTCTGATTTCAGCTCGTTGACCAGCTCCTTGATTTCCTGGAAGAAAGATTTGTATTCCAGAGGCTTGGCCAGCTTTTCCTGAGCTTTGTCGATCATTTTCTCGTTCTGCTCTTTGAGCGAAAGGATCATCTCCTTGACGCCGAAATACTTCCGTCTCGTGTTGAAGAGGTCGATAAAATCGCGGCCGATGTAAATCTTGTCCTCGTAGTGGGTCGTCACATCGACCGGAGAATTCGTGTAGAATTTGATTTCGAACCGGCGACCGCCCGAGTCTTTTTCCCTCAGCCGGGCGATGATCAGGTGATTGTTCTGCTCGACAAAATAGCTGTTGATATCCAAGAGCACGGAATAGACGGCCAGGTTCTGGATGATGCTCTCTTTGAGATAGTCGAGCAGGCGTCCTTTCTTGACGATAAAATCGGCCATGACTTCGTTTGGAGTCGGCTGAAGAACCGAATAGGAAGGCGAAAGAAGATATAGGACCGGCCCCGTCCCGAGCTCCAAGTAGAGGTTTTTCAGGGCTTTTTCGTGGAGGTCGTCAAGGACCATCGGTCGAAGCGGCGGCAGGCTTTTGACGTCCAGTTTGGACAGCTCTTGGACTTCGTTCATTTTCGGTTCATTCTCTGACGGTTTTCATCCTATCATCCGAGCGGAAAAAAATCAACCACCGGATCGGATGAGTCTGCGTGTCCAAGCTTCATTCTCGTATTTCTTTTTTTGCAACTCGACGGCGGCCGAAGATTCTTCCGAAGACAAGGGCTGGCTTCGCAGCGCAACGCCGAAGAATTCCGCCATTCCTTCGACCAGCCGTTCGACCGCCCATTCGAACTCGACCGTCCGGCCGAGCGCTTCGGAGAGCGAAATCATTTTCATCTCCGCATTCGGCTCGCCGAGAAGCGAAATCTTTTTCAGGATCTCTTCATCCGACTCGAGAGGGATCGAACCGTGTTGGAGAAATCGTCCTCCGAGCCGTTTCTGGGCACTGCCGACGATTTTGCGGCCCTGAATTTCGATCTCGTCTCTGGCCGGATAGGCAAAGCAGGGCAGGCCTCCCTTTCTGTAGGTCTCTGGAGCCGGACCGGCGAGCCCGGCCGTAAGCCCCATTTTGGCCAGGCCGCGGACCAGAGCCAGCGAAATCAAGCGGTAGGAATCGGCCAAAGTGGCAGAAAAGATCGCCGTGTCGGAAGAAGCGATGGAATAGGTGACTTCACGATCATGAAGAACAATTTTTCCGCCCGTAATCCTGCGGACGACATCAATGCCGTTCCGGCGGCAATAGTCGAGATCGAGGACTCTCTCGGCCGACTGAGAATAGCCGAGCGACGCCGTCGGCCGCGCCCAACGGTAGAAACGCAAGACGGTCTCGGGCTCAGCGCCAAGGGAACGAAAAAGAACCTCGTCAACGGCCATGTTCAGAGCTCCCGGCAAGGGAGTTCGGTCGACGATCAGACGCCAGCTTTTCATGAGAGGAATCCTCTGTCCTGACCAAATTCGGCGAATCGGTGGAGGAAAAAAGAGCGGGCAACGGGATTCGAACCCGCGACTCCCAGCTTGGGAAGCTGGCACTCTACCGCTGAGTTATGCCCGCTCGGTGCCGGCCGATTCCGGCTCTGCCGGCGGTTCCTATTGTACGTTTTGTTCCTTGTCTTTTCAACTGCTCGGGCTCTGGCCAAATCTTTGAGTTTCCATCGTCCGACGGCCATCGGCCGGAGGAAAACCTGCCTCGATTGAAGCAGCTTCAGGACGGGAGCTATTCCCTTCCGATATAATTGTTGAAGCGAACGGGAAAACGACGGCCGGAGATCTGGCGGAAATCTACTCTCAAGAAAGGAGACCTTCAGAAAAAATCCGAGAGGATCAGTCCCAGGAGAGCCGAGAGGAGCAGAAAAAAAAGGAAGGTCGCCGCGGCCATGGCCGAAGCTATCTGGAGAGGTTTCTTCCGATCGACGAATTTTTTGAGATATTCTTCATAAG
>CAZNVB010000177.1:0-2037 GCA_964576265.1 uncultured Eubacteriales bacterium | reverse complement strand
GTATGAAAGAGGGTTCGCCCTAACTTATGCCAAAAACCTCAAAGGGAAGCTCCTTCTCGTCCATGGGACGATCGACGACAACGTCCATCCGGGGAATACCATTCACTTGATCGACGCCTTGCAGAAAGAGAAAAAGAACTTTGACCTGATGTTTTATCCCGAGCACCGCACGGCATCCGAGGCTACAGTGCAGAACATCTGAACAAGCTTTGAATGGATTATTTCCTCCGTCATCTCAAGCCGGAAGACTGGGAGGAGACACTGAAGACGGTCTGGTGAGAAATGCCTCCCGGGGAAGAGGCTTCTACGGGCTGATTGTCGGTCCGCCGACCTCAGGAAAGAACGTTATTTTTCAACAACAATCGTCCTCGAAAGATGACAGCAGGCGGGGCGCGGGGATTCGCGCTTCAGAAAGGAGAATTCGGCCGGCTGTTGGCATAAATTTTGCTTTAAATTCTTTGAATTTATTTCTCGGGAGCGCAGAGACCGCGTTAAAGCCAGAAGGGATTTGAAGATGATTAGCCTGCCAAGTAAATTTTACCCTGAGATTTCTCTTCGCCGGCCGGTCATCCCGTTTCTCGTCGGTTTCCTGATCTGGGCAATGGCCGGCTGCAGCTCGGTCAAGACCTATATGGCCAAGAGCGGCGTCCCCGACCATCAGGTGATCATTGACGGAAGGTCTGACGATTGGGCGGGGAATCTTTCTGTCATTAAAGACGAGGGGATAAGCCTCGGTTTTCTGAACGACGGGGAATACCTCTATCTTTGCCTCCGGGTTGATCAGTTTCCTGTTCGCGCCCGGATTATGCGGAATGGACTGTCCGTCTGGTTCGACCCCAAGGGCGGCAAGAAAAAAGCGCTGGGCATCAAATATCCCCTCGGGATATCCCCGGAAGAATTCCCGCCGCCGAGAGATCCTTATGGAGAACATCAAGAAGAGCCGGATGTTCGATCCTTGCGCGGGGAAAGCTGGAAAGCGCTCGAGATCATCCGGTCGAAAGATGAAGAGCCGGAAAAAATGGAGGTCGCCGACGCCGAAGGAATGGAAATCAAGGTTCTGCCCTCTCGAACGGGACTCGTCTATGAGCTCAAGATCCCCCTCCTCGAAACGGCTCGGACGCCGATCGCCGTAGGGGCGAAAGCGGGGTCGACCATCGGCATCGGGTTCGAAACCGGCAAGATGACCTTCGATGCGATGAGGCGGCGTCCCGGGCGGATGGCCGGCGGAGGCGGGATGCCGCCGATGCCCGGCCGGATGATGCGCGGCGGGAGCAGGTTCGGGCCCGATTTCCTCGACGAGCTCAAGATCTGGGCGACCGTCAAGCTCAGCGAGGGCGAAAGACGCGAACCGGCAGAACTCCGATAGCGCCCGGCCCGAAGAATTTCCTCTCGACGGCAACGAATCGTCTTCCGGAATTGTATAATATCGTGGACCGATGAATTTTATTGCTCCCGGAAAAACTATAAGATACCAGTGGGGAATATTTTCCCGTTAGAATTGTCATCGACATGGAAGGATTCAATTCAAGCCAGGAGTTTCGATGGCGGAAAAAGGATTCGTCTCAGCCGGCTGTGTTCTCTTTCTTTTGGCGCTGCCGCCTCTTTCCTTCAGTCAAGACCGGGCGATCGATATCGAGGAATTGAAAAAGACTGCTCCCAAGGTCTATATCGATTGCGACTGGTGCGATCTCGATTACATCAAGACGGAGATCACGTTTGTCAATTATGTCCGGGACAGGAAAGAAGCCCAGGTCCATGTCCTGATCACCGTCCAGTCTACGGGCAGCGGCGGTCGGGAATACACGCTGACGTTCATGGGGCAACTCGACTGCGCCGGCCAGGATGACATTCTCAAGTATTTTTCCGACAAAACCGACACCGATGATGAAATCCGCCGCGGCCTCGTCCAAATGCTTAAAGTCGGCCTGATGCGCTACGTGGCCAGAACTCCCATTTCCAAACGCATTGCCATCAACCTGATGGACCAGGTCAAGCCGACCTCGGTCGTCGATAAGTGGAATTTCTGGGTTTTCAGCC
>CAZNVB010000176.1:0-4316 GCA_964576265.1 uncultured Eubacteriales bacterium | reverse complement strand
GAGACTTCGGTCGAGACCATTCTCGACATCGTCGATCATATTTATCGGGTCTGACGGAATGGGCTCTGTTTTTATCGAATGGATCGGTTTCGCCACCATGAAAGTCTTGAGGAGAAGAAAGTCAAGATGAGCGTTCGTTTCCGCCTAAGCCTGATGATGTTCTTGGAATATGCGATCTGGGGCTCCTGGTATTCCGTCTTATCGGCCTATCTTCAAAACACCCTCCATTTTTCCGGCACCCAGGTCGGATTTATTTACAGCCTGTTGCCCATCGCCACCATCATCGCGCCCCTTGTCGGCGGGCAACTCGCCGACCGCTATTTTCCGACCCAAAAGGTGATTGCGGTGATGCAACTCGCCGGGGGGGTAATTTTGCTTTTCGGCGCCGCCGTGACAGGCTACAGCGCCATGGTCTGGATCATGCTCGTCTATTGTATCCTTTACGCTCCGACCCTGGCGCTGACCAATTCCATCGCCTTCATCAACCTGGAAAACTCGGAAAAAGAATTTGGCCGAATTCGGGTCTGGGGAACAATCGGCTGGATCGTCGCCGGCTGGACCCTGGCCGGATGGCGGTTGGCGGCCAAATCCCTGCCCGGGCTTTTCGTTCAGGGCGACATGCTCTTTCTGGCCGGGATTTTCTCTCTCCTCATGGGCGTTTTTTCTTTCGCTTTGCCTCATACCCCGCCAAGGAGAGAAGCCGCCAAGCCCTGGGCTTTCCTTGAAGCCTTTAAAATGCTCAAAGACAAACATTTTCTCATCTTTACGGTCATCGCTTTTGTCGTCGCCACGGAACTTTATTTCTATTATATTCTGACAGCCCCGTTCCTCACTTCGCCGAAGATCGGAGTGAGCAACACCTGGATTTCGCTGGTCATGACGATTGCCCAATTCGCCGAAATTCTCGTCATGGCCCTTCTTCTTCCGGCCATTCTTCCCAAATACGGCATTAAAAAAACCATGACCCTCGGAGTCCTGGCCTGGCCCCTTCGGTACATCATCTTCGTCATCGGCACCCCCGCCTGGCTGGTCATCGCCTCCCTTTCTCTCCACGGGTTTTGTTACGTCTTCTTTTTTACCGCCGCCTTCATCTACGTCGATGCCGTCGCTCCGCCCGATATCCGGGCTTCGGCTCAGGCCTTCATTTCCTTTGTCATCCTGGGGATCGGCAATTTCGTCGGCTCGAACTTCGCGGGCTGGGTTCAAAAAATTTTCACCGCGGCCGAGCAGACAAACTGGAGGAATGTCTTTCTTGTGCCGACGGTCCTGACCCTGATTTGCGCCGTCGCTTTTGCCGCGCTTTTCAGGGAGAAAGGAACGGCATCGCGTGCCGCGGCAAACCCATAAGGAGACCGAGGGAGCGGCGTCGGCTCGGAGAAATAAATCGGGAGCAGGAAAGGAGGAAGCATGAAAAAACGGGTCCTTATCGTTGCCGGGGCGGTCATCGCCGTAGGTTTGTTCACGGCCGCCGGATTCCCGAGAGTTTCGGGAATGAGGGCAAAAAGCGAGGGCAGTGAAGTCCGGATAAAGAAATTTCCGGTAGCCGTCCAGTGCTGGACTTACCGCAAATTCAGTTTCAGCGAGGCGGTGGAAAAAACAAGGGCGTTGGGAATCAAGTATCTCCAGGCGTTCCCCGGGCAGAAGCTTTGGCCGGGAAATCCCCCGGGGAAATTCGACCACCAGATGAGCGATGAGCTTATCGGCCGGGTTAAAACAATGCTGGGGGATGCGGGGATCGAGGTCGTCGCTTACGGAGTCGTCGATCTGGGCCGGACGGAAGAAAGCATGCGCCGGGTGTTCGATTTCGCCCGGAAAATGGGAATCCGAACGATCGTCTGCGAGCCTCAGGATGCGGATTTTCCCAGTCTGGAGAAGCTCGTCCGGGAATACGATATTCAGATCGCCGTCCATAATCATCCTGAACCCTCGAAATATGCCAAGCCGGAGACCGTCCTGGAGCGCGTTGGCAACCTGGATGAACGGATCGGGTCGAGTGCGGACACGGGACATTGGATGAGGGGAGGGCGCATTCCGGTGGAATGCCTCCGTTTGCTGAAGGGCAGGATTATCGATGTCCACCTCAAAGACCGGAGCGATTTCGGCACCGATAAGGGCACCGTTGATGTGGCCTGGGGGAAGGGGAAGGCCGATGTCCGTGCCATCCTCGAGGAGCTGACCCGGCAGAACTACGCCGGATTCCTGACCGTCGAGTACGAGAACGAGGAAGAGGTTTTGACTCCGGAGCCGGCGATTCGTCAGGGACTCGAGTTCATCCGGGGGGTGACTTATTACGAAGGCTATGAGGAAATCCTCAGCCGCAGCCGCGGCCGCTACACCAAGCACGGCTGGAATCATTACGGCCCCGGGCATTTTGAGCTGGATGAAAAGGAGGGAGTGCTCAAATCCCAGGGGGGGATGGGCCTTTTCTGGTACAGCGTCAAAAAATACCGCAATTTTATCCTTGAGCTCGACTTCATGTGCGCCCAGAAAAACACGAACTCGGGCGTCTTTCTCCGGGTGCCGATGGTCCCGACGAGCGACGAGTACATTTATCATTCTTTCGAAGTCCAGATCTACGATGCCGGCCAAGGGATTCATAAAACAGCCGCCATCTACGATGCCGTGGCGCCAATGAAGGATGTCTCAAAACCTGCCGGAGAATGGAATCACCTAAAAATCACCTTTCAGGGGAGGCACATCGAGGTCGAGCTGAACGGCGAGCTCGTCCTCTCCTGGGACGCCGAGCCGAGGGGAAAAGTCAAAGATTTTGCCGTCGAGGGGTACATCGGTCTCCAGAATCACGACAGCATCGCGCCCGTTTATTTCCGCAATATTTTCCTCAAGGAGCTGTAACTTATATTTTATCAGCGCGTTATAGAAGTATTAAAAAGCGGGCAAGCGCGACGGTTCTTTTGAAATTGGCAAACCGTTGGAAGGGGGAACGCGGAGTGGCTCCTCCTCCAGGTTGACTTTCCAAAAATCAAATCGAAAAATCAACAGAATAAAGGAGGTCAGGTGAACGTCAGGACGTTTTTCCAAGGGACAGGCAATCTTCCGTCAAAAATCCTTGTTTATGCAGGAATAGGCATTGCCGCTCTTTTGTCTCCGACGGCCTGCCGGAAAAGTGAAACTCTTCCTCGGCCGCCCGTCGCGGAAATCATTCCCCACGAGCTGACGACCCACGGCCAGACGCGAATCGACAACTATTATTGGCTTCGGGAGAGGGAAAACCCGAAGGTCATCGCTTATCTAAAAGCTGAAAACGACTATCTCGCCGCCCGCATGAAACACACCGCGCCCCTTCAGGAAATCCTCTATCGGGAGATCGTCGGCCGGATGAAGCAAACCGATATGTCCGTTCCTCACCGGCTTAACGGATACGATTACTATACCCGTTTTGAAGAGGGGAAGGATTATCCGATTTACTGCCGAAATAAAGCCGGCCGGGATGCTTCGGAAGAGATTCTGCTCGACGCCAACGAAATGGCGCGCGGCCACGCCTATTTCAGCCTCACCGGTTTGAGCGTCAGTCCAGACAATCTCTGGCTGGCATACGGAACCGACACGGTCGGCCGCCGACTTTACACACTTCAGTTTAAGAACCTGAGGAGCGGCGAAATCTTGGCCGATGAAATCGTCAACACCACCGGTTCGGCCGAATGGTCGAACGATAACCGAACGGTCTTTTATACTGTCAAGGACACGACGACCCTCCGCCCCTACCTGATCAGGAAACATGTCCTCGGGACGGACCCGTCGGGAGACGAGGACGTCTATGTCGAAACCGATGAAACATTCGATGTCGATGTCGGAAAATCGAAATCAAAAAAGTACCTGATCATCGTCTCCGAAAGCACGGTGTCCACCGAATTCCGCTATCTCGAGGCCTCGAATCCGGACGGCGATTTCCAGGTCTTTCAGCCCCGCGAGCGTGATCTCGAATACGAGATCGAGCATTTTCAAGAGAGATGGCTCATCCGGACAAACCTCGGGGCGAAAAATTTCCGTTTGATGGAGACCCCGGAAAAAAAGACCGGGAAGGAAAATTGGACGGAAGTCATCCCGCATCGCGACGACGTTCTCCTCGAAGACTTCGAGATTTTCGATCGATTTCTCGTTCTTGAGGAAAGAAAATCCGGCCTGACCGGAATGCGCATCATCCGCTGGCAAGATCGGAGCGAGCGCAATCTTGATTTCGGAGAGGAAACGTATGCCGCTTCGATCGGCCTGAATCCGGAACTGGAAAGCGAATGGCTGCGCTATGAATATTCTTCTCTGACCACGCCGAATTCGACCTTCGATTACATCCTTGAAAC
>CAZNVB010000175.1:0-4666 GCA_964576265.1 uncultured Eubacteriales bacterium | reverse complement strand
GGTCACCCAGTTCTGGATCCTTGTCAACGACATTTTCAATCCCCGGGAGGCCAAGCGCCTGATCGGCTTCATTGGCAGCGGCGGGCTTTTGGGATCGATTTGCGGCGGCCTCCTGACAGGGGTTTTGGCTCGGACCGAAATCTACGGCCAGCTCCTTCTTTTTGCCGCCGGCCTGCTCGGCCTGGCCATGGTCATTGTCCTGTGCATCTTCCGGAGGATTCCGGAGCGGGACGAGGCGGAGATCAGACAAAGCGGCGAGAGATCGAAGCAAGAGCCGACAAAAGAACGAAAGGTCGGCTTCCGGGACTCTCTTGAAACGACCGGAAAGAGCCCTTACCTCAGACTTCTGGCCGGGATCATGCTCGCCACCTGGGTCGTTTCCACCCTGATCGATTTCCAATTCCTCAGCGTGGCCTCGAACAGAGTGCAGGAAGTCCGACGACTGACCTCTTTTTTCGGTTATTTCGATGCCGGAACGATGGCTTTCGCCTTTCTGGTTCAGCTTTTTCTCACCAGCTGGATCATCCGGACGTTTCGCATCCGGCTGACGCTGCTTGTTTATCCGCTGGCTCTTCTTGCTTGTTCGACCGGGATCGGAGTCGTCGCCTACGCCAGCCTCCTGCCGGCGATCCTGATCAAGGCGAGCGACAAGAGTCTGGCCTATTCGATCAACCAGTCGGTCCGGGAGCTTCTTTATATCCCGATTTCGCCCGAACAAAAATATAAGTCGAAAATTTTTATCGACATGTTCCTCAATCGGTTTGCCAAAGGATTGGGCGGCCTCCTCTTGTGGATCTTGTTGGCTGTCTTCGGCCAGAGAACGATCTGGGCCATTCGATCGATCAGCGTGGCGACGATCGTCGTCATCGCCGGCTGGATCTTTCTGAATGTCCGCGCCGGGCAGGAATACAATCATTTGGTCAAAGGAAGATTGGATCTGAAATATGAGCGGAGCGACCGACGGGTGACAAGAGAAATCGACGTCGATTTTGCCAAGCTCGTTTTTGACACCGTCGAGAGTCGGAATAAAAGCCCGGCTCTCTACGCCATGCACCTCTTCGACCTCATCCGGCGAGGTCAGCTGACGCCGGAAGTCAAAAAGCTGATCGCTTCCCAGGCCGAGGAAGTCCGAGCCGTTTCGATTGGTCCCCTCCTGGAGCAAGGAGAGACCGGTCTCGGTCCCGGTCTGGACAGGCTTGAGGAAGAGGACTTGGAGAAAGACATCCAGGAGATTGTCTCTCTCGATGCCTATCAGGAGGTGATGAAAGACTATTTCGACAGGGTTCTCGAAGGCCCGGCCCAGGGAGATGCCGTTGCCCGGATGGAAGCTGCCAAGAGCATCGGATTGATGGACCCCACGGCTCCTGTAGCGGATCGGTTGGCCGACCTCCTGGAGGACGAATCTCTTGAGGTGGTCCGCTATGCGATCCAGAGCGCTGCCCGTCTCGGCAGGAAAGAGGACGTTCCCTTGATCATCCGCCAGCTCCGTTTTCCGACTCTCCGGGAAGAGGCCTCGAGCGCCCTCATTCAATACGGAGGAAGGATCGTCGGGAGCCTGGCGGATTGCCTGGGCGACCGAAATGAGCCGGGAGAAGTCCGAGCTGCGGTGAGTTCGATTTTAGGCCGGATCGGCAGCCAAGAAGCGGTCGATTTTCTGATTTGGCAGTTGGCGGAAGAAGACGATGCTCTGAAGAGCGAGATCATCGACGCCCTGGACAACGTCCGTTCGGCTCGAGCGGAAATTCGTTTCGAGCCGCAGGCCGTCAAAGCGGAAATCGTCCGGCAGGCCAGTTCTTACTGCCGGCATTTTATGGAATCGAACAGTCCGCCGGACGGGTCCGCCTCCCGGGCGAAAGAAGAACGGGCCGCAGCGGCTTGCTTCTGGAATATGCTCAGACTCCTGGGACTCATCTATCCCCACGAGGACATGATGAAAGCTCTTCAAAACATGGAAGCCGGGACCAGGAATTCCGTTGCCTACGCCCTCGAGCTTCTCGACAATCTATTAGAAAGAGATGTCCGAGAGATTGTCTTTCCGCTGATCGAGGATTTGCCCCTGGAGGAAAAATTGGCCCGCTGTCGGCGCTGGCTCGATGAGTTTGGAACCAGGAATGAAGCGAGGCGGGAAGGTGAATAGGCCCCGCCGGTCCCGGCTTGCCTTGCTCATGTTCTTTTACTTCCTCGTGATCACTTTCTCGGTCTATGTCATCAAGCCGGCTAAGGACTCCTTGTTTCTCGATGCTCTGGGGAGAGAAAAGCTTCCTTTGGCCTTCCTTCTGACCGCCGTGCTCATGGGCCTGGCCGTGGCCGTCAACACCCGTCTTCTCCAGAAACTCAACCGGCCCGTTTACATTTCATCGAGTCTGCTCTTTTTCGCCGCCAGCGGCTCCCTTTTCTGGTATCTTGTCAAGCAACCGGCGCCCCAACGCTGGATTTATCTGCTCCTTTATTCCTGGGGCGATATCCTGTTGGTCACGGCCGTGACCCAATTCTGGATTTTCATTAACGATCTTTTCCCTCCTCGCGAGGCCAAAAGGCAGATCGGCTTTTTTATCAGCGGAGGGCTTCTGGGAGGAATCGGCGGTTCGCTCATGGCTCTGTCGCGGCCCGGACATTTCCAGACGGAGGACCTCATTCTTCTCGGTCCGGTCGTCCTCGTCATTTGCTTGGCGATCGTCTTTTGCGTCCAGCGGCAGGCGAAGAAAAAAGACGGGGGAGAGACGGAGGATCAGCCGGGACGACAGAAAGAGCAAGCCGGGTTCTTCCAGAGTTTCCTCCAACTCAAGAGTCATCGCTATCTTCTTCTTCTCAGCGGCATGATTCTGGCCTCGATCATCGTCTCCAATCTCATCGATTTTCAGTTCAAGTCCGTCGCCGAGACGGCTTACCCGCAGAAGAACCTTCGGACCTCGTTTTTCGGCACCTTTTACCTGGCTGTTCTAGTTCTCTCCTCTGTCTTTACGGCTTTTGGCTCCTCCCGCCTCCTCAAGAACCTGCATTCAGCGGTCCTGATCTTGCCTGGTCTCCTTCTCGCCGGCTCGTTGGTCGTGTTTTTGCTTCCGGGGGCCGGCATTGCCTGGGCGGTCGCGGTTAAAGGGACCGATAAGAGCCTGTCTCACAGCCTGAATCAATCGCTCCGCGAGCTTCTCTATATCCCCCTTCCTCAAAATATCAAATATCGGGCCAAGGTCTTCATCGACATGTTTCTGAACAAATTCGCCGACGGTCTCGCCGGTCTGGTGTTGATTGCCATCGGTCCCCTGCTCAAGTTTCATGTGGAGAAAGTGAGTTTCCTGGTTATCGGCTTTCTCTTTCTTTGGATCTATTTCGGGCGCCGCATCCTGAAGGAATATGTGACCATCGTCAAGAGCCATCTCCAGATCAAATGGCAGGATGCGGATCGGGTGATTGGCGAGCACGTGGACATCGATCTGACCAAGCTGGTCATCGACACGCTGGAAAACCGGGAGCGCAGCTCGGTTCTCTACGCCATGAACTGTTTCGAATTGATCAAGAAAGAAAAAATGAGTCCGCAGCTCAAAAACCTGATTGCCTTCAAGTCGGACGAGATTCGCGCCCGGGGCATGGGCTCCTTGCTCGATGTCTCCGCCGAAACCCTGGGGCCGGAGTTTGACGACGAATTGACGGCCGAATCCCTGGACGCCGAGATCAAAGAGATCATGGCGCTCGATGTCTACAACACCCTGATGAAAGAGCGGATTGAAAAAATCGCCGCTGACCGACGGAAAGAAGCCGAAGTGTCGCGGATGGAGGCGGCCAAGCTGATCGGGATGATGACCGCGGAGGAGTCGCTCCGCAAAGAGCTCCGGCGCTTGCTCAAAGATCCGTCACCCGAGGTCGTCCGCTATGCGGCCGAAAGCGCCGGCCGGCTGCGCCGGCGGGAGCTTGTCCCTCTTCTCATCGGCCTGCTCGGCCGCGCGTCCACTCAGGAAGCGGCGGCCGGGGCTCTTTCCATGTACGGGCCGTCCATTCTTGGGCAACTGAGTGATTTTCTGAGGGATCCGAAGGAAGACATCCGGATTCGGCGGGCGATTCCGGGAATCATGGCCAGGATAGGATCGGAAAGGGCGGCCCGACTGCTGGTTCGGGAGATCGAGCAAGATCATGTCGAAACGGAGACGGAGGTCATCGAAGCCCTTCACCGGATGCGATGGACAGACTCCCAACTCGCTTTTTCTCCCCAAAAAATTTTAAAGAAGACCGCCTCCCTGCTCAAGAAATGCTATCTCCTGCTTTGCCAGATCCATGAATTGCGACCGGATAAAAAGAGAGAGATTTTGGCCCGAGATCTGGAGGGGAACCTTTCCCGGACTCTGAAAAATATTTTTTATCTTCTCGGCCTCATTTATCCTCAGGAGGATATCGTCAAAGCCTACCAGAATATTCTCGCCGGGACGAGGAGAACGTTGGATTATTCGGTGGAACTTTTGGACACTCTCTTGCCCAGGGAGATCAAAGAGCTTCTCCTGCCTCTCGTCGAAGACACGACGTTCGAATACAAAGTCAGTCTGAGCCGAAGAATGATCAAGGCGGCCGAGAAGCTGGAACGTTCTTGAATTCTTGATGGAAAGAGGATTATAATTCGTCGAGAGGCGAGATGCCAAAACTTTTTATCTATCCGAAAAAGGGTGAGGGTTTTGAATAC
>CAZNVB010000174.1:0-1611 GCA_964576265.1 uncultured Eubacteriales bacterium | reverse complement strand
CCCCAGCGGTCCGTGGCCACCCAGGTGCAGATGTAGCTCTCGCTCATCTCCGAATCCGTATGCGGCCAGAATTCGGCGGGCAGCGTCGCCGGGTCGGCGGAGTTGATCAGGAGCGCCCCGTCCGGGTCGTATTTCTTGATCAGCTCGCGGGCCCGGCGCATCAGGTCGGCGAAGGCCTCGACCTGCGTCTTGAACATGTGCTTGTGCTTCCCGAATTTCTCGCCGAAACATTCCCGGTTGGGATGGACGTTGTCGAGAAAGATTCCGGAGGCGCCGCGTTTCATCAGAGTCTCGACATAGGCCAGCACCGCCTCGGCGTAGCCGGCGACGTTCGGGCAGGTGCAGTACATGTTCTTGGCGTCCTCGGATTCCCAAAACCCCGTGGGCGCCCAGCGGCCGCCGGCGTTGATCAGGATCCAGTCAGGATGCTCGTCGAGGCGCGCGTCCTGGTATCTTTCCATGAGCGGCGCCTGGTAGAACGTCATGTAGGGAAAAGCGCGGACGCCTCGCCGCCTTGCTTCTCTCAAAAACTCTTCCGTATGGGGGACGTGGGTAATGAACTTCCAGGCCGTTCCGGCGACCGCTTCGAGAGGAACTCCAATTCCGTATGTCTCCGACTCAGCCAGCCAGTCCGGGATTTTGGCCCATTCACCCGGCGCCCGACCGTTCGTTTGAAGGATCGGACCGAGAGAAAAGATGAGGCAAAAAATAACCGCATGGATCATCTTGGGACCTCCGCAACCCTATGTTCTTTCTTTTTTCCTTGTATATCAAAAAGACGGCGCGCAGGCAACGCTGATTTTTCGGGGCGAGGAGAGTAGCCTGATGAAGAGCCGATCGGTCGAGGCGAGGTCCCTTTTTTATAACAGGGTGGGAGTGAGGGGCTTCCTCGGGCTAAAAACTTGCCTGCGGCCAATCTTCGGCGGGAGCTGACCTTTGTTGCCGAGAGGCCTCCCCCTCCTCGGGTCGCTTATAGGGAAAATTGACACAAAATGTCTCGCTCCACCGGCACAGCCAAGATTCACTTTATTGGTCTAAAAATTCAGCGGAATTATTCCCTTCGTATATCTCCCTGACCGCATCCTCGCGATCGACCTCTATTCTGTATGCCCCCTTTCTTCGGATCTTGGGAAAAGTGACTGTCGCCTTTTTCGGGACAAAGTCGCCTGAGCCATCGAGCGGATTGACCTTTACCTGTGAAATGACGGCGCTTTTTTCATCGATAAGCGAAACCTTGAATTCACCCGAGGGGGCGTTGCCGATGTTGTGAACCGTAACAACCACATCGCTGCCTTTCCGTTCGATGAAGTCACTGCTGACAGCCAGATCGGGAAGATCGCCCGGATCCGATGCCTTCTTGGTCTGTTTGACATCGAAGAAGACCGGTACCTGGGGCGGCAGGATGAATGAGAACGTATCGAATCGCCTGAAGTCTTGCTGTTTTTCGACCAGCGCGGTTTCGTACGAACCGTTACCGTCTTTATCAGCCTTGAGCGAAACCGCGTATGTTCCCGGGTCGAGGCGATAAAAACGAACGGTGACCGATTTTTCATGAGCGGAGAATGAATATAGGCCTGTCTGGAAACCATCGTTTCCCGAATACTCCACCAA
>CAZNVB010000173.1:0-3950 GCA_964576265.1 uncultured Eubacteriales bacterium | reverse complement strand
GTCGTAAAACAAAGCTCGCGAAGTCGGCGATCGTCTTGAGCTTCGGTTTGATTTGGACGGGCCTGTCCGCCCGGAGCGAGGAGGCCTTGATCTTGGGCCCGATGAAAGTCTCTCCGGGCGAATCGGCTTCTGGCTATCTTGCTGTCCCGGAAAAAGAAGGGGTCGAGACTTCGATTCCGGTGAGCGTGATTAGGGGGAAGAACAAGGGAAAGACGCTGGCCCTTATTGCCGGCGTTCACGGATATGAATATCCGCCTATTTTGGCGCTTTACAGGCTCAAAGAAGCCATCAAGCCGGAGGAGCTCTCCGGGACCCTTATCCTTGTCCATATTGCCAACCTGCCGTCTTTTCAGAAACGGACGATTTATTACAACCCCTATGACTGGAAGAACCTCAATCGTGTTTTCCCCGGTCGCCCGGACGGGACGATCAGCCAGCGAATCGCTCACCTCCTGACCGAGGAAGTCATCAAAAAGTGCGATCTTCTCGTCGATTTGCACTGCGGCGACGGCAATGAGGCTCTTATTCCCTACACCTACTGGATGATCAGCGGCCGAGCCGGCCTGGATGACCAGACTCGCCGGATGGCCCTGGCCTTCGGCATCAAGCATATCATTATCGATGAAACGCGCACTAAGGAGCTCAGCGATTCCCGATATCTGGGAAATACGGCCATCCTTTTGGGCAAGCCGGCGATCACCACCGAATCCGGTGATCTCGGAAGAACCGACGAGGAATCCATTCGCCTCCATGTTGACGGCGCGCTCAACCTGATGAGGAATCTGGGGATGCTTAAAGGGAAAGCCAAACTCCTGAACAATCCGGTCTGGATCGACCGCTACGAGGTCGTCTTTTCCAAAGCCGACGGGCTGTTCTTTCCGCTCGTCGAGAAAGGGCAGGAGGTGTCCGAAGGCCAGCGCGTGGGATATCTCGCCGATTATCTCGGCCGGGTCATCGAGGATCTCCGGGCGCCTTTCGGCGGCCTGATCCTTTATATCGTCAACACGCCTCCTGCGAACCGAGGCGAACCCCTCTTTGAGGTCGGGAGGATCAAAAAGACCGGATGAAGATCAAAGGCGTCATTTTTGACCTCGACGGGACGGTCATCGACGTTTCCTATGACTGGCCGAGAATCCGGGCGGAGCTGGGGACAGAAGGTCCATCCATTCTGGCTCATCTTGAAGCTCTTGCCGGAGAAGAGAGAGACCGAAAATGGAGCCTCCTCAGAAAATATGAGGCCGAGGCCACGAACCGGGCTCGGCTCAAACCCGGGATCAGGGAACTTCTCGCCTTCTTAGCAAAGAAAAAATTGAAAACCGCCTTGGTCAGCAACAATAGTCGGGAGAATGTCGATTCGATCTTGGCCAGGTTCGGATTAACTTTCGATCTTGTTCTGACCCGAGAGACCGGGCTCTGGAAACCTTCGGGCGCCCCGTTTCTTGAGGTGATGAAGAGGCTCAAGTGGACAAGCGATGAGTGTCTGGTCGTCGGCGATACGCGTTTTGATCTTCTTGCCGCCAAAGAAGCTGGCATCAAGAGGATCTTCTTGATCAGCAGGAAAAAGAAAACGTTTACTGGAACCGGAGCGGAGATCTGTCCTTCGGTCAGGGTCCTGAAAAAGAAAATCGAAAGCCTGCTTTGACTTCTTTTCAGGCGCTGTGCTATAAAAGGAACCCAATCCGGTCAAGGAAAAGGAATGCCGGGCGTTACTCTTCTTGTCTTGGCCGCAGGGATCGGAAGGCGATACGGAGGACTAAAGCAGATCGATCCGGTCGGTCCGGCGGGCGAAACCATCCTCGATTATTCTCTTTATGATGCTCTGGCCGCGGGATTCACCCGGATCGTTTTCGTTATCCGCCGCGAGATCGAAGAGATATTCCGCCGGACCGTCGGCCGATACTGGGAAAGCCGGATCGCCGTCGCCTATGTTTATCAGGAAATCGAGGCCGCCCTGCCGCCGGGTTTTTCTGTCCCGGCCGATCGGGCAAAGCCCTGGGGGACGGCTCACGCGGTTCTTGTCGGCCGGAGCGCCGTCGAGGGGCCTTTCGCCGTCATTAACGCCGATGATTTCTACGGACAAGACTCCTTTCGTAAAATCGGTTCCTGGCTCGGCCGGAAGGATCCGACGGGGCGACCGGATGAGCACTGCTTCGTCGGCTACCGGCTGGCCAATACGCTTTCCGACTTCGGACATGTTTCGCGCGGCATCTGCCGTCTGGATAAACAGGGATACCTGGCCGAGATTGTCGAGCGACTGTGGATTGAAAAGCATGACCATGGCGGTCGGGCAAGAGATGAGAACGGTCGCTGGATCGACCTCCCGGGAAAGACGATCGTCTCGATGAATCTCTGGGGTTTCCAGCCATCTTTTTTCGATCATCTCGACCGGGGTTTTGCCGCCTTCCTCGAGTCTTCAGGACGAGAGATCGACTCGGAGTATTTCATCCCCTTTGCCGTCAACGAGTTGATCAGAACGGGAAAAGCCAGAGTCCGATACCTCCCGACCGCCGAGCGCTGGTTCGGAGTCACGTATCCTCAAGATCTGGCGTCGGCTCGGAGCCGCATCCAGGAGATGATCCGAAAGGGCCTCTATCCGGAAAAAATACGAGACTGAGGCGGGAAGCTTTGAACGAGCATGATTTAAAATCCATTTTCGACAATTTCGAAATCGACGGCGAATATGTCCGTCACGAGTTTGTCAAAGTCGGGCACATCAACGAGACCTACCTTTTGGAGTCGGAGCGCAGCGGAGTCCGGGAGAAGTTTATTTTCCAGAGGATCAACCATTTTGTCTTCCGCCATCCCGAGGGCCTAATGTCGAACTTTGAAAAAATTACCCGGCATCTTCGGTCCAAGCTGGAAAAAATTCCCGGACGGGATCCGGATCGTGAGGCTCTCAATTTGGTCCGATCCCGGCAGGGAGGCTGCTTTTACCGAAGTCCGGAGGGAAACTATTGGCGGGCCTACCGCTTTGTCGGTGATTGCCACATCATCAACACGGCGGAAAAGCCCGAGCAAGCGTTTGAAGCCGGTCGGGCCTTCGGCTTGTTCCAGAAGCTTCTCGTTGACCTGCCGGCGGAATCCCTGTACGAAACGATTCCCTTTTTCCATCATACGCCGCGGCGCTATCTCCGGTTCGAAGAGGCTTTGAAAAAAGATGTTCATCAGCGGGCCCTGCAAGCTCAAGACGCGGTCCGATTCGCCCTCGAACGAAAGTCCCTGGCCTCCGTCGTGACGGATGCCCTGGAGAACCGCCTCCTGCCGCTTCGGATCACGCATAATGATACTAAGATCAATAACGTCCTTTTCGACAATAAAACGGGGAAAGCGATCTGCGTCATCGACCTCGACACGACCATGCCGGGCTCGGCTCTTTATGATTTCGGCGATATGGTCAGGACAACGACGAGCTTGGCCGCCGAAGATGAGATCGACCTTTCCAAAGTTCGTCTGGAAATCGAGATGTTCCGCGCTCTGGCCGAGGGCTACCTTGAGGACGCGGCGGGCTTCCTGACCGAGGCGGAGCTCCGGTGGCTCGCTTTTTCCGGCCGGCTGATCACGCTGACGATCGGGCTCCGTTTTCTCACGGACTATCTCGAAGGGGATGTCTATTTCCGAATTCACCGGCCGGGACATAACCTGGATCGAGCGAGAGCTCAGTTTGCCCTCGTCAAATCGATGGAAGAACAGGAAGAACAAATGGAACGGGTCATTCGCTCGATCACTCAAAAACGAGGGCGGCGTTATTTCAAATAGAGCCAGTGGGCTGGGAGAGGCCGCACTTCCATCTCCGGACCGGAGCAGAGAATCTCGAGCCGGCGGCCGCCGGTTTTTTGAAAATAGGTCACCCGGATGGGATGTTTTCCCGACTCGAGACGGATCACTCCGTTCACCTCTCGAAGCCAGAAGAGGCCGTCGTGCCGGGCCACCTCGCGACCTCCGATTTCAAG
>CAZNVB010000172.1:0-4783 GCA_964576265.1 uncultured Eubacteriales bacterium | reverse complement strand
GAACAGATGAGTCTCGAAGTCCGGACGACGTCGAGGTCTTCGATAAGGATTCTGGCCTCGGCCGGATCGGCGGCGAAGCAGCACTCCCCGCCGACCTCTTCAAGAACCGCCTTGAAGCGCTGCCTCGGGTCGGAAATCCCCGCATGAGGGTGAGCATAAGACGGATAAGACGCGTCGCCGGGAACGGCGCAGCGGGCAAGGCGCTCGAAGATCCTTTTTTTGGCCAGGCTCATGAACGCTCTCCCTTCTCCGCCGGGCTTTTCTTTTCCTTCATATACTGCCGGTATTGAGCCCGGAAACTTCTCGCCGGCATCTCAGGCAGGTCGTGTTCCTTTCCCCAGATCGTCAGGCGGCTGTTGTAAAAAACCGGCGGCAAAGCCCTGAGGATCTTCCGGGCTGCAGCCCCTGCCGCCGCGAAAAGTCCCTCCGAACGCATGACCAGTGTCGCGAGCTTCAGGACTGCCCGTTTGAAACGGCCGAGCTCGCCGGCTTCGACGACTTCGTTCCGCCAGAAAAGGATTTGCCGGTGGATGTCCACCTTGACCGGACAGACGGCTGTGCACGAGCCGCAGAGGCTGCTCGCGTAAGGCATGTCCTTATAAGCCTTGAGGCCGCGGTGGGGCGCGAGGATGATCCCGATCGGCCCCGGGATCACACCCTTATAGCTGTGCCCGCCGCTCCGCCGGTAGACGGGACAGGTGTTGAGACAGGCGCCGCAGCGGATGCAGTAGAGGGCCTGAACAAACCGTTCGCTCCTCAAAATTCTGCTCCTCCCGTTATCGACGATGATGAGGTGCATCTCCTGGCCAGGTCTCGGACCGAGGAGGTGGGAAGTGTAGGCGGAAATCGGCTGCCCCGTCGCCGAGCGTGCCAAGAGGCTCAGGAAAACGGCCAGGTCTCGCATCCGGGGAATGACCTTCTCGATCCCCAGGGAAGCGATATAGAGATCGGGAAGCGAATTCCCGAGATCGGCGTTTCCTTCGTTGGTGCAGACGACGATCGCTCCCGTCTCGGCAACGGCAAAGTTGACGCCTGAAATCCCCGCCTCGGCCGCCAGAAATTTCTCGCGCAGGTGAGCCCTGGCTGCTCGGGTCAGGATCGTCGGGTCGGACTCGCCGGCCGTCGTTCCGAGACGACGGTGAAAAATTTCCCCGACCTCTTCTCTCTTAAGATGAATCGCCGGTAGGACGATATGGCTCGGCCGGTCACCGGCGAGCTGGATGATACGCTCCCCGAGGTCGGATTCGACGACCTCGATGCCCCGGGGGGCGAGATAATCATTGAGCCCGCACTCTTCGGTCAACATGGATTTGCTCTTGACGACGGACTTGGCACCCCTGCGTTTCAGAATATCGAGGACGAGCGCATTATGCTCGGCGGCATCCTCGGCATAGTGGACGACGGCTCCCCGGGCTTGAGCGTTCCTCTCGAATTCTTCGAGATAGCGCTCGAGACGAGCCAGGGTATGACGCTTGATGGCGTGGGCCGTCTCGCGAAGCGCCTCCCACTCGGGCACGCTCCGCGCCAGCCGGTCCCTTTTCTCCCGCACATACCAGAGGGCCTGATCGTGCCAGCGTGCCCTGGCGGCATCCTTCAGAAATTCGGCGGCCCGCTCCGCGTGTCCTTTCATCCCATCGCTCCGTCGAGGATTTCAGCGATGTGCATCACCCGGAGCGGCTTTTTGTTTCTCCGGATCAGGCCGTCGAGATGCATCAGGCAGCTTACGTCATAGCTGGCGATGATCTCGGCCCCCGCGTCTTCGTGGTCCTTGAGCCGGTCGCGGCCTATGAAACTCGAGACCGCCGGCTCGAAAACCGAGAATGTTCCCCCGAACCCGCAGCACTCATCCGACCGGCTCAGCGTGACGATTTCGATACCCCGCAGAGACTCGAGCAAGCGTCGGACTTTGCCGGTTCTTTCCTCGAGGACGAGCTCCGAGGGAACACCGAGGCCGAGGCCGCGCAGGCCGTGACAGCTTTGATGAAGACCGACCCGATGAGGAAACTCGCCCTCGAGCCGGTCGATTTTCAGGACGTCGATGAGGAACTCGCAAAGCTCGTAGGTGCAGGAGGCAAGCCGGCGAATTTCCGACGCATCATTCCTCTCTCCGAGAAGGAGACCATAAAACTCCCGGATCATGCCGGTGCAGCTTCCGGAGGGACAAACGACCTGATCGCAAGACCGGAAAATCCGGAAGAATTTTTCCGCCAGCTTCCGGGCATCCCGGAAACAGCCCGAGTTGAACTGAGGCTGGCCGCAGCACGTCTGGCCCTTCGGGTACTCGAACGGAACGCCGAGCTTTTCGAGCAAGCGGACAACGGCCATCCCGACGCGGGGATAGACTTGGTCGATGTAGCAGGGAATGAATAACCCGATGCGGCCGAGTTTTCCCTTCGTTTCCACTTATTTCGTTTCTTTAATCTCCACCAGCCCGGCAAGCCTGAGGACCTGGATGTAATTCATGACCTGCTGAAGGCTTGCCTGACGCGGGGATTGGGCGTCGAGCATCCTTTTAATCTCGAGGACGCTGCGGCTGCCGTTGATCAAGCAGTGAAGCTCCGCCGTGTTGCCGACAAAATCCCCGGACCCGAATTGAGAATAGGGATACTTGGCTTTCTCTTCCTTGGGAACCTGATCGATCCATTTCACGTAGCCGCGGTAGCCCTCCGCGCGGACTCTGGCCGTCGGCCGGGGAATCATCCGGGCGGCTTTTTTCTCCAGGTCGGAGAGGACGACGGCGACCGGCTTCAAACCGAGACGCGCGGCGACCGCCTCCATGTGGGCCTGGAGCGCCGCGAGATGGGCAGCGGCGACCGCTTGGACGGCGTTTTTCATCTTCGCGATATGACTCCCGACGCGATTCTTGTCGGAGGCGAGCTCAAGGACGGTGTCGAGCGTTTCTTTTTCGTTGATGAGCGCCGTCTCGACGCGGGCCCGGGCGGATTTATAGGCGTCGGCCAGAGATTCGGCCTTGGCCGAGTTGAGATCTTCCAGTGCCACGGCGAATTGATGGCCCAGTCGCCGCGTCGCGTTCGAGGCCGTCTCGGAAGCGATCCGGATAGCCGTCTCGTCATCGGCGGAGGCGACCGTATAGGCTGCCGCCGCTCCGATGACGACGACGCGTTTCAACTGCGTCGGGTCCGATTTGTCGGCCAGGTCGCCTGAAAGATGATACCAGGGATCCGGCCAGGCGATCATCATCACTCCGGGCACGCCGACGCCCCAATCGTTGAAGACTTCGTGGTCGGAAGCGCCGTAATGAGTTTCGATCGAATAGTAAAACGGCTCGTCGGCTCCGAACGGAGCCACGATCCGGCGGGGCACGACATAGGCCGTGCTCCGGTTCTGTACCCGTTCGCGGTTTCCCTCACCGACATAGCGGTAATAGTTTTCCACGACATCGTTTATATAATGGGGGTTGCCGTAAGTCGTCCGCATCAGGCACGTGAAAGCCTGGCATTTGGTCAGCCATTCGCCGACCATATCCATGTTGATGTTGCAGAGCGTTTTCTCCATGAGGCTCTGGTTTTCCTGGACCCAGCGTCCGATGCCGGAAAACTCCGGTCCCCAGACGAAGCGGATTCCCCTCTTGGGCGCAGGGAGGCGTTTCTCGCCGATCAGCGTCTGCAGGACCCGGGCCACTTCGAGGATGGCCGCGCTACCCGAAATGTTGTCGTTCGCTCCCTGCTTGACGAGTCCTTCGAAAAGATGGGCGGAAAAGATGATTTCGCCGGCGTTCGGGTCGGTCCCCGGGATGAGGCAGACGATGTTTTCAAGGTCAGCGGGAAATGTCTGCGACTCGATCTTGACGGAGACCGTGATTTTCTCGCCGGTCATGAGCCTCCTCTTCAGAAATTCGCCCTCACGCAAAGGAAGACTGAACCCGAACCTGGGCTTGGGAGGTTCGGCCGGCGGCTTAACCTCGGCTGCTTGGGCGGCGTCGCTTCGGACCATGGGCGGCCGACCGCGGCCGGCAAGGTTCGCCCAGGGAAGCTCGAGCGGCCCGGAGTCCGGACGGCCCTGGCTGACGGCGATGACTCCGAGGGCGCCCTGCCGAAGACAGGCCTCGCCGTGGACGGCGCTGATATTTCCTTCGGTGACGACGATCTTCCCTTCGACTTTGGCCGATCGGATCTCCTCCGGCGTTCCGCGTCCAACCCAGACCAGCTCGGCCTTCGTCTCTGTCGGCGAGCTGCCTGCGGCAACCATCGGCACCATGTCCTGATACGAGGCCAGTTTCTGGCGGAGCGGCTGGACTTCCCAGAGCTCTCCTTTCACCCCATCCCAGGCTTCGCCGCCTGGGTAGGTGAAAATCTCCACGTTCGTCAGACCGTACCGCTTCAGCTGGTCATAAACATATTGGGTCTCGAAAAACATGCCTTTATACTCATCGGGATGTCGATCGCGGTTATAGGCGTTGATCGTGGCGATCGTCCGCCAGGCTGTTTCGCCGGAGGCTTCGCCGACGATCTCGTCCATCTGCTCCCGGGGCAAAAATGTCCAGTAGAGCCACGGAGTATGCTGGGCTTCCGTGGTGACGGAAAAGAAAACGATGAACAAAACGAGAAGAAGGAGCGATCGTTTCATGGAATTACTCCTTGCGCGTGATATCGAGAGCTGCTTATATATCAACCGGACGCCCTCGTCAACCTGGCCGGTCTGGACATGCGAGCCTCAAATGGGAGAAATTTAAGAGACTTCGGCGCCGCTTACGGAATCGCTGCTGATCAGCGGACCGTTTCCTCGGATCCGACCCGGATAAAAGCGGAGGGGTCGGAGAGGT
>CAZNVB010000171.1:0-7203 GCA_964576265.1 uncultured Eubacteriales bacterium | reverse complement strand
GGGTATGTGTGCAGGCGAAAATCACGTTCGATTCCGGTATGCCGGTCCGGCGACTGATTTTCGCCGTCAGGGCATCAGCGGTCGTCGGTTCCAGGCCGAGCAAATCGAGCGCGACGATCACGGCTCTCTTCGAGCCCTCTTCCAGATAGAGTGCCCTTGCCGAAAGCGGCGTGTCGACGCCCCGGCTGGGCGACAGGCGCGCGATGAAGCCGTTAAGAATGCCGCCTGGAGCTGGGGTGATATCAGATTTCCCAAAACCCGCCCTCATGCTCTGCTCCGACCTCCGGAAGCCTTATGATCTTTTTTCGTCTTGTCCTTTTCCAGGAATTTGAGGATCAGGCGGGCGACGCCGTAATTCATGATCTTGGCGTTTCCGCACTACCCGCATAACTTCACCGTGTTAGGATGATCGGCGCTACACTTGGGGTATTTCACGGCCACGGCGTTCGCTTGAAAAAAGCGGGACAAGGATATCAATTCAAGGGAAAAGAATCAACCCGAAATTGCCCGATAGAAGAATATCATCGCGAGGGAAGCGCAGTGATCTGACATTGAACGTCATCGCCAGCAAAGCGTGGCCATTTCGAGGATTTCGATAAAATCACCACGGCTTCTTTCCGAAGGCTCTTGATGACCCTCTGGATCAGATTGCCGCGTTCCCTTCGGGGACTCGCAATGACGCGTGATTGAAGGACTTCTGCGGCTATCGGCTGTCGCCCATTTCTTGACATTTTTCAGGCATCCAGCATAATCCTGAGGAATGAACGTAAGCTGGGAGCAGGTTTACGATCCCCTGGGAAATCCTTTTCTTTCCACTCTTCTCGCTGCCGTGCCGATCATCGTTCTCCTCGGGACGCTGGCTTTTCTCCGGCTGAAAGCCCACCGGGCCGCGTTACTCGGGCTCGCCGCCTCGTTCCTCATCGCCGTCGCCGTCTTCGGGATGCCCGCCGAAAAAGCGGGTGCGGTGGCTGTGTACGGCGCGGCTTACGGTCTCTTTCCTATCGGCTGGATCATCCTCAACGTCATTTTCCTTTACACTCTGACCACGCGGAAAGGTCTCTTTCGAGTGCTTCAGGACAGTCTGACCAGGGTCACCCGGGACCGCCGTCTCCAGCTCCTGCTCATCGCTTTCTGCTTCGGCGCCTTCTTCGAGGGGTCGGCCGGGTTCGGCACGCCCGTCGCCGTCACCGCCGCCATCCTGATCGGGCTCGGGTTCACGCCGCTCGCCGCCTCCGGACTCTCGTTGATCGCCAACACGGCACCGGTGGCTTTCGGGGCGTTGGGCACGCCGATCATCGCCCTCCAGGCAGTCACCGGCCTTTCTCTCCACGATCTCAGCGCCCAGGCCGGGCGCATCCTGCCTTTTTTTTCCGTCATCGTCCCGTTCTGGCTGGTCTGGGCATACGCAGGGTTCGGCGGCATGCTCGAGGTCTGGCCGGCGCTCCTTGTCGCCGGAGCTTTTTTCGCTGTACCTCAGTTTATAATCTCCAATTTTCACGGCCCGTGGCTCGTCGATATCCTGGCTTCGATCGTTTCAATCGCAGGTCTGGTTGCCTTTCTTTTTGTCTGGCATCCGAAAAAAATCTGGGGGAAGGACGGCCGAGAGGAAAATCAAAACGTCCGCGCATTGCTGCAGCACAGCCGCGGGGCGGTCGTCAGGGCCTGGACGCCGTGGGCCATCCTCACCGTTCTTGTCTTCATCTGGGGCATCCCGCAGGTCAAGCGATTCTTCGACGGCCTGTCCTCGTTCAGGATCGCGGTCCCTCTCGCCGATAAGCTGATTTATCGGATGCCTCCCGTCGTGCCGGCGCCGACAGCCGAGGCGGCCGTCTTCAGCTTTAACTGGATTTCATTTACCGGCACGGGGATTCTCGTCGCCGCATTGATCTCGGCCTTTCTCATGGGCTATAACCTTCGCGAGATCGGCCGGGCCTGGTGGGCGACTTTAGTCAGGGTGCGGTTCTCGCTCCTCACCGTAGCCGCCATGTTATCCCTCGGGTTTATCACCCGCTACTCCGGACTTGACGCCGCCATGGGGTTGACCTTCGCCAAGACGGGAAAACTCTATCCTTTCTTCGGCACTCTGTTGGGCTGGCTGGGAGTCGCTCTGACGGGGTCGGATACCTCCTCCAACGTTCTCTTCGGCAGCTTGCAGCGGATCTCGGCCGAGCAGATCGGCCTCAGCCCCACGCTCATGGCCTCGGCCAACAGCTGCGGAGGCGTCATGGGCAAGATGATCGACGCCCAGAGCATCGTCGTCGCCAGCACCGCCACCCAATGGTACGGCCACGAGGGCGACATCCTGCGCTACGTCTTTTTCCACAGCCTGGCTCTTGCCGTCTTGGTCGGAGTGATGGTCTTTCTGCAGGCCTATGTCTTTCCCTTCACCAGGCTTGTTGTCCGGTAGGAATTCTTCGTCCCTGAAATGTTCCCTAGGTCGACTTGACAACTCCGATTCGACAATTTTCTGCCGAAATTGAGACAGAAAATTCCAGCTAAAAGAATATCCGGGTCAAGTTCATCGCCGGATCTATCTTCATCCGGGCCAAGGTGGCGATGGCTGAATGAGCGGCGAGGAAGGACCGCTTTCAGGCGCAGGCGCCGTTTCCCTAGGTTCCAGCCGACTGCGAGAACCGTTTGCCTCAGAACGGGCCCCACTTCGTCAGCACAGGTGGGATGAGACTCAGCGCGGCGAAGGCGATCCACATTAGAAGAAGCGGCAAGAGCCACTTCGCCCATTTCTCCCAGCGCAGCCCGGCCAGCCCCAGGACGCCCATGGTCACGCCCGAGGTGGGCAGGACCGGGTTGATGTACTCGGCGAGCTGGAAGGCGTAGACGGCTGTCTGACGGGTGATGCCGACCAGGTCGCCGAGCGGGGCCATGACCGGAATGGTCAAGGCCGCCTGGGCTGTGCCCGAATGGATGAAGAAATTGATGACGCACTGGGAGACGAACATCAACTCGGCCGAGAGTAAGGGATGGAAGCGGGATATGGAACCGGCCATGCCGGCCAGCATCGTGTCCAGGATTCGACCGTCGGTGGCCACGATCAGGATGGCGCGGGCCGTGCCGATGATGAGGGCGGCATTGACCATGTCTCTCGCGCCTTCGACGAAGGCCTGGCCCAGCTCGTCCGTCTTGAGGCGTCCCAACAGGCCGGACAGAACGCCCATCGCCAGGAACACGCCGGCGATCTCGAGGATGTACCAGCGGTATTTCAGGATGCCGAAGATCATGAAGCCGAAGCCGGCCACGAACACCCAGAGCACCCGCTTCTGAGCGCCGGTGGTCTTCACGGGGGCCTCGGGACGCCCGTATATTTCGAGCCGACGGCGCTTTTCCCGGTCCTCCTCGAAAGTCGGGCTTAGTTCCGGGCGGCGGCGGATCCGGGCCGCGTAGCGCATGACGAAGGCGACCACGATGGCTGTTCCAACCGCCCAGACTGCCAGCCGGTAGCCGAAGCCGGAATAGAGCGGCAGGCCGGCGATTCCCTGGGCCACGCCGACCGTGAACGGGTTGAAGAAAGCGCCGGCGAAACCGGCCGCAGCGCCCAGAAAGGGGATGGCGACACCGACGATGGTGTCGTAGCCGAGGGAAAGCGCCAGGGGCACGAAGACGAGGATAAAGGGCATGGTTTCCTCGCACATGCCCCAGACAGCGCCGCCCAGGGAGAAGACGATCATGGTTACCGGGATGAGCAGCAGGCGAAGGGTCCGGCTCTCTCCGAAGCGCACGGCCAAATTGTGGATGACGGCGCTGATGGCGCCGGTCTTCTGGATGACGGAGAAGGCCCCGCCGACGATGAGCACGATGGCGATGATGGCCGCGGCGTCCACGAAACCCCGGGCCGGGGAAACGAACAGCGCTCCGAGGCCCTGGGGCCTGTTTTCGACGCGGTGGTAGGTGCCGGCCACGGGCATCAGGCGTCCATCTTTCTCGACCCGCTCGTACTCGCCGCCGGGGATGACCCAGGTGGCGACGACGGTGAGCACGACCATGATGTAGATGAGCACCAGGGTATGCGGCAGCTTGAGCTTCTTCATCGTGAGCCCCGCTCCACCCTGCCCGAGGCGGGGTCGTAGACGTCCCCGCCTAGAAGCACATGCATCGTGACCCCGCTCGCCCCGAGCTTGCCGGACGCCGTCCTGGAAATAGCGGCCTGGCGGGCGTCGAGCGCCAGCACCTGGCGTTCGCCTAGGATCTCGACCTTGCCGTCCGGCCGGATCAGCACGGCGGCCGGCTCGTCTATGCCCAAGCCGACGAGCCGCGGGTTCTCCAGCACCAGGCTCAGGAGGCGGTTGAAGCGCCGCCGTTTCAGGAAATGCTGGTCGATGATGGCGTTCCTGACGAAGCCGAGTCCGCGGGCGGTGACGATGTTGTCGGCCTCGATCAAGGTCCATTCGTCGCCGGCCTCGACCTTGCGCTTCTCATCACCCGTGATCATGACCTCGCTCATGACCGCGGCCCCGGCGCTCGTGCCCCCGATCACGGCCCCGTCCCGATAAAGTTCGAGGAGCCGCTTATGAACGGGCGTGTCGAGAAGCGCGGCTGTTAGCCGCGACTGGTCGCCGCCCGAGAAAAAGACGCCGCCGGTGTCGTCGAGGATGGAGGCGGTCTCGGGTCGGAGAGCCTCTTCCCGGGTTAAGTGGTAGCGGACGACGTCCTTGGCGCCGGCCACCTCGAGCTCGGCGACAAGCTCGGGCCCGGTTTCCTCGGGCACGCCGCTCGCCATGGTGAAGACGACGACCCGGGACTTGCCCCCGCGGCCGGCCAGCTCGACGAACTTCCGCATCACTCCTTCGGGCCTGTCCCCGCCGCCGATGGCCAGGATATATCCCGCGGTAGCCGGGGAAGCCGCGGAGCCTGAAGATTCTTTCGCCTTGCAGGAAACGACTGACAGCGACCCGAGGGTCAGGGTTGCCGACAGAATCATCAACTTTAGGATAAAATCACGCTTCATGACGAATCACCTTTCATTCTGTTATATTGCACTGACTAGCCGGGGACCGCGGTCCGGCCGTCGCTCGACACTCGAGCCAGCGGACGTGGGAATCTCCAGCGGCGCGGTGATGTCGCCGAAGACGGTCACTTGTCTAACCTGATCTATTCATAAATTGCTGAAAAAGGCAAGTCCTGGCCATAAGGAATGACAAACGGTTGGGGAGAGCGACGGAACCATCCACTCCTCCGACTGTTTCCCCTTGTAGATCATGGTCGGACGCCCTTTTTCCCGCATCGGACCGGACTTCGCCGGCAAGATCATGAACTTGAAGTCAAGCCGAAACCGTCTTCACGGAGAGCCGCGGCAAGACGCCCAGACCTTTGCCCATTCCGCTTGCCAAGGGTAGGAGGTCGGCAGATGCACCTTGATCCGTGTCCGCAATTGCCTGACCCGGGCTCCGATCTTGAGGAGCTCGAGCCGGATCGTGTCGAACTGGGCCCGGGCCCATGCGGTTCCTTGGAGGTGGCATCGGCGCAAGGCATGCAGCAACACATAAGCCAGAGAATGAAGGAAGAGCCGGAACTGATTGGCTTCGAACCGATGACAAGAGGTCCGGTCGGAGAGAAGATGGGTCTTGTAGTCCTTGATCATCAGTTCCATCCGTCCGCGATCACTGTAAATCATCTCGTAGACGACGCGGCGAGACCGACACTCCAGGTTCGTCACCACGAACCGGAGGTTCGGACCCAGGGCATTGTGTTCAGCCTTGACGACCACCCGGCTCGATTCCTCCCAGCTCCCCGCCTTGTAGAGAAACTCGCCGAAGAGCCGGACAGGCTGCCGCTCCTGTCGGTAACGCCGCTCGGCTTCTTCGACCAGCGAAGCCGCCTCCCGGCGCAGCACGGCATTCGGCGTCAGTCCCAGGGCATACCGCAGGTCCTCCGTCTCGCAAAACTCGATGACCTCGGGCGCGGTGTAGTGCGAATCGGCCCGCAAAAGGATCCTCACCTCCGGCCAGGCGCACCGGATCTTCCGAACAACCCGCTTGAGGATGGCCACGACCTCCTTGCCGGAGGGCCGTTTCCCCGGCCGCAGAACCGTCGTCACCAGGTTCCCGCTTTTTCCTTCGTAGATATGGATCGGCAGATAACAATACTCGTCGAAAAAGGCGTTGAAGAGAGCCATCTGCTGATGAC
The DNA here is from genome assembly GCA_964576265.1 of uncultured Eubacteriales bacterium. Lineage (GTDB taxonomy): Bacteria > Acidobacteriota > Aminicenantia > Aminicenantales > UBA8522 > CAZNVB01. The sequence continues at coordinate 1,065 of CAZNVB010000171.1, read as the reverse complement.
CGTGAGTGATGTCTTCGGTGTCGTCGATGTCCAGAAGGATCGCCTCCGGCGGCGTTCGGTACGACTCGATAAAGGCATCGGCCATGACCTCCGCAATGCGATAAAGATCCGTCCGCGAGACGCCGTTCTCCAGCCGAGAGAGCGTCGGCTGGCTGGCCAACGGCCCGTCCTCAGGAACTCTCTCGCAGGCCATCTTCAACGCCGGGTCCTGGCGCAGTGTCTCGGCGTCATTAGCGTCCTCGTAGCCGCAAGCGATCTGGAATGCCCGTTGCTTGAGCATATCCAAAAGCGAATGCCGGGTGTATCCGGGATGACGGCGATCATGAAGGACCTTAGCGACGCGGTCGAGAAGCCTCATCCGGCGCTCGACCTCCCGGAGGAAAAGCACTCCGGCGTCGGAGGAGACTTCGCCGCCGTCAAAGTCCGCTTCAATCTTTTTTCCCTGGAGGTCTTCAAAAAGAAAGCGTTCGGTGGTATGATGAACTTCGTTCAAAGCTGTTTCCTCCTTCATTGTCTCAAAACGTATTATAAATCAATACGTTAGGAGGGGAAACAGCTTTTTTATGAATTTTTCAGGTTAGGGCATTTTAGCGCCATAGATTATTTTGCCCTTTTTCTTTTTTGGGCCGCAGCCCGCAAATATTTTAGATCCTCAAAATCCTTGTGCCGACCGACAGCCTCTTTATTCTTAATGAGTTGGTCTAAGCCAATGAAGAAAATGGAGCAGAGACGTCTCTTTATCTTGACCTTTTCTCGAGTTCTATATTTCCAGGCTTCTCCGAAAGTCACTCCGGTGATTGAACTGACTAAATCGATACGGTTCGGAGGAACTCCAAACTGGATGATGACTCCAGGGGCCATGAGCTTATCAGGCGATTGAACTCCGGGTACATCACCCTGCCAGAACTCATGAAGTGCTCGATAAAGCCGCTGGGCGTTGCGGGGAGTCGGCTCGAAAAAGAAATCGACATCTCCTGTTAGCCTGGCGAAGCCATAGTATATGACGGCTTCACCCCCGACGATGAGATATCTGACTTTATGGAGCGAAAGAAGAAAGAGAAAATC
>CAZNVB010000170.1:0-22889 GCA_964576265.1 uncultured Eubacteriales bacterium | reverse complement strand
GGTAGGCGCGAGTCCGGGGGTCGCGAGGGGCGGCAAACACCTCGGCGGCGGGCCCGTGCTCGACGAGCTCGCCAAGATAAAGAAAAGCGATATAATCGGCGATTCTCTTGGCCTGCCTGAGAATATGGGTCACGACGACGATCGTATAATCCGCCCGAAGCTCGAGGAGACGCCTTTCCACGTTCTGGCTCGATGCGGGATCGAGAGCCGAAGTCGGCTCGTCTCCAAGGATAATTTCCGGCCCGACGGCCAGCCCGCGAGCCAAGCACAGACGCTGCTGTTGTCCCAGAGAGAGCCGGCTGGCCGGCTCCGAAAGCCTGTCCCTGACTTCCTCCCAGAGGCCCGCCACCCGCAGAAAATGCTCGACCAGCCGGTCGAGTTTTGCCTTGTCCTTCTCTCCGTGGAGACGAGGACCGTAAGCGACGTTGTCGTAGATCGACATCGGAAGGGCTTGCGGCCTCTGCGAAAGAAGCCCCATCTTCTTGCGGATATGGGTGACTTCGGTCGCCGGGTGGCAGATGTCCTCTCCGTCCACCAGGATCGAACCGCTGATGCGGACCCCGTCGATCGGGTCGAGCAGACGGTTGAGCGATTTGAGCAGCGTCGTCTTGCCGCAGCCGGAGGGTCCGATGATGACGGTAATCTTCCTGTCCGGGATATCGATCGTGATGTCCTTCAAAACCTGAAGTTCGTTGAAAAAAACGCTCAGGTTGCGGATCATGATGTGGGGCTTGATCTCCATGGCCGCACCTCTCACTTGATGATATGCCGGGTGTATTTTCGGCCGAGTCCGCGGGCGACAAGGCTGATGACAAGGATCAGGACGGTCAAAACCGCCGCCGAAGCATAAGCTCTCTCCTGGACTTCGGGAAAGGGCGTTCCAAGCTGAAAGAAAATGGCCAGCGGCAGGGTGGCCGCCGGCTGAAGAAGCGAGGTGGGAATCCGGTCTGTGAACCCGGCGGTAAAAAGGACCGAGGCGGCGTCGCCGATTCCCCGCCCGAAGGCAATCAGGACCGCCGTCAGAACCCCGGGCAAGCACTGCCGGAGAACGACCTTCGCCGCCGTCTCAAGACGCGTCGCCCCGAGTGAGTAGGAGGCTTCGACGAGCTCGTTCGGGACAAGGCGAACGACTTCATCGATGGCCCGGCTCATGATCGGGAATTCAAGGAGCGCGACGGTGACGATTCCGGCGAGAAGAGAGGCCTTCAACCCCAGGAGCACCATCAGGATGAACCCGAAGGCCCCGTAAACAATAGACGGAACTCCCCACAGAACATCAAAGGAGAATCTCGCCAGCTCGGCCAGGGCCGACTTTTTCCGGGCATAAATATTGATGTAAAGGACAACGGGCAGGCTGAAGAGAATCGCCAGGATCGTCGCCCCGGAAGCCAGATAAAAAGACCCGAGGATGGCATTCAGGATTCCGCCTTCCCGGCCCAGATAATACCCTCCCTGCGGCGTCCGGGTGATCATGGAAAAGCTGAGAGCGGGCAGGCCTTTCCAGATTACTGTCCCCAGGATGAGCGCCAGACAGCCGATGACGACGAGGATCGACGCCACCATCAAGACCTGAAAAAATTTCTCCTCGAGCTTTCGGCGGCGGAGTCGCGAAATTCCAGAAGCCGGAGTCATGCGCTCATCCTCCTGATCCGGACAAGAATCAACCGGGCCAGAATGTTAAAGATAAAGACGACGAGCAGGAGAACCAGAGCGGCCAGCATGAGCGCCGAATCATAGAGAGGGATGGACATCATCTCGCCGTAGTTATTGGCGATCAGAGTGGGAAGGGTCGAGCCGCCGTCGAAGAGGGAACCGGGCAGACGAGGGATGTTCCCCACGACCATAAGGACAGCCATGGTCTCGCCGAAGGCACGCGAAAGCCCGAGGACAACGGCGGCGACGATGCCCTGAGCGCCCTTTTTCATCACCACATAGCGAACCGTTTCCCACTTTGTCGCCCCGAGGGAAAGGGAGGCCTCTCGAAGCTCGTAAGGGATGGAAGAAAAGACCTCGAGAGACACGGAGATAATCGTCGGGAAAATCATGATCGCCAGGACGATCGATGCGGCCAGGACGCTGAAGCCGGTCGTGTGCGCGCCGAAAGCCGGAGCCGCAATACGAGAAACGAACGGAACAACGAGGAGAACGCCCCAAACGCCGTAAATGACCGAGGGCAGGCCGGCCAGAAGGTCAACCGCCGGCCGGGCGAATTCGCGAACACGGCGGGGGGCATATTCGGAAAGAAAAACGGCCGAAAGAAGGGAGATGGGAACAGCCAGAACAAGAGCCACGGCGGTGACATAAAGAGTTCCGGCAACGAACGGCAGGAGACCGAAGGCGCCTCTGGACGGCCCCCAGTCGGCTGAAAAAAGGAGAGAAAAGAACGGCTTTTGGGAAAGAATCGGCCGAGCCTTCGCGATGAGCCCGGCGAGCATCAAGAGCACAAGGAGAGCCGGGACTCCGGCGAGAACAAGCATCGTCCGGCCGGCCAGCCGGTCCTTGAAAAGCCTCCTCATCCTCACGTCATCGGGCCTCGAGTTTTTTCGCCTCGGCGGCCAGGCGGTCCAAGGGCAAAGAAATATAGCCGGTTTCGCCGACATAGGCCTGGCCTTCGCCGAGAATCCAGCGCAAGAACTCGACCGCAGCGGGCTTTCGGGGCCGGCCTTTGGTCACAAGATAAAGGTCGCGAGCCGGAGGAGACGGATAGGCTCCACGGGCGATCGCAGCGACGATCGTCCTCCGGGTCCGATAAAAATCCTCCTCCGGGTCGAGAAGGCCGTTGCCGTTGAGGTCGAGCGGAAGAACGGCGAGCCCCGGAAGGGGCTTTTCCGTCCTGGCGTCATAGACGAAGTTGATATTGTTGAACCCGAGGCCGAACGAATCGCGGCGGACCGCCTCGGCCAGGCCGGGGTCGCCATAAACGCCGACTCCCTTGAGATCCTCCTGTTTCCCTCCCAGATATTGCGCCCAGGTCTCCGCGGCGCCGCAGGCGTCGGAGCGGGTGTAGACGCGGATCGGAGAACGGTCCTCAGTTCCCAAGAGTCCGCCCCAGGTTCGAGCTTTTTCGTCGATCCAGACGGCGATCAAATTTTCCCGGCGCAGCCCTCTTCTCTGAATTTCGGCCAGGAAGGGATTTCTGGCGCTGAGCGTCGCCACGACCGCATCCTTGCAAACGGCAAAAGCGATTGCTCCTTTCTCGAGCTCAACCGGATGAATCTCGCGCGAGACCATCCCCAGGTCGACCATCCCGGCCAGGGCGTCGGCCATCCCCTTTCCGGCTCCGCCCGCCTGAACGTCGATCCGAACACGGGGATGCAGCTTGCGGAATTCCTCGCTCCAACGAAGGGCCATGGGGTAGAGAGCCCAGGCTCCGGAGAGGGCAATATCTCCGCTCAGCTCGGATTGAGAAAAATCCGGGTCCGCCGCCTCTGGCCGGCGGGGTTCGGCAGCGCCGACCAGGGCAGCGACCAGAGCCGCCGCTACCAAATATTTCGTCCGTCTTGCCATGAGCAGCTCCTTCTTTCCTTGGAGCTTCGGCCGATCAAAATGAAGCTGGCTGCTCGTCGGCTTCATTTCCCGATCCGTTCTCTCCGGGTTTTTTCTCCATTTATTCGATGATCTATAATCGATATAATCTATAAATAATATCGACTAAAAAAAGAAAAACAAAAATCATTCCCGCCTTTTTCTCTCCTGTCTCGAGATCTTCTCCGACCGCTCGACCAGGTCGGCGAACGTCGTCTTTTCCAGGATTTCGGCCACGACGTCCCGGACCTCTTTCCAGAGCCCTTTGAGGCCGCACGATCGTTCATGAGGACAGACTTCGTGGGCGGTGACGCTGACGCAATCGATGGGCGCCAGAGGGCCGTCCATCACCCGGATGACCTCGGCGACGGTGATTTCACCCGGGGGACGGGAAAGGGAATAGCCGCCGTCCGGCCCTTTGCGGCTTCGGAGATAGCCCGCTCGTTTGAGCTGGAGGAGAATTTGCTCCAGGAAGCGCTGCGGGACGTCTTGAGCTTTGGCGATGTCCCGGATGTGAAGCGGTTTTTTATCATAAAAGCGGGCGAGCTCCAGCATCGCCCGGCTGGCATATTCTCCCTTCGTCGAGAGCCTCATCTCGCCTCCTGGGGACTATTGTCGACTTAATCAATAGACTAAGTAAACATACAACACCCTCCGTCCTCTGTCAAGGAATTTTTTCTTCGCGTCGTCGAATCTCGAATTCCAATGAAAAGCCGCGGCCTGGGACTCGATGAAAGCGGGGGGTGGGGCTGCCTCGCCGGGTTTGGAATTCGTTGGCCAATCCGCGCCGGCTTGCAAAAACCGGCGCCGTTACCTAAAATGAGGGATGAGCTTGATCAGGATCGATTTCCGCCGGCCGCTCGGTAAATTCCTTGATCTTCCTCTCCGGATCAAGTTCATCCTCAGTTCTCTTGTCATTATCCTGTTTGGCGGGCTGATTTCCCTTTTCTTCGGCACCCGCCTCGAACACCAGACGATTTTCGGTTTGGCTCAGGCCAAGGTCCGCCACGACCTCGCCTCCGCCTGGATGGTGTACAACGAAAAGTTGAACGATATCCGGGACATCGTCTTCCTCAATGCCGGACGGGATTCTCTCCAAACCGCTCTTCTTTCGGGCGATCGAGAAACCCTGCTCCGCATCCTGGACCGCGTCCGCAGAGACTTCAACCTCGATATCCTCACCCTAACGGACGATCAAGGTCGAGTCGTCCTCCGCGCCCGAAATCCCTCCATCTTTGGCGATGACCAAACAGGTGATCCGCTCATCGCCCGGGCTCTCGACGGCGCGACGGTGACCGCCACCCAGCTCGTCCCGCGGGCTGAGCTTCTCAAAGAAGGCGAGGACTTGGCCGCTCGGGCCTATCTCCAGTTCATTCCGACGCCGATGGCGGTCCCGCGGCCCGAAGATCACGAAGAGGACGGGATGATGCTCAAGGCCGCGGCGTCGATCATCGACCGTCGGGGCCAGGTGTTGGGAGCCCTCTACGGAGGGATCCTGCTCAACCGCAATTTTGAGATCGTCGACCGCGTAAAGGAGATCGTTTTCAAGGAAGAGAAATACAAAGACAAAGAAATCGGGACCGTGACGATCTTTCAGAACGATCTTCGGATCTCGACCAACGTCGTCGATGAAGAGGGGAAACGGGCTGTCGGGACGCGAGTCTCGAAAGAAGTCTATGACGCCGTCCTCAAGCAGGGGAGGCCTTGGGTCGGCCGGGCCTTCGTCGTCAGTCACTGGTATATCACCGCCTATGAGCCGATCCGGGATCTCGGCGGGAGAATCATCGGCATGCTCTATGTCGGGATGCTCGAGAAGCCCTACATTGACCTGAGGAATCGAGTCATGCTCACCTTCACCGGCATCGCCGGCCTGTGTGTGATCGTCCTGCTCATCATCCTCTTTTTCACGACCTCAAGCATCACCAATCCTTTGCGGCGCATGGTCCTGGCGACCAAAAAAATCGCTCAAGGAGATCTCAACCACCGGGTCGACATCGACGTCCATGACGAAGTCGGCCAGCTGGCCCAGTCGTTCAATGTCATGACTGAAAACCTGAAGTCGGCCAACGAAAACCTCGTTCAGTGGGCCAAGACTCTGGAAAAAAGAGTCGAGGAGCGAACCCGAGAGCTCCGCCAGATGCAGACGCACTTGATCCAGTCCGAGAAGCTCGCTTCGCTCGGCAAAATGGCGGCCGGCGTGGCCCACGAAATCAACAATCCCCTGACCTCCATTCTCCTCAACACCCATTTGATGCTGGAAAAGATCGATAAAAAGCAGGCTTTCTACGAAAACCTGAGTCTGATCGCCGAGGAGACGGCGCGGTGCACTCAGATCGTCAAGGGCCTGCTCGAGTTCGCGCGTCAGAATCCGCCTCAAAAAGCGTTTGTCCAGATCAACGAACTGATCGAACGGACGAGCCAACTGCTCGAAAACCAGGCCTCGTTCCAGAACATCAAGATTATCAAGGAGCTCGACCCGGCCCTGCCCCCGATCCGACTCGATAAAAACAAGATCCAACAGGTCTTCTGGAACCTGATGCTCAACGCCTGCGATGCCATGCCCAAGGGAGGCCAACTCGTCATCTCCTCCCAGCTCTCGGAGGATCACCGATTCATCGAAGTCCGGTTTATCGATAGCGGCGTGGGCATTCCCAAAGAAAATCTGCCCAAACTCTTCGATCCTTTTTTCACCACGAAAACCTCGGGGACAGGGCTCGGCCTGGCCGTCACCTACGGGATCATCGAACAGCACGAGGGAAAGATCGATGTCCAGAGCGAAGTCGGCGTGGGAACTGTTTTCACGCTGAGCTTCCCTTTGGAGGATCAAACGGAACATCAAAAGCCAGGAGGCACTCATGAGTGAAAAGAAAAAGCGAAAAATTCTGGTCGTGGACGATGAAATCACCGTCTGCAAGAGCATTCGTCAGGCCATCGTGGCCGACGATCACGAAGTCGATATGGCTCTGAGCGGCGAGGAGGCGCTGAAAAAAGACAAGGAGAACGCCTATGACCTCATCATCACCGACCTGATGATGCCCGGCATCAGCGGCCTCGACCTTCTCCAGGCGCTCAAGGAAGCGCGGCCGGAAGTCAACGTCATCATGGTGACCGGATATCCGACCATCAAGACCGCCGTCCAATCGGTCAAAATGGGAGCCTTCGACTACCTTCCCAAGCCCTTCACTCCGGCCGACCTCCGAAGCCTGGTCTCCCGGGCGTTCAAGAAGGCTCAGGGAGAGGGCACGGAGTCGGGCGAAGAAGCCGCCTACCGCATCCCGGCGGGTTATTATTACATGATCGGCCACACCTGGCTCAAGGTCGAAAGCGATCGCCGGGCCGCGGTCGGCGTTGTCCGTGAATTCCTGAAGAGCATCGGCCTGATTACCGCGCTCGAGCTTCCCAAGGAAAACGAGGTCATCGCTCAGGGAGAGATCTGCGCTAAAGTCACCTCGGCCGACGGACTCAGCCACCGCATCTGGTCGCCTGTCTCGGGCCGGGTCGTCGAGCTGAATAAAAAGCTTGACAACGATCCGTCGCTTCTCCGCCGCGACCCATACGGCGAAGGCTTCCTTTTCCGTGTCGAGACAAGCAACATCGAAGAAGATATCAAAGGCCTCCTTTTAGCCAGGTAATTCCGCCAGCGTCGGGCTGATGAGAGATCCATATCAATCCGTCGCCGCCCCGCCGTTGAGGGCCGCTGTGGAAACGGCCCTATCCGCCCTCGCTCGATTCGATCCCAAGAAAACCGCTTTCTTGAACCGGCGCGGGGAATGGGAGGATTTCCCGAAAACCCTTCGGGATCGGATCTCACACGAGCTCTTTTACCAGCTTAAGACAAGCGATGCCAAAGAGATGCGCGAGCGTCTTGAAGCCGTCTTTGCCCCTCTTCTTGAAGGCCGGGCGTGGGAGGCCGCCGTCGCTCTCATCACCGCTGATCTTCAAAAGCCGGAAAGCGATCGTCAACTTGGAGGGAAAACCGCTCCTCAAGCGCATTCGGCCGAGCTGTTTCTTCTTCTTCACGATGCCCTGCTCTGGATCCTGGGGCGAGAAATCGACCGCCGGAACGCCGGGCTGGAAGGTTCGGAATGGGATATCGAACGCCGGACTTTGCGGCAGGATTGTCGCCGGCGGCTGGAAAAGCTCGAAGAGCAGGAACGCCGCGTTCTCAATGAGGCGGAGAGGGTGGAGTTCGAAGAAGCGGCCAGGAGGATCTGTCGCCTGCCCTTTATCGATTCAATGCTCGCGGAGTTGTCTGAGGAAGCCCGGCTTTCGGATTCTCTCGAAAGGCTCCTCTCCGCCGCCGCAGATCGTCCGAACAAAGAAGAAATTTACGGGGCGATCGGCGAAAAAATCCAGCCGCCGATGGGGATCGTAACCAACATCTCCTCGGCTATGCTTTTCCCTTGCCTTCGACTCCTCCTCGATCCCCGGCTCGAGGTCGAAAGCGGGATCCCATATCTTTCCTCGGTCATTCTCAGCGTCCTGCGAGATCCCCGCTCCGCGCAAACGCTTCTGCGTGGCCTGAAGCGCTTTCCCTTGAGCCTGACCAAAATCAGGGAAAACCTCATCTATGCCCTGGGCCAGCTCAGAGAACCCGAAGCGGTGGGTCTTCTGGCGGAAGTTCTCGACGCGCCCGACGAAATCGTCGGCCCGGAAGGGAATTCACAAACCGCCTCCCTCCTGCTCGAACAGAAAGAGGAAGCGATCTGGGCCCTGGGAAAAATCGGTCTGGCTTCAGTCCCGGCGATTCCGAGCCTCGTTCGCTACGCCGATCATCCGTCGGCTCGCCTCAAAACCTATCTGGCCTGGACGCTGGGCGAAATTGGCCGGGCCCAGAAGGACGCGAGCGGCGGGTTGAGTGCCGACCTGGTCATCGCTCTGCTCAAATTGCTCAAGGAAAAAGACAAGCCGACCTTCGAGGAGGCGGCGAACGGGCTGAAGAAAATCGGCCTACCGGAGTTCATCCATTCGCTCTATCTTTACCATGTCGGGGCGATCAGCATCCTGGGCTTAAAACCGGCCGAGCGCGGACTCTATGAGCTCTCCGAAACACTCCATCATCTCCTGAGGACGAAAAAAAGGGTCATCATGGCCGTCAACGGCGATTCCGGCACGGGAAAAACCTATTTTTGCCAGGCCATCGCCGGGGGATTCGCTGGACTCCGAGCGAACGAAATCCTCTATCTCATGCGGGACACGAAAAAAGGGCAGAAAATTTTCAATCGCCTTCTCGGTCTGCGCTGGCTCAGGAAGCATATCGACCCCTCTTATTACCACGATTATCCGCTTTCCGAGGAAGAGGACGACCCCAAGTCCTATTTCCTCGCGTTTCTGGAGGAGCATCGAGATAAACGCCTGATCATCCTCGACGGCTGCCGGGATAGAGATTATTTCCAGCGAGTCATCGATTTTTTCTATAATCAGGGCGAGCTCGACGTCGAAGTCAATTTTCGGGCGGACTTTTCCACCCGGCGGCTGAACCTGGAAGAACGGGAGATCGCTCTGGAAAGCGTCAAGCTCCACCTGGCGTTCCTGGAGGATCCGGCGCTTGAAGACACCTCGTTCTACCAGGAAGGATTGGTCATTCTTTATGACCTCGACAACTCCTGCGCCGCCAGGCTCGACAGCCAGGAGACGAAAGAACTTTTCGATAAACGGCGCATCGATTCCTGGGGCGAGTTCATCCGGATCGGCGGCTTTTCCGCAGAAGAGAACTCTCTGCCCCTGAAGCAGGAGAACCTGCGCCTTCGCCGGGAAGATTTCCTTGTTGAAGAGGAAGCCTGGCCGTCTTTCAAGACGAGGCCTTTCGTTCCCGCCGAGAGAAGGCTCCGACCGATCCTGAATCAGGATCTCGAGGCCAGCCCCAACCTTCTCGAGACCGTCCCCCTCGGCGATCTCAAACCCGAACGCATCCGGTTCTATGCCCAGGACCAAATCGCCGGAATCGGGAGGGAAGGGCTTGTTTTTGTCCTGACGTTCCTCGACTGCAGATTCTTTTCTTCCTGCGTCGAGGGAGTTCGCGATTTTGTCCTTCTCGGCCGGAACTTTTATCTCGCCGCGCCCGAGCGAGGTTTTTTCGGCCTTTCGTTCGAGCGCAATGAATTCACCGTCATCGCCGGCCCGAAATCCCCCATCCAGCGCTTGGCCTCTTTTCCTCCCGATATTATTGTCGGAGCTCAAGCCGACGGGTCGATTCGGGTCTGGAACTTTCTCGAAAAAAAGGTGGCGGTTTTTGAATCCCCTTCCGCTCCCCTCCTGTCTCTCGCCGTCGATCAGAACGGACGAATCTATGGCGCAGGGGAGGACAGAGTTCTCCGCTGTTGGGACCTCGATAGCCGGAAGATGACCGCCGTCGAAGGGTTGAAAGCCCCCGTCCGGTTCATCCGGACGAGACCCGGCTCCAAAATCCTGACGGTCGAGGAAGAGCGGGCTTCGCCGCCGGGGCCTCTTTTCCGCTGGATCGATTTCGGAGCCGCGACTTCAACGGCTATTCCAACCTCTTTTCCCGGCCGGGTGAACGGCGTCAACATCGATTTCAGCGGCCGGATCATCGTTGCCCTCGGACAGCCGACCTTGGGCGCGAAGCGAAGCAGCGGAAACCTGGCCGTCATCTCCTCCCGAGAAGACGAGTGTTTCTTTCAGTTCCTGAACGGCCACGCGGGGGAAATCTGGGATTGCCTGACGATGGGCCCAAAAATCATTACCTGCGGCCTGGAAGAGACCGGTGGTTCGGCCATCCGGGCCTGGGGATCCGATTTCTATGTCCGGACAGAACTCGGCAAGCGAATGATCAAACCCTGAGGCTTTACTCTCGGCGCTCAGCGCTTGTCCCGGAGCGCGGCCTTATAATATGATTTCCGGACGATACGGAGAATCTCTCCAGAGCATAGGAGGTCAACGATGCTGAGAAAACGAAGCAACCCATCAATCCTCATCCTGACGTCGGCTTTTCTCATCGCGACGACATATCCCCTCTTGGCCGGCGAGGCACCCCAGAAAAAAATCAGCTACGGTCAGGCTTATGAAAACAAGGAGCCCAGGCTGTTCAAAACGATTCCGCCGGTCTCCTGGTTCGATGACGAGCATTATCTCGTCCGCGAGCGCGATGAAAAGACGCGGGCGTCGAAATTGATCAAAGTCTCGGCCAAAAACGGAGAAAAGACCCTGTTTCTCGATTATCGAGCCATGGAAAAAGACCTCCCCCAGGGGATCGACGCGGAAGCCGCCGTCGCGGTGGGGAAGAATCATGATCTTTTCATCTATGAGATGGGCGACGATCTTTATCTTTTCCGGCCCAAGGCCCGTTTGTTCCGCCGGTTGACTGCGGCTTCGGGCCGGGAGCGAAATCCCCGTCTCTCGCCTGATTCGAAATTTCTCGCCTATACCCGGAACAACAACCTCTATGCCTGCGACCTCGAGACGGGTCTCGAATATCAGATCACGACGGACGGATCGGAGACCGTTTACAACGGCTGGGCGTCCTGGGTTTATTATGAAGAGATTCTGGGCCGGGGCTCCCGCTACGCCGCGTTCTGGTGGTCACCGGACAGCCGCCGGATCGTCTTCCTCCGGTTCGATGACGGGCCGGTTCCCGTCTTTCATCTTGTCCGCTCCTCGGGGACTCATGGCGAGCTCGAAATCCAGCGCTACCCGAAGTCAGGCGATCCGAATCCCCGGGTCAGAGTTGGAATTGCGACCCTGCCGGAGAACAACATCATCTGGGCGGACTTCGATGAGAACGCCGACCACTATGTCGCCTGGCCGTTCTGGCATCCCTCGGGCGACCGCCTCACGATCCAGTGGATGAACCGCGGTCAGGACAATCTCAAGATTTACGAGATCGACCTCAGAACGGGCAAAAAGCAGGAAATCTTCGACGAAAAGCAGCCCTCCTGGGTCGAGTTTTTCGAGGATCTTTATTTTTTTAAGGACGGAAGCGGTTTTCTTTTGCGTAGCGACGTGGACGGCTGGCGCCATCTCTATCACTACGGCCTTGACGGCCGTTTGAAGGCCCGCCTGACTGAAGGCCCCTGGCAGGTGGCGGCGATCAGCCTGGTCGATGAGAAGAATCGTCTCGTCTATTTCCAAGCCAACAGGGAAAAAACGCCCGAACTTCATCTCTACCGCGTCGGGTTTGACGGCCACGGCCTCGAGCGGTTGACGAAAGAACCGGGGACGCACCGGGCTCAGCTCTCTCCCGGCGGAAGCTATTTTCTTGATTCCTATTCGAGCGCTTCTTCGCCTCTCCGGCTCGACCTTTGCCGGACCGACGGGACGACGATCCGGACCATCGAGCGCAGCGAAACGCCGGAACGGGCGGAATACGCCCTCGGCCGAAAGGAATTGTTTTTCATCCCTACAGAAGACGGACTTGAACTCCCCGCTTACTGGATTTTGCCGCCCGATTTCAACCCCTCCGCGTCCTATCCCGCTCTCTTTCAGATTTACGGCGGCCCGGGTTCCTCAACGGTCTCCGACACCTACCCTTCGCTGGCCCAGCTCTACCTCGCGCAGGAAGGGATCATCGTTCTGAGCGTCGACCATCGCGGCTCCGGTCATTTCGGTAAAAAGGGGACGGCCCTGATGCACCGGAACCTGGGAAAATGGGAGATGCACGACCTGATGGAAGCCGTCCGGTGGCTCAGAAAGCAACCGTTCATCGATCCTTCGAGAATCGGGATCACCGGCGGGAGTTACGGCGGGTACGTGACCTGTCTGGCGTTGACCTACGGCGCCGAGGCGTTCACCCACGGAATCGCCAGTTCGTCGGTCACCGACTGGAAACTCTACGATTCGGTCTATACCGAAAGATACATGGATTCACCGTCCGAAAACAAGCCGGGCTACGAGTTCGGATCGGTCCTGACCCACGCCTCCAAACTCAAAGGCGTTCTCCTCATCGAGCACGGCGACATGGACGACAACGTCCATATGCAAAACAGCGTCCAGCTTATCGATCACCTGATGGACGAGGGCAAGACGTTCGAATACATGCTCTATCCAAACCAGAGACACGGGTTCGGCGGCAAGAAAAGAGATCACGCCTCCCACCTGGCCGTTGATTTCTGGTTCAAGCATCTTCTCCGGCGATAAAATGACGAGCGGGAACGGGCTTTTCTTCCACCCGGATTCCTGCCCGGCCTGCGGTGGTCGGTCGATCCGGGCCTATAAAAAAGGGACATATTCCGATCGATTAACTCGAGATGAGATCAAAATCACCGACCATCGGTACGGAAAAATCTGGGACCTCAGCCGCTGCCGGGATTGCGGCCACATCTTCGCCGACCCCTGCCCCTCGCCGGAGTATCTGTTCCGCCTCTACGGCGAGGTCGAAGATCCCCTCTATGAGGAAGAAGCGGAAGGGCGGGCCCGCAATTTTCGGCCCATTCTCGACCGCCTGGCAAAGACGACGGCGCCGGGAAGCCGCCTTTTCGATGTCGGGGCGGCAACGGGCATCCTGCTGGCCCTCGCCCGGAGCCGCGGGTTCGTCCCTGACGGCGCCGAGCCGAGCGCCTGGGCAGTGAAGTTGGCAGCGGAAAAGTACGGGCTTCACTTGAGGCAAGGAGCATTCGAGGCGGTGGCCGTCGAGCCGGAATCCTGCGACGTGGTGACGATGATCGATTTCATCGAGCACACCCCTTCGCCTTTTGAGGCGATCAGAAAAGCCGCGACTATTCTTCACCGGGGAGGAATCCTGGCGCTCGTCACGCCGGACATCCACAGCTTGGCGGCCAGGATCGCCGGACGGAGATGGTGGCATCTTCGGCCGGCCCATCTGTCATTTTTCTCCCGGAGGTCGCTCGCGGCTCTTCTCGGACGCGCCGGGTTCTCGATTATTCTCGAACGCCGTTACTCCTGGACGTTCAGCCTCCATTATCTGCTTTCGAGAAAGGCCGTTTTTTACAGGCTTCTCAGGGTTCGCGGCCTGGCTTTGTTTTTTAAAAAGATTCCGGTAAAATTGTCGCTCGGAGATTCATTCGAGATCTATGCCCGAAAGGACCGGCTCGCTTGAATTCCTACCTTCGCGGACTGCGGCTCGAACGATGGCCGCGCAGCACCGCCATTTTCCTGGGCAGCGCCGTCTATTTCTATCTCCACCGTGATGTTCTTTCTTCGTGGAGCGCCGCAACAATTTTTTTCCGGCTTGTCCTCGCTTTTCTCCTGACCTGGGCGATTTCGACGGCCAACTATGTCGTCAACGAGATCGTCGACGCCCCCTTTGACGCCCATCATCCCGTCAAGCGCAACCGCCCTTACCTCCAAGGACGAATCCGCAAAGGGCCGTTCCTCCTCCTCGGCGCCGGTCTCGCTGCGGCGGCCTTTCTTGCGGCCAAAGTCTTTTTTTCCTGGCCGTTTTTCCTGTCCCTTCTGGCGCTGCTTGGGGCCGGGTTTGTCTACAACATCAAGCCGATCCGAGCCAAAGACATCCCCTTCCTCGATTCGATATCGGAGTCGGCGAACAACCCGATCCGTTTTCTCATCGGCTGGTTTTCCTTTGCTCCCGGGAATTTCTTTCCTCCCGCCGCCGTTCTCATCGCCTGGTGGTCGTTTGGAAATTTCCTGATGACGGCCAAGAGGCTTTCGGAATTCCGCCTCCTCAAGGGCAGAGCCGTGGATTATCGGCTCTCCCATAAGCGCTATTCCAAAGCGTCCCTCCTTCTGGGGATGGTCGCCAGCGCCGCCGTTTTTCTCCTAAGTTTCCTCGACTTCGCCGTTCGGCGGAACCTCCGCTGGCTCGTTTATCTTTCTCCTCTCCTTTTGGTTTATCTGTATCTTTTTTTCTATAAGACGCTCGGCGAGCAGGAGATCATGGAAGAGCCGGAAAGTCTCCTCCAGAACCCTCTCATCGCCGCCCTGACCGGCGCCATCCTGATTCTTTTGGTCCTTTCTTTCTTTTTTCCATAAAAGCTCTTCACGAGCGGCGGGCGCAAGCTGTGCGGCATCACACCGCGGATGCAGGGGCGGCCCGCCCGCTGTCTTGTCCCTCCCCGGGAGTTGTGATAAATTATCGCCGTGCGTGAAATTCCGACCTCCGGGAGGGGCCTGCCATGACGATCGTCGAAATTCTCCTCAAGCTCCTTCTGGCCATTGCCCTCGGCGGAATCATCGGTCTAGAACGCGAGGCCAGCCAGAAACCGGCCGGACTGCGGACCCACATCCTCATCTGCTTTAGCGCCGCCCTGGCGATGATCCTTTCCCAGGTCGTTCTCCAGGGAAAGGAGGCAATGAGCGGCGATACCCTGCGCCTGGCGGCGGCCGTCATCACCGGCATGGGCTTCATCGGCGCCGGGACGATCATTCAGTCCCAGGGAATGGTCCACGGCTTGACCACGGCGGCCACGCTCTGGACCGTAACGGTCATGGGACTGACGATCGGAGCGGGTTATTATCTTGTCGCCGTGATCGCCGCGGCCCTGGTCATGGCGACCCTCATCGTCTTCCGCCGGGTGGAAGAAACGCACCTCAAGAAAACCCTCTACCACTATCATCTCCGAATCAAAGACAGCCCGGATATTCTGATCAACCTCAGAAAACTGATCTTTCATCTCGGGCTCAAGCTGGCCGAATTGAATTTGAAAAAGGAACGGAACATCTCGCTCGTGACGATCTCATTCTCCTCTTCGGAGGAGAAAGAGCGTCAATTCAACCAGAGCCTCTTCGATATGGGCGAAATTCTTGAAATCAAGATCGAGTAAGACCAAAATCCTCGTCGCCACTTCCAATCCGGGCAAGCTCCGCGAGATCGCTTTTGCCCTGGCCGATCTTCCTCTTGATTTTCTCTCTCTCCGCGACCTCGGCATCACAGAGGAAGTCAAGGAGGAAGGGAAGACCTTTCTCGAGAATGCCAGGTTGAAAAGCCTGGCTTACAGCCTGAAGAATCCTCATCTCACTCTGGCGGAGGATTCCGGCCTCCAGGTAAGACATCTCCGCGGCGCGCCGGGAATCTTTTCGGCCCGCTTTTCCGCCCCGCGAGCGACCGACCGGAAAAATATCCGCCGGGTCCTGCGTCTGATGAACGGCGTTCCCTGGGAAAAGCGCCAGGCCAGGTTCGTTTGCTGTCTTGTTCTGGCCAGGAAAGGAAAGATCCTCCGGGAAGTCAAGGGCGAGGTTCATGGCCGCATCGCCTTCAGGCCGGCCGGAGCCTCCGGTTTCGGCTATGATCCGATCTTTTATTACCATCCATTCCGCCTGACCTTCGGCCAGCTCTCGGCCGAGAAAAAAAACCGGGTCAGCCACCGCGGCCGGGCTCTCCGGAAAATGAGGCAATTTCTCGCTTCGCTCTCGGCCGAAAAGCCCGATTTTGAGTCCTTCTGAGGCTGGATGAAGGGAAGGGGGCAGTGCCCCCTTCCTTCACTCACTTCGTTGCACTCTCGGCACCCACGGTGACGAGATCCTTGATCTCGCTGAACACCTTCTCGCCGATCCCGCGGACCTTCATCAGATCTTCGATGCGCCTGAAGTTGCCGTTTTCCTTCCGAAAGTCGAGGATCCGCTGAGCGATGGCCGGCCCGATCCGGGGCAGCTTCTGCAACTCAGCCAGGGATGCCGTGTTGATGTTGACTTTTTGATCGACGGCCTTGCCTCCCGCCTGAAGAGCGAGGAGAGGCTGGAGTGACAGGCCGATGATCAACCCGACAACCAATGCTCCGAGTTTCACAGTCCTCATGATGGCCTCCTTTCGCCTGATCTTTATGCAAACTCGAGGCCAACTCGGCTCTTCATTGATCCGATGGATAATCAACAAGATAGAAAATCGACCCGAAAACGAACGTCAACTTCGGTCGATTTCCGTATGGTCTTTCCGTCAACCGTTTACGACTCCGCCGGGCGAGGTCCTTCTCATTGCCATCGCTTCCGGCGGACTGAGGATAAGGAGAAATCTATGAGCGCGGGTGGCTTTTTCGATAGATGTCGATCAGCTGACCGAGGTTGAGATGAGTATATTTTTGGGTCGTGGCCAGGCTCTCGTGTCCGAGCAACTCCTGGATGACGCGCAAATCGGCTCCCCGGCCGAGAAGATGGGAAGCAAACGAGTGGCGGAGCGAGTGAGGGCTGATCTTTCTCCTGACCGCCGTCAGGCGGATCGACCGGTCGACGATCCTCTCGATCGAGCGAGGGCTGATCCTTCCGCCCTGATAGTTCAGGAAAAGCGCCCGCTCGCCGATCCGGCTCCGCAGTAGCTCCGCTCGCACTCTCAAGTACTCTCTCAGCCTCTCCTCGGCCTTTCTCCCGAAAGGAACGATCCGCTCCTTCTTCCCCTTGCCCCGCACCCGCACCGACCGCTCTGACAGGCTGAAGTCTTCGATATTGATTCCGACGAGTTCTCCGACCCGAATTCCGGTGGCATAGAGAAGCTCGAGAATGGCCTTATCGCGCAAGTCGAGCGGCCTCGTTCCTCGCGGAATTTCCAGCAGATCGGACATCTCTTCCTCGGTGAGGAAGGATGGCACGCGCTTTTCCTGTTTCGGCGTCGATACCGCCTTGGCGGGGTTTTCGGCAAACCATTTTTTCTTAACCCCAAAACGGAAAAACGAGCGGACGGCCGCCAGCTTGCGCGCCAGAGTGCTTTTCTTCAGCCGTCGCTCATGGAGAAAGGCCAAAAAGCCCCGGATATGGAGATTGTCGACCTGGCGCAGGGTCAAGCCTCTCTCCTCGAGGTAGGCGAAAAATTGTCCGAGGTCGCGCCGGTAGGCGGTGATTGTATAGGCGGACGAGTTGCGTTCGTGCCGCAAATAGTCGAGAAATTCACCGAGCCAGCGTTTCAGTCTTCCCACCCCCTGCATCCGTCTCGCTTTGCCCGGCCTTCTCCCTGTAGCCGCACTTTTCGTCGCGACAGATGAACTCATCTCCGGTCTTTATGAACCGGCGCAGGAGAACCGGCTTACCGCAGCGCGGACAGGGCCGATCCACGGGCTGATGCCAGGTGGCGAAGCGGCACTTGGGAAATCGGCTGCAGCCGTAGAAAATTTTCCCCCGCCGGGTTTTCCGCTCGAGAATCGTCCCGCCGCAGCCGAGGGGACAGGCGATCCCGGTGTCTTTTTTCTCTCCCTTATCGTTCTTGATGTACCGGCACTGCGGGTAGTTCGAACAGGCAACAAAAAAGCCGTAGCGCCCTTTTTTCCGGACAAGATGAGCCCCGCAGGTCGGACATTTCTCGTCCAGGTTCGTCGTTTCCACCCTGTTCAGACTTTCCTTATGTTTGCACTCAGGATAACCGGAGCAGGCCTTGAATCGGCCATAGCGCCCCTCGCGGATCACGAGCGGCCGGCCGCAGAGCGGGCATTTCTCCTCGAGCTGGATGCCTTTTCCCTTGACGCTTTCGCTCTTTCCCGCCTGGGCGAGATCCTGGCTCAGCAGAGCATAATAGCGCCGCAAGGACTCCAGCCAGTTCTGTTCTCCCTCGCTGATCCGGTCGAGTTCCTCCTCCATCCGGGCGGTAAACTTGACCTCCATCAGGTCGGAGAAATGGGCCACCAAAAAATCGGTAACGAACATGCCGAGATCGGTGGGAATGAATTTCCCTTTTTCTTTGATCACATAAACCCGATTCTGAAGAGTGGCGATGATCGGCGCGTAGGTGCTCGGCCGACCAATCCCCTTAGCCTCCAGCTCCTTAACGAGGCTCCCTTCGGTATAGCGCGGCGGGGGCTGAGTGAAATTCTGCTTCAATTCGAGATCGACGAGGCGAAGAATCTCGCCTTTCTCGACCCGGGGCAGGATGACCGCATCCTTACTCAACCCGGGGTAAAGGATATAATAACCTTCGAAGCGCACGATTTCCCCTTTCGCCTTGAACTCGCATCTCCCGGCGCGAATGGAAAATTCCGTCTCCTCCACTCTTGCCGGGCTCATCTGGGAAGCGATGAATTTGTTCCAGATCAACCGGTAAAGATCGAATTCGTCTTTTTTAAGATACGGCCGGACGGCCTCAGGCGGGAGATCGGGAGAAGTCGGCCGGATGGCTTCGTGGGCATCCTGAGTCTTCCTCTTGTTCTTGAAGACCCTGGCGTGAGGCGGAAGATAATCTCTGGAGTACGTCTTTTCAATATAACTCCTCGCCCAAGCCAGGGCGCTGTCGGCAATTCGGACGGAATCCGTCCTCATATAAGTGATCAGTCCGACGGGGCCTCGATCGCCGATGGGAAGGCCCTCATACAGTCTCTGGGCCACCGACATCGTTTTCTTGACCGGAAACTGAAGCAGCCGGAAGCCGTCCTGCTGGAGCGTGCTGGTGATGTAAGGAGGCCCGGGATGACGCTTTTTCTCCTCGACTTTGAAGTCCTCAAGGATAAACGGAGTCTTTTTGAGCTCCTCGACGGCCTGTCGGGCCTTCGTCTCATCTCCGATTTTGGGTTTCTTGCCGTCGATTTTCACCAGGCCGGCCCGGAAGGCCGGCGGTTCCGAGGCCTCGAGCAAAGCCGTGATCGACCAGTATTCCTCGGGGACAAAACTCTTGATTTCCTTTTCCCGCTCGCAGATCAAGCGCAGGGCGATCGACTGAACCCGGCCGGCGCTCAGCCCCTGGCCGATTTTCCGCCAGAGGAGCGGGCTGATAAGATAGCCGACCAAGCGGTCGAGGATGCGGCGCGTCTGCTGGGCATTGAATTTGTTGCCGTCGAGCTCACCCAGGTTCTGGAACGCCTCTTCGATCGCTTTTTTTGTGATTTCGTGAAGCAAAACGCGCCGGATGTTGGAGTTGCTCGGGCGGAGCAGCTCGCTGAGATGCCAGCAGATCGCCTCCCCCTCTCGGTCGGGGTCAGCAGCCAGGATCACGGCGGCGCTCTTCTCGGCGATTTTCCGCAGCTCGGCAACCGTCTTTTTCCTTTCGGGAAGGACGATATATTTAGGGGCAAAATCATTCTTGATCTCCACTCCCAAGCTCGACTTGGGGAGATCGCGGACATGCCCCATCGACGCTTTGACGATATAACTCGGCCCGAGATAACGGTTGATGGTCTGGGCTTTGGCCGGCGACTCGACGATGACCAGAGATTTCTGCATCAAAGACTCCTCGTAAAGTGCTTTCCGGGGGCCTGGCGCACCAGGCCTTTGAGCTCCAGGCTGAGAAGGAGGGCTAAAACTTCGGATACCGAGGCTTCGCTTCTCTCGACGATCTCATCGATGTGGGTGAGTTCGGCCGGCTTGAGACCGGCAAAGATCTTCTTTTCCTCGGGGCTCAATTCGGGCATCTTCCGTTCTTCCGCCGCCTGCCGAGAAAGCAAACGCTCTCTCAAAGGCGACGGGAACTCTTCTACCACATCTCGCCATGTTTCGACAAGTTTGGCTCCCTGCTTGATCAGCCAGTTGGTACCGCAGCTGAGGTCGGAGGTGATGTTTCCCGGAACAGCCATGACTTCCCGGTTCTGCTCCAAAGCCAGCCTCGCCGTGATCAACGAACCGCTGTGCCGGGAAGCCTCGACGACCACGACGCCGTAGGAGAGCCCGCTGATGATCCGGTTGCGAAGGGGAAAATGAAACCCGAAGGGCGGCATGGATGGAGGAAATTCGGAAACGACCGCCCCCTCCTCGGCGATCTTCTCGAAAAGCCCTCGATTCTCGCGGGGATAAATGCAGTCAAGCCCGGACCCCAGGACGGCTATGGTTCGGCCTTCCTTCAACGCTCCCCAGTGGGCCAGCGAATCAATCCCCATGGCCAGGCCGCTGACGACCACGAGGCCGCAGGCGGCAAGGTCGCGGCTCAGCCGCTCGGCGACCGCCCTTCCCAAGGGAGTCGGACGCCTGGCGCCGACCACGGCGACAGACGCTTCCTTCAAGACCTCGGCCCGGCCGGCTCCGTAGAGTACGGGCGGCACGTCGAACGTTTCGCGCAACATTTCCGGATAGCCCGGCTCATCGATCGTCAAAACGAAATAGCCTTTCTTTCTCGTCCATTCCAGAACCTCTGTCGCCCTGTCGATGAGTCCGGCCGAAGCGATTTTCCGGGCCTTTTCTTCCTCTATCCCCAAAGAAACCAAATCTCGAGGATCGGCCTGGAAAACGTCTCTTATGCCGGGAAAACGGGCTTCGATTTTCTGGACCAACATCAGGTTTTCGGAAAGGACGAGGTTGAGCGCGACGCGGCAGATTTTCTTGTCCTTAGGAATCACGGCCTTCCATTCTCGGATTCTGCAAACGGGAAAGCCCGCCGGGGTCGGTACCGGCAGCAGAAGCCTCTTTCTTCTCAGACGATCGGAAGGGGATAATTTTTCTCAGCCTTATTTTACGTTTCCGGGAAAGGGAGGAATTGAACTCGAAGCCTTCCAAAAAAGTCCAGCGATCGACGAATTCAGCCGGACAAGACCGCCGCCGTATGCCTCAGGCGCAGGACTTGGGCGGCAGGACATAAACGGGAAGGTCCGAATACGAGAGGACTTTCTCGGTCGTACTGCCCAGGAAGAAGCGGCCCAGCCCGTGGGCGCAGGTCGCCATGACGATGAGGTCAAAGTTCATTCGGCGGGAATAGTCGTCGATGCCGAGCGGCGCGTTGATCGCCCGCGTGACGTCTTTCTTGACCTCGACCCCCCGGCCGATCTTTTCGGCCCGGCTTTTGAACTTCTCCAGGACCGCCTCGAACATCCGGTCGACCATCCGGAACTCATGGCCGTAGAGCTCAAGGACATAGAGGAAAGTCAGCGAGGCGCCGAAGGCTCTGGCCAAGTTCCAGGCGGCATCTCTTTCCACCTCTTCCTCTTTCGTGAAATCCGTCGGCACAAGAATTTTCTTGATCGCGGCTCTTTTCTTCCCTTTTTTCGTTAGAAGCATCGGGACGGGTGAATGCCGGAGGACATGATTGGCCACGCTGCCGATGAGGATTTTTTCCAGCATCGACTGCCCTTTCCGCCCCATGACGATGAGGTCGGCTCGTTCTTTCTCCGCCGTCTCAACGATCTTCTTCGCCGGCGAGCCCTCGGTGACGATGATTTTCCGGAAGGCAACGCCCTTTTTTTCAGCCGCCGAAATCAGCCTGGCCCGGGCCTTCTTTTTCAGCAAGTCCGTCCTCAGGATGATTTCGTTCTGGAGGAGCGAGCCGTCGTAGAGCGCCGGCGAGAAATCGGGCGCCACGTGGAGGGCCGTGATTTCAGCCGAGAACTTCCCGGCGAACAGGCCGGCATAAGAAAGGGCTTCCCGGGCTTCAGCCGAGAAATCCGTCGGCCAGAGAATATTCCTGATGAATTTTTTCATAAGATTTCTCCTTCCTCAGCGGACATGAAAGCCGGTTTCGGCCTCCTCTCCCATCACTATAGCCGTTCGGCGGCAAGAAAACAACCCGGCAGAAGACCTCCCTTTTATCCAATGAACGCTTTCTTCAGCTTCGCCTTCCTCCCGGCTCTGGGCCGAGCTCCAGCCGCAGCATTGTGGGCCGCATTCGCAAGAGGGCTGGAACTTTTCCCCCTTTTCGCCCAGGTTGGGGCTTTTTTCTTCGTCCATCTCTGAATCCTCCATGATGGTCGCTTCTATCCTATGGCGTTTCCGTTTTAGCTCGAATCGTTGTCGGCCTAGCAACAGCGGGCAAACTCGCTCTGTTTTCTGACCGCATCGGAGAAGAGCCCAATCGACTCGATCACGGCCTCCCGCTTTTCCGCAGGGATAAACTCCATGACCTTGGCGAAGTAAGAGTTGAATTTCGCTTCGATTTCGTCGAATGCTGTGCGACCCTGTTCCGTGAGGGAGATGACGACATAACGGCGGTCCTTATTCACTCCTAGGAATGGCGACGAGGGGATCGAAAAATTGGATCTCTCCTCCGGTCGGAGGAAACATGAACTTCCAGATTGGGAGGTCGCGGGCGATGTCGAGTTCATCAAGAAGCGCCGCTAAGAGATGCTCCCATCCAGATGGACGCACGGCCAGTTCGCTGTCCATAAACGGCATCGCGCCGAAGACGATGACCTCGCCTTGGCCAAGCTTCCTCGAATAGGCCGCGGGCGAGCCGTCGTCATAGGAGAAAAGAACCGTCGCTCCCTCCGGAGGATTGAGCCGGCGGGCGTTCCGTCTCTCGCTGACGATCGGCAAAGGACGGAGGGGAAGCGGCGCCTCGCATCCGAAACGACTCCGGGCTGCGAGCGCAGGCAGGATCTCTTTCGCCTCGCGCTTTGTGCAGACCTCCATCCCCAGGAGCTTTTCCCTAAGATCGCTGAGCGGGCCGCTCTCGAAATCATGACTCAGCGCGTCCGGGTCGAGGATCAAGAGCACGGCCCCCTCTTCCACCCGCTGCCTCAATTTTTCAGCCAGGAATCGCGAGATATAGGCGAGCTGGGGCGCGATGATGAGTTTCGTTCCGGTGAGCGAATGCAATCCCTTGCGCAGGTGGTTCTCGCTCACGAATTCAAACCAGGCTCCCAGCGTCTCGCCAAGGAGGACAT
>CAZNVB010000169.1:0-29304 GCA_964576265.1 uncultured Eubacteriales bacterium | reverse complement strand
CCTCATTTTGTCCAGTCCGGCAGCTCGGAGGGCCGCGGAATTGGCCAGCCATTCCTCATGGTCATAGCGACAGACAAAAACCGGATGGTCGGGAGTCAGGTCGTCAATCATCCGGCGGTGCGGGCGCCAGGGTTGCTTCTTTTGCTTTTCATCTGCCCCCTTTCCATCAGCCCCCAGAGCCCATTGTTCATAAGCTCCCCAGAGACCTTCGGTGATCCATTCGCCTTTCTCCAACAGTTTTCCCACCCGCGAGATTTCGCGGCGAAGGCCGGTTTCATCGGATACGGTCATCAGGTTGGCATCGTTGATGAAAGCCCCGGCCCGGTTGAAGTGAACATGGGCGTCGATGATCCCGGGGGTGACAAAAGCCCCTTTCAAGTCGATCAATCTGGTTTCTTTGCCCCGATATTTCAACGCTTTTTTGTCCGAACGGCAAACGGCGATGATTTGATTTCCCTTGATTGCCAGGGCCTTGGCTTTTGGCTGAGAGGGTTCCATGGTGGAAACATCCGCGTGGAAAAGGATGAGGTCGGCCGGCTGGCCGGGTTTCTTAGAGCAGGAGGTCAGTAGAGCAATGAATACTAAAAACAAGATGATCGAGAGAATGCATAGGCCTGGGAATTTCGCCGGCTGATTTTTCATTTCGTTCTCCTTGCCAAGAGCTTTCGGAATTCGGCCTCGAGCCAAGATTTCCGGGCAATGATTTTAAGATATAAATTTCTCCTCAGGTTTTCAACGATCATCGACCTTCATCTTCGATGACATCACTTGTCTCGATCAAAGAGGCCTCATTTCATCCAGAGATAGGCGAGCGTGAAGAAGACGAAAAACAGGCTCGGGCCGATGATGGCGATGTGCGAGAGCTTGGTGATCTGAAGGAAAGAGCCGCGGACTTCTTTTCTTGTCACTTTATTATCAGCTTCGATCGAAAAACGCAAAGGGAACCTTGAAGGGAACGGTGAGAGAATTTCGTGTTATGGCCTCGACAACAAACGCGTTCCGCTATGGGATCAGTCGGATTTGTCAAATGTTAGGACTTGACCCCGATTCCGGCGAGCTGGCCGCAGGCGGCCTGGATATCGGCCCCTCTTGACCGCCGAAGCGTCGCCCGGATCTCCATCCTCTCCAGAGCATCCAGAAACAACGCCTTTTGAGCGGGCAACGAGGGCCGGCAATCGGAAGCGGGGAACTCGCTGCAGGGAATCAGGTTGACTTTGGCGTTCAGCCGCCGGGCGACTGCTCCGAGCCGGCGGGCATCCGAGACCGAATCGTTCACCCCGCGGATCAGGGTGTACTCGATGGTCATCATCCGGCCGCTCGATCGAACGTAGTCTTCGCAGGCGCGAAGCACATCGGCCAGAGGATATTTCCGGTTGATCGGCATGAGCCTGGAACGAAGCTCGTCGGTTGCGGCATGGAGAGAGAGCGACAGGTTCACCTGGAGCTTCAGATTCTTCAGCCGCTCGATTCCCGGAACGACCCCGGCGGTCGAGACGGTGATGCGCCGGGCGGCGATTCCCAGTCCCTCCGGCGCGTTCATGATCAAGGTGGATTGGGCGACGTTGTCGAAGTTGTCGAGCGGTTCGCCCATGCCCATGAAAACGAAATTCGTCAGCGGGATGCGGAATCGATCGCGGAGAAAAAGGATCTGGCCGAGAATCTCTGAAGGCCGAAGATTCCTCTTAAATCCGCCCTTGCCGCTGGCGCAGAAGACACAGCCGAATTTGCAGCCGACCTGGGTGGAAAGGCAGAGCGTCTGGCGCATCCTGGCCGGGATCAGAACGGTCTCGACAAACCGGCCGTCCGCCAGACGGAAAAGGAATTTTTCCGCTCCGTCCTTGGAAACTTGGCGCTCGGCGAGTCCGGGCAAACAAAGGCCGAATCGGTCGTCAAGGGCCTGCCTCAGCCTCTTCGGAAGGTCGGTGAAGGCGGAAAATTCTGCAGCGCCGCGCTTGTAAACCCAGTCGAAGATCTGCTCGGCACGGTACGCCGGCTCGCCTTCGGCTTCGAGCGCGGCCCGGAGCTCCTCCGGCGTCAGGTCCTTGATATCCGGTTTGTCGTTGAACCCCATGTCGAGCTTTTCTCTCTCGCTTTGCTTCCTCAGGGCATCTTCAAACTCTTAAACGCTCCGGCAGAGCGAGTTTTTGGTCGTCTCTTTTCCTTATCTTATCCTTTTTTGCGTGTTTTTCCTCGAAATCTCTTCTCCTCCTTTTCCCCTCTTCCGCGTTTTTTCCCCAGTCTTTATTATCCCCGATTTTCCTCCCCCGACGACGCCTCCTTGAAGAGTAAAAAGGCCGCTCCTGAAATCCGCGGCAGCGCTCCTACTTGATCGAAACCATCAGCCACAGGAGAACAATGATCACGCCGACAAGAATCCAGGTGCCTCCGAAACCGATGACGTCGTCCCGTCCGGGCTTCATAATCTCCCAATTCGACCGGGGCCAGATCTTGTTCCTCCGCCATTTCTCCGGATCGGCCATCGCCGCCTCCACGGCGAGCCGGTCCTCTTCCGGCGTCGGCTGGACGGGAGTATGGACTTTGCTGAAGAAACGGTCGAGATCTCTTGCCGGCACCGGCCTGGTGACGAAGCTCAGAAGAAAAAGCAGGACGAAGGGAAATAGGGCATCGAAGAAAAATCGGACGGCCACCAGCTGCGCCTTGCTGAAGCCGCGAAAATCGATTCCCAGCCAGCTCAGAACCCAGATCTCCGCTTCGAAACGCCCGATCCCGATCTTGGGCGAATCGGGATCGTCAGGTCGCACCCGGGCCACTTTTTCATAGAAAATAGCGGTCGGTTCGATCAGGTGGTCCTTGGCTATCATCTCGCCGACAGCCCTAGCCCTTC
This sequence comes from uncultured Eubacteriales bacterium, assembly GCA_964576265.1. GTDB lineage: Bacteria > Acidobacteriota > Aminicenantia > Aminicenantales > UBA8522 > CAZNVB01. Next base: position 26,459 of record CAZNVB010000169.1, on the reverse strand, counting down.
CGGCTTGGACGTCCTCGAGAAGCGCTTTGGTCCGAACCTCGACTGTCCGCGGACGAGTCTCCTGAAGGAAAGCCGGGTTCATCCTCGCCCAATCCAGTGTCTGGAACACATTGGGGATGACCGCATAAATGATAAAGCAGACAAAAATCTGGACGATGACGGCCCATTTCGTCAATCGGCGCCAGGTGAACCCCAGCCAGATCGAAGCTCCGAAGACGGCCGGAATGGAGATGAAATATTTGAACAGGTCGAGGAGGTTGCCGACAAAAACGGCCGCGCCGATGCCGCCCAGCATGGTTGCGGCGATGACCGCCCGCCCGACATTGAGAAGGTGGCCCTCCGTTTTGGGCCGAACAAAGGGTTGGTAGAGGTTGCGGATGAAGAGGGCCGAGTAGGTGATCGAAGCCGCCGACAGGGTGGACATGTTGGCGGCCAGGATCCCGGCGAGCATCAGGCCGACAGCGCCGGGAAAGAGGAGCTTGAGCGTCATATACCCCCAGATGAGGTCAGGATCATGAAGCTGGCCGCTGAACAGTCCGACGGCCAACAAACCGGCCAGAGCCCAAAAAATCATCAGGAAGCGCTTGAAGAACATGCCGATGATCATCCCGAATCGGGCCGCGCTCTCGTTTTTGGCGGAACCGGCGGTCTGCATCATCGGGGCCGAGGCGGTGATCGAGACCAGGTTGGCCAGGACCATGGCCAGGATGGTGTACCAGGCGTACTCGCTCGTGGTTACCGAGCCGAAAAGATTGAACATAAAATCCGGCACCCGGGCATGAAGCCCGGCAAACCCGCCGATTTGGCTCAATCCCAAAGGAATCAGCATGATAGAAAAGACGACAATCAGGAAGCCCTGGATGACATCGGTGATGGCCGCAGCGATGAACCCTCCCATCATCGTATAAATGCTGACAATGAGGCCATAAGTGAAATACACCGCCAAGGGATTGATATAGGAGATAAAGGACCGCAGCTCCCCTTTCTTGAACCGGCTGTCGAGCTCTTCGTAGCGGGCCGCTTCCTCCGCTCCCAACCCTCGGTTGAGCCTTTCCTTGAGGGCCTGATATTCCTGGAACATCGCCACGCTGTTTTTTTCCGCGGACGTATAGAGTTCCGCCGGCTTGGGCGTCAGGGCTTCGACGGTCTTTCCCGCCACCATGAATCCCACTCCCCCGCCGATGACGGCCATGACCAGAGTGAACAGAGCGAAAGCGGCCCCGAGGAAGTTGCTCTGGAATCGCTCCGCATAATAATCGCCGATAGTGACCAGGCGCACCCGGCGGTAGAAGGCGGTGGTAAACCAGTAAAAGGGTGTCAAGAACAGCACGAGGTACTGGATCCACATCCCACCGATGCCCTGACGGTAGACTTCCCGCGCCACAGCCACGGCCTGGTCGGCATTGGTGGAGTGACCGAAATTGAGGAAGAATTGATAGAACTTGCCGAGTCGCCGGCCGGCGATGAAGAAATCCCCCGTGGTTTTGGTCCGTCGCTGGGCCCTCTTTCCCAGCCAGAGGATGACGGCGATATAGAGCAGGATGATGCCAGCGTCAAGCGCGTTCAGGCCGAAAATCTTCATGGGAATCCATGGTCTCCGGGCATCTGGTTTTTAATCATGATTTGGAAAAAAGGTCAAGAGAGGGGAGGCGGAAAAATCAACCGCCGCTCGGAGCGGCTTTATCGACCGAGGGCTTATTCGGACCGGGCGAGACGGACATCCGCCCAGAAGGAATATTTTTTCGGCCCCCTCCGCATCCGGGCAAGTTCCGGACTGGCGTCCGACCTGGACATTCCTCTGGACAAACCCTCGCTCTCGTCCCCGCCGCGGACGGTCGCATCCAGAGAGACATCGGAGGCCCCGGCTCGCACACTGTCGGCACTGATCCCGCTCGCCATCGCCTTCTTCATCTCCTCGGTCAACCCGCCCCATTCAAAACCGACCTTGAGAAGCTCTCCGGGCGCTCCTCCGGCTCCGGCCGGGTGCGACTCCCGAGAGACAAGCGGGACTCGGAATTCATAGATCACCGTTTTCCCCTGCCGCTGGAACCGAAAGGACGGGGGATCGATTTCGGCCGCCGGGCCGGGAGATGGAATCACCTCTCCCTTTTTATTGATGGCATCGGCCTGGTAAAGGACATACATCGGTAATTTCCGGATCTCCCGCTTTCTTTCCTCCGTCAGCTCTTGGCCGCTTTTTTCCATCATCGCGATGAGCTCATCGGCCCGGACGTTTTTCTTCCGAAACCGAACCCCGTAATCCTTCTGCTTTTTCTCACTGGGGCTGAAAAAGATCGTCATTCCTGTGACATCGACCGTGCTCAGAGATTTCGGCTCTTTAAAGACGAAAAGAATATAGAGATTGCGCTCGTCGTTGCGGAAGGCATAATCGACGCCGATGCCTTTTTCCGAGCTTAACACGTCCTCTCGCCAGTCATCGGTCAGCCCGTCGAGCGCCGGCGGCGCAGTTGACCACCGGCTGAGCACAGGAATATCTTCAGAAAAGGCGGGAATCAAGCTCAGGGCGAAAAAAAGAAGGGGGAAAAATATCGATCGGCGTTTCATCGCGGTCTCCCAGTTTATTTATATTTTACCAAAAATCTTCCCAAAGAAAAACAGCGCGGCGGGAATCGGATGCGGCCGGCTGTAACTTATGTCGCTTCCCAGGCCTCGAAGACGGCGACGATATTTTCCGGCCTCGCCCCGGGACCGAACTCGCACTGAGCGATCACCCCGCCATGACTGAAGAAAGCGTCTCTCACCCGACGGACGGCTTCCCGAATCTCCTCCCGGGTCCCGCGGGAAAGGAGGTACTGTCGATCAATCTCACCCCAAAAGGTCAGCCGCCCGCGGAACCGGCGGCCCAGCTCTTCAATATCCATGCAAAAGAGCTGGGAGTTGAGAGCATCCAGCCCGAGCTCGATGAGATCCGGGAGAATCGCCTCGATCTGTCCGTCGGAATGCATAAAGGCATATTTCCCGTGGCGGTGGGCGATGTCGATATAATCTCGATATAAGGGTTTGAATACTTTGCGCCAGAGATCCGGCGAAATGAGGAGCGAATGCTGGCTCCCCCAGTCGTCCATGAAGACCAGGCCATCCACCTCTGTTCCGGCCCAGAGCTCTGTTTCCTCACAGTAGAAATCGTGCATCCGCCGGAGAAGGCGGAAAAACTCCGGAAACGGGGCGGCCAGGTCGAGATAAAGATTGTCGGGCCGGCGGATGAACTGAAGCTGCTCGAACGGCCGGCCGAGCACTCGCGAAAGGACGAACTCCTCATGAGCCCGGCAAAAATCGTTCACGCTATCCTCGTCTAGGCTCAACCTCTCCCGAGGAATTCGGACCGCTTCCCAATCCCTCCAGTCCCGCAAGAGCGGCTCTTTGACTTCGCCCATCGCTCCCTTCTGCCGGTTCTCGAAAACGCAACCCCATTCGTCGACGTAGATCCCGGGAGAATATTCTTCCCCCGATGTCGGGAGCGGCTGACGATAGGATGCCGGGGCGTTGAGGATGTCGTCAGGGAATTTCTTCCGGATCCGGGCCAATTCCTCCGGGTAATGGTCCTCGGCCCAGGGCAGGAGCCAGAGTTGGCGAGGGATCCGCGGCGGAGCAAAAAATTCGAGAGATTGTCTGACGAGTTCCCTTGAGGTCACAAGAAAAAAATCTCTTTCCAGATCAAGCGCGCGGGTCAGAGGCCGAGAAGCTTCCCGACTTCTTCGACAGCGCTCGCCGCGTCCGGAGCGTAGCCGTCCGCTTTGATCTCGACGGCATATTCCCTGGTGACCGGCGCTCCGCCGATGACGACCGGAATGCGGAGGCCGGCGGCGCGGATGGCTTCCACCACGCCCTTCATTTGGATCATCGTCGTCGTCAACAGCGCGGAGAGGCCGACAATGCTTGCCTGATGCTCCTTGGCCGCAGCGGCGAATTTTTCGGCCGGGACATCGATCCCGAGGTCGACGATTTTATAGCCCGCTCCCCGCAGCATCATGGCCACCAGGTTTTTGCCGATATCGTGGAGATCTCCCTTAACCGTCCCGATGACAACCACGCCTTTCGGCTGAATCCCTTCCTTGACAAGATAGGGTTCGAGCTTGGCCAGGCCGGCGTTCATCGCCCGGGCCGCCACCAGGACTTCGGGGATGAAAACCTCGTTGTTCTTGAATAGGATCCCGAGCTTTTCCATCCCCGCAATCAACCCTTCATTCAGGATCCTGGCCGTCGGAAGGCCGGACGACAACGCCTGATCGACAAGCGTCTCGACTTCAGTTTTCTTTCCTTTGAGCAACGCTTCCTGGATTTCATTCAACATGATTGCCTCCTCGGCTCGAGGCCGGATTTTTCCTTCCTTCAGAAGCTAATATATAGCCAAAAGACCTCCCCGTCTGTCAAGTTAAAAATCAGGCCGGATGGGTTCTCCATTTCCGATGAACGAGTCGGACTCTCAGCCGGTTCCTCCCCACGGCACCCTCAGCCGACGATCCGAACGCACGGCTTTTTGACATGATTCGAGCGCTATGTTATAAGCTCATTCCAGCCTGATGACCGACCAAAAAGAGAATGTTGTCCGATCTACGACTTTGGTCAGCTCGGCCACGTTCGTCTCCCGCCTTTTCGGTCTTTTCCGCGAGCAAGTCTTCGCCTTTCTTTTCGGCGCCGGATTCGCCACCGACGCGTTTGTCGCCGCCTTCCGGATCCCCAACCTTCTGCGCGACCTCTTCGCCGAGGGCGCGCTCTCGGCGGCTTTTGTCCCCGTCTTCACCGATTATCTCGTCAACAAAGACAAAAAGGAAGCGTTTCGCCTGGGAAATCTCGTCGTCAACGCACTCCTTTTCGTCCTGGCAGCCATCGTTATCGTCGGAATTCTGGCCACGCCTCTGATCGTCGACCTCATCGCACCCGGGTTCGGCGCAGTCGCCGGAAAATCCGAGCTGACTGTCCTCCTTGCCCGGATCATGTTCCCGTTCCTCCTTCTCATTTCTCTGGCCGCCACCGCCATGGGCATGCTGAACTCCCTGCGCCACTTCGGCGTCCCCGCGTTCGCTCCCGTTTTCCTGAATCTGGGGATGATCCTGGCCGGGTTCCTCCTCTGCCCGCTCTTCGATCCGCCGATTACCGGCATGGCGGTCGGAGTTCTGCTCGGCGGGCTGGGACAGTGGGCCTTCCAGATTCCCTCGCTCCGGCGGGAAGGATACCGCTACCGGCCGATCCTTTCCTTTCGCGACCCGGGCGTCAGGCGGATCATCCTGCTCATGACGCCGGCGATCCTCGGCCTGGCCTCGACCCAGCTCAATATCTTCGTCAACACGATCATCGCCTCCTTTCTCTCCCAGGCCAGCATCTCGTATTTGAACTACAGCTTCCGGTTGATGCATTTTCCTCTCGGCGTCTTCGGCGTCGCCGTCGCCACGGTGACGCTTCCGGTCGTGGCGACCTTCGCGGCCAAAAAAGAAATCGGGAATGTCCTTTCGACTTGTGCCTCATCGCTCAAGCTGGTTTTTTTTCTGACGCTCCCCTCGACGATCTTCCTCTGTCTTGCGGCCAGACCGACCATCGCTGTCCTCTACCAGCACGGCCGCTTTCGCTATGAAGACACGATTTTCACTTCTCAGGCTCTTCTTTTTTACGCTCTTGGGCTATTTGCCTATGCCTCGGTTCGGGTGATCGCCCCCGTTTTTTATTCTCTGAACGATACGAAAACGCCGGTCAAAGTGAGTATCCTGGCCGTCGCCGTCAACATCGGGCTCAACCTGGCCCTGATGCGGCCGCTGGGATTCCGGGGTCTGGCCTTGGCGACTTCGCTGGCCGCTGTCGTCAATATGATCACGCTTCTCGTTCTCTTGAGGCGGCGCGTTGGTCCCATCGACATCCGAGAGCTCGGAAAAAGCTTTCTCCGGATCCTGACCGCGGCGGTCATCATGGGAGCGGTCATTCTCGCTTTTCAAATGATTTTCCCTATAGATCTCGGGACCGCCGCGCCCGGGCGGAAAGTCTCTTATCTCCTGGGACTTTTCTTTTTCGGCGCCGCAAGTTACGCTGGGATCTCTCGGCTCATGAAAATCAAGGAACTCGAGGCTGTCTTCGGCCTCTTCCGCCGGAAGGAGCGAGGGCGAGCGAAATAAAAACCCGACGGAACGGATGACTCAAAGCAAGGCAAAATTGAGGCGATTCAGATGAGGCACGAAATCTTCTGCTTCCGGGACCGCGCTGCCTTGGAGAAGAAAATCGCCGCCCTCGAGCTCGATCTCCCTCTTGCCGACGATGTCTCGATTCTCTTCAGCCCGGTCACGATCGCCGGCAAAACGCTACCCAACCGCTTCGTCGTCCATCCCATGGAGGGCGCCGATGCCGACCCCCCGGGCAGGCCCTCGGAGCTCACTTTCCGCCGCTATCTCCGTTTTGCCTCGGGCGGCGCCGCCGTCATCTGGTTCGAAGCCGCGGCCGTCATGCCCTCAGGCCGGGGCAACCCCCGTCAGCTCGTGGCGAGCAAAGAAACGGCGGAAGGATTCAATCGGCTGGTCGAAGCGGCGCGCCGGGCGGCCGAGGAAAAGTTCGGCCCCGGACATCCGTCGTTTTTCGTCCTCCAGCTCACCCATTCCGGAAGGTTCGCCCGGCCGGAGGGTCGGCCGGCCCCCTTGCTTGTCCAGAGGAATCCCCTTCTCGATTCCAGGCTCGGGCTTCCGGCCGATTATCCCCTGGCGAGCGATGGAGATTTGGCCTCCATCCGGGACGCCTTTATCGCAGCCGCAAAAATCGCCCGAGAAGCCGGTTTCGACGCCGTCGATATCAAAGCCTGCCACGGCTATCTCGTCTCCGAACTTCTGGCCGCATTCGCCAGAGAGTCCAGCTGTTATGGCGGCCCGTCCTTAGAGAACAGGGCCCAATTCCTTCTCGAAACGATCGCCGCGATCAGAGACGTAGTGCCCGGGATGACCGTCGTGACCCGGCTGAATCTCTTCGACGGCCTCCCCTATCCTTACGGGTTCGGCGTCGACCGGAACGATCCTCGCGGGCCCGATTTGAGTGAACCGATCGAATTGATCGGAAAACTCGAATCGGGCGGCCTTCCCCTGCTCAGCATCTCCTCCGGAATCCCCGCCCTCAACCCCCATTTTGGCCGGCCCTACGACCGGCCGATGGCCGGGCAAGACGTCCCGGACGAACACCCGCTTGTCGGGGTGGCCCGTTTGATCGAACTCGCCGCTAAAATTCAGCGAAGATTTCCGGCCCTTCCCGTGGTCGGCACGGGATATTCCTGGCTCCGTCAATTTTTTCCCCATGCCGCGGCGGCCGCGGTCGAACGGAGAAAAGCCACGCTCATCGGTCTGGGAAGAGGAGCCCTGGCCTATCCCGCCTGGGTCAACGACCTGGCCGAACGCGGCCTCCTCGATTCCCGCCGGGTGTGCACGACCTGTTCCCGATGTTCAGAGATGCTCCGAGCGGGACATCGCGTCGGCTGCGCCGTCCGCGATCCCGACCTCTATGCCGCCGAATACAAAAAAGCAAAAGCCCACGCCAGGATGGCCCGCCGGGCCGCCGGCAAAGGATAAAGGAGGGGAAGAAAGATCGATATGGAAAAGAACATCCTCCCTTGCCGTCACCTTTGGACCTGCGGCCAGCGGATCCCCGTCTATTCCCTGAACACTCTGATCATCGGGAGCGGTGCGGCCGCGCTCAACGCCGCGGTCCGTCTTCATGCTTTCGGCGTCCGCGAGATTGCGGTGGCGACCGCCTGCTGGGGTGGCGGGACTTCGGCCAACGCCGGCTCTGACAAACAAACCTATTATAAAATTTCTTTGGCCGGAGACCTTGCCGATTCGACTTGCCAGATGGCCGCCGACCTTTCGGCCGGAGGATCGATGCACGGCGACATCGCTCTCATCGAAGCTCTGAACTCCGCCCGGTCGTTCTACCATCTCGTCGAGCTCGGCGTCCCCTTCCCGCATGACCGGTACGGCGCTTATGTCGGCTATAAAACCGATCATGATCCCCGGCAACGGGCGACATCGGCCGGACCTCTGACCTCGCGGCTGATGGTCGAGGCTCTCCAAGCCGAAGTCCGAAGAAGAAAAATCCCGGTCTTCGACCGGCACGAGGTCATCTCGCTCTTGACAAACGGCCGCGGCCGGAAGAAGCGAGTCGTCGGCGCTGCGGCCATCGACACGAAAAAAACCCGCTCGTCAAAGGCGGCGCTCGTCCTCTTCAACGCCGTCAACATCGTCTTGGGAACCGGCGGACCAGCCGGAATCTACAAAACTGCGGTCTATCCGGAAAGCCAGGTCGGATCCCATGGCCTGGCCTTCGCCGCCGGGGCGATCGGCCAGAACCTCACCGAATCGCAGTACGGACTGGCCTCGATCAAATTCCGCTGGAACCTCTCCGGCAGCTATCAGCAAGTCATCCCGCGTTATTTTTCTGTTGACCCGGAGAACGGAGAAGAGCACGAATTCTTGACCGATTTTTTCCCCGACATGAGCCGGCTGGCCACGGCCGTTTTTCTCAAGGGCTACCAGTGGCCGTTCGACCCGGAAAAAGTCCTGAATTACGGCTCTTCGCTCATCGACATTCTGGTTTACCGGGAGACGGTGCTCAAAGGACGAAAAGTCTTCCTCGATTTTCGGCGCAACCCGAGCGGCGGCGGAAAGCTCGCCGACTTTTCTTTCGATCTTCTCAGTCCCGAGGCTCGCGCTTATCTCGAAAATTCCGGCGCGTTGCTCCCGACGCCCATCGCTCGGCTCGCCCGGATGAACCCGCCGGCGATCGCCATCTACCGTGACCACGGGATCGACCTCACCCGCGAGCCCCTCGAGATTGCGGTCTGCGCTCAGCATAACAACGGAGGTTTTAAGGGCAACATCTGGTGGGAATCGAACATTCGGCATCTTTTTCCCGTCGGCGAGGCCAACGGGAGCCACGGAGTGCGGCGGCCGGGTGGCTCGGCTCTCAACGCCGGCCAGGTCGGAAGCCTGAGAGCCGCCCAGTTCATCTCGCGACGCTATGCCGATCGGCCCGAAAAGATTAAGAATTTTGTCCGCCTTGTCCGGCCGCAGGTGGACGATCTCATCGGCCGGATGCGGCGTTTTCTTGAAGGGGAAGACAGGGATACCCAAATCTGCCACCGGATCCGAGCCGAAATCCAGGAAAGGATGTCCGCCTGCGGAGCGATCGTCCGGCGCCCCGCGGAGGTGGAAGCGGCCGTCCGGGCCGCATGGAAGCTCTGGAGAAGAATTGAGAGCATCCTGAAAGTGCGGTCGGCCGAAGACCTGCCGGAAGCCTTTCGCTGCCTCGACCTCTGCCTGACTCAGGCAATGTATCTTGAAGCGATCCAGGAGTACCTGCGAAAAGGAGGGAAGAGCCGCGGTTCTTATCTCGTTCCCGACCCAAGAGGCCAGGAACCGTGTCCGGGACTGGGGCGAGAATGGCGGTTCTCTCTAAATAAAAAGACGGCTTTCGTCGAACAGAAGATCCTCGAAGTCCGTCTCAATGAGAACGATCAAGTGGAAAAAAGATGGGTCCCTGTCCGTCCGATCCCGCAGACTTCGGGCTGGTTCGAGTCGGTCTGGGAGGATTACCGTGAAGACCGCATCGTGCGGGAGGAGGAATGATTATGGTCAAGAAACCGGTCGCTCTCATCACCGGCTCCGGCCGGGGGATCGGACGCGGCATCGCCCTGGAACTCGCCAGCAGCGGGTTCGACATCGCCGGGGTCGATGTCGTCTTCGAGCCGGAAAACAAAAAGACCGGGCTTTTCGAAGTCAAGGAACAGGCCGGGAAGCTCGGCGCCGACTTTCTGCCTCTTCGAGGAGACATCGCGGCGCTTTCGGATCATGAGCGAATTCTGGGTGAAGCGCTCAATCATTTCGGCCGGATCGATCTTCTGGTCAACAATGCCGGAGTCGCACCGCTCGTCCGCCAGGATCTCCTTGAAACGACGGCGGAGAGCTTTGACCGCGTCTTCGGAGTCAACGCCCGGGGCGCGTTCTTCTTCACCCAGCGCGTCGCCCGGCAGATGATTCGGCAGGTCGGGGAATCCCCGGGACCGAAGCCGGCAATCGTCTTCATCAGCTCGATCTCGGCCGTCGTTTCTTCGCCGGCGCGAGCCGAATACTGCATCTCGAAGGCCGCCCTGAGCATGACGGCGACGCTTTTTGCCGATCGGCTGGCCGAACACGGGATCAACGTCTTCGAGATCCGGCCGGGAATCATCGAGACGGATATGACGGCGCCGGTCAGGAAGAAGTACGATCAGCTGATCGCCGAGGGACTCGTGCCGCAAAAGAGGTGGGGATATCCGGAGGATGTCGGGAAGGCGGTGGCCGCTCTGGCCAGAGGGTTTTTCCCCTTTTCCACCGGACTGGTCATCGAAGTCAGCGGCGGAATGAACATCCGCCGTTTATAAAAACTCAAGAAAGGATTGAAGACCATGAAGCGAGGATTTTTTCTTTGGTTTCTGGCGTTCGTCATCACGCTGGCCAGCGCGGTCTACCAGAGGCTGACCGGTCCGACCTATCCTCTGCGCGGCAAAGTGGAATTCAGCGGACAGGAGGTGCGATTCAGGCTGCCACGCTCCCAGGAGACGACTTCGGATTGCCTAATCGCGATCCAGATTCGGGATCCGCAGGTCGTGGGGCGGTTGCTGTATCAACGATTCAAAACCGACGATCCTTGGACGGAAGTCCTTCTGATCCGGGAGGGAGATCGTCTGGTCGGAAACCTTCCCCGGCAGCCGGCGGCGGGAAAGCTTGCCTATCGAGTTTTTCTCACCTCGGGAGATAAGGACGTCTCGCTTTCCGGCAAAGATCCGGTGATCATCCGATTTAAGGATCCGGTGCCGCTCCCGATTCTCCTTTGCCATGTGGTCGTCATGTTTGCGGCGATGCTTTTTTCCACCCGGGCCGGAATCGCCGCCCTGGATAAAAAGGGTCAGCCGCGGAGATTGGTTATCTGGACGGCGGCCCTTCTTTTCGTCGGGGGGTTCATTCTCGGCCCCCTGGTCCAGAAATACGCCTTTGGGAGCTGGTGGACGGGATTTCCGTTCGGGTTCGACCTGACAGACAACAAGACCCTCGTCGCGATGATCGGTTGGCTGGCGGCTCTCGCCGCCGGGCGGAGCGGCCGGCCGGCGCGGGCCTGGGTCCTCGGGGCTTCCATCCTTACGCTCGTCATCTTCCTCATTCCACACAGTCTGCTCGGCTCCGAGCTGAAATATACGGACACGGGCTCTTAGCCTTGGCCGGATCGCCCGCCGCGTTCGGCCCCGAAAATAAGGTTCCTGGCCGAGAACCGGTGCCGGCATTATTTCAGGAGCCAGAGGAAAGCGTCCGCATCATCCCCGTGCCGGTCTCCCGCAAATCGCAAGCATAAAGATGTCCCGGCTTTGTCCGCCCGGCCTCAGTCAAGCTTGAAGCGGACCGTCACCGTGAACGTGATCCCGACGGCTTGGCCGTCGACGATCACCGGCTCATAAACCCACTGCCGGACAGCGTCCATCGCCGCCTGATCAAGCAAGGGAACGGACCGGAGAATTATCGCATCTTTGACCTGGCCGTTGACATCCGTCCTGACCTGCAGAATGACGACGCCTTCGACTTCGGCCAGGCGAGCGACCTCCGAATAGACGGGATTGACTTTTTTGATCAGCCTGGGAGGCTGGATTCCGTCTTTCACCTTGACTGCGCCGGCGGCGAATTCCTCCAGCTTCTTATCGTCTCTGACGCTTCCCGACACGCCGCTCGCTCCCCCCTTTCCAACTCCGCCTTCGACCCCGGCCGATACTCCGCCCTCGACGCCGCCGGTAACCCCGGCCGTCACCTCTCCGCCTTTTCCTTTTTTTTCCTTGTCAAGAGCAAACTTGACTTGAACCGTAAATTCTGCGCTCCGTGGCTTGCCCCCGACGACTTCAGGTTCATAAACCCACTGCCTGACCGCGTCGACCGCGGCCCGGTCGAGAAGAGGATCCACGCCTCTGGCGACCACGACGTTTTCCGCCCGGCCGTAGATATCCGTGCGGGCCTGGAAAAGATAGACCCGGGCTGTGGCGGGAGAACAACGCAAGACCTCGGCAATTTCCCCCGCCGTGTAGCCCTCGTTGGCCCAGAGACAGACAGCCGTCCTTTCTCTGGCGCTCAGGTGATCGAGAAGGAAGGCAGCTCCGCTTTCTCCTTGCTCTTGAAATTCCGACGGCTGTCAAATTTCGCCAGGTTTCGAAAGACCCGGATAAAGACATCTTGGCAGACGTCTTCCGCATCCGGTCGATTTCCCAGGATGTTCATCGCCAGGGCCATGGCCAGAGCGTAATATCGTTCGACGATCGCTTTGAAGTGATCTTGGTCTCCCCTGAGACCGGCGGCCAGGAGCTCATTCTCGTCCATCCGAATCCTTCATCCCTTGATACGCCGGAGCTCGCCGGAACGTTAGGCTGCGATCATGGAGATGGTTCAGTTTATTTGATCCCGGAGACGAGCTCTTCGGCCTTCGGCTTGAGAGAAGGATGTTCCGCGGCCCGCTTGGCCATTTCCTTGGCCGCCAGTTTTTTCCCGGCATTGAAATATCCGGCGGCCGAATTATAAAAGGCTGTCGCCTTGGTGAGGCGAGTCTTTTCCAGCTGATAGTTTTTTTTCTTCACCCATCGTTCTTTCCGTTCGGGCGGTAGTCCGGATTTCTCCACCTCGGCAATTTTCTCCCGGAGAACGCGTTCCGCCGACTCCAGGACACGGCCCGCCGTTTCAAAATAGGTCCCCGACTTCGCCCAGTCCTCTCGGCGGGCATAGAGGATTCCCAGATGAAGCAGGGCTTCGTAGTTCGCTCCATTATACTCGAGGGCTTCCTTGAGATCTCTCTCCGCCTTCGCCAGGTCTCCCCTCTCCAGAGCGACCAGGCCGGAGAGCATGAACACCTCAGTCGAGGTCGGCAGACGATTCTTGGCCTGTTCGATGTTCAGAGCGGCCGCCTCATTGTCCTTGAGCTCATGCTGATTCCAGGCCAGCCAGTAGTAGCTTTCCCCGATCAACCAGAACCCGAGGTCGAGTAGCTTTTCACAGACCGCAATCGCCTCCTGATTCCTTCCCAGATAGCTCAGGCAAATGGCCTTCCCGAGGAGCGCATCCCTGTAATCAGGAGCGAGGACGAGCGTTTTTTCATAAAATTCCAGGCTCCTCTCCAGCTCCTCGAAGGCAAAAGCGATGCTGGCCAGGGAAATCGCGACCTGGGAGGATTCGGGGATCCCCTCGAAGGCTTTCATGAAATGCTTCTCGGCTTCGAGCAACAATCCCCGGCTCAGGGCCGCGTTCCCCAAAAAATATTCGGCTTCAAAAAAAAGCGGCTCGGCGGCAACAAGTTCCTCCAGAAGGTTTTCCTCCTCCCCCCGGCAGATGGCCTTTTTATATTTTAAAAGCGAGGAGTCGGGAAAGAGAGGCCAGAGCTCCTCTAGATTGTCTTTTTTATCCTCAGCCAAGACCCCGAAAGCCGAAGAACCGGCGCACTTCCTCAAGGCATACATATAGGCAAAAAATTCATCCTCCTTTGCCTTGAGGAACAGGTTTTCCTCCGCCATGAGAAGCTGAGCCTCCGCTTCTCTTGGGACGGAGCGGAAGACAATATCGCGCAGGATTCCTTTTCCCTGAACCCAGAAGGCGTCAGCGATCTCGGCGCAAACCTCGTAGGGACGAAGATGAGGATTCTCCTTAATGACCGTCTTCGCTCGATCAAGAGAAAAAGCGCCAGCCATCCCCAGCTCTTTTTCCCGAGCGGCAAGAAGAAGCGCCGTCGTGGCCAACCTGGCGGCAATTTTCTTTTTCATCTCGGGACGGCGGTAGAGGGATTCCCAGATCTGGAGAGCTTCCCTGAGAGCGAGATAACAGCCCCGGCGCGCAAGCTCTTCGGCCCGGCCGACGGCTGAGTCAACTTCAGCCGGCTGAGCGCGGGGCCTGATCCGGTTTTGGGGAACGCAGCCGACCAAGAGGAGGACGGCCGCCGCCGCGAATCGGAATGATTTCTTCATCCCCTGTCTATGATAAAAGAATCGCCTCCATCTATAAATACGCCGGCTTGAATTCGGCTGTTTAGCCGGCTGCAGAAAAAAGCATCGGACAGAGAGCTGGCTGGTGAGGCGCCAAGGTTTGAAAAAGGAAAAGGAAGCGGGGCTAAGGAGGATCCCTCTCCAGCCAGCAGCTTGTTTCTATTATAAAGAATTCTTTTTTTAAAAGTCAAAACAATTTTTTATTTTCTTCCGCCCAAGGAAAGCCTAAAATATCGGCTGCGGAGAAAGACGATTCCCGGCTGAGATCAGGAACCGCCGAGCGGGCTTCGGTCCAATGCCCCGGCCGGGACTCGATCGAAAATGAACAAGCGTCAAAAATTCCTGGCCTGGCTCTGGGTGGGCCTGGGCATTACGGCGATATTTCTTGTCGTCCCGACGGCCCGGGCAATCCAGAATTTCGTCTCTTCGCGCTGGAGCCGGTCCGCCTTCGGTTATGCCGTCCTGACAGCGATCGCGGCAGCGTTTCTCGTCATCCTTTTCGTCCTGGTCTCTCGCTTGAAAATCCGTTCTCCTTCTAATTACATCTGGTTGATCGCCACGGCCACGGCCTACATTTTTTTCACTCTCAGGTTGTGGCGGAATCCCGAGGAGGCCGTCCACTTTATCGAGTACGGCATCCTCGGCTATCTTCTCTATCGAGCCCTCCGGTTTTCCGTCCGCGACCAAAGCCTCTATCTGGCCGCTTTTTTGATCGGCTCTCTCGTCGGAATTTTCGACGAAATTCTGCAGTGGGCGATGCCGAACCGCTACTGGGATTTTCGCGATGTCGGGCTCAACGCTCTAGCCGCCGGACTCGTCCAGGTCGGCATCGGGAAAGGAATTCGTCCGCACGGCCTGAGCCCGAAAATTTCATCCCGATCTTGGCGCCGCGTCTCTCTTCTTATGGCGGCCAATCTCCTTCTTCTCGGGCTCTGCGCCTCCAACACACCGCCGCGCGTCGCGCGCTATGCGGAACGGATTCCCTGGCTTTCCTTCCTGGCCAGGGAAGAGCCGATGTCCGAGTTCACCCGCCGGCATAAGGATCCTGAAATCGGCGTCTTTTTTTCGCGGCTCACCTTGGCCCAGCTTCTCCAGGAAGACACCGAGAAAGGCGAGGAATACGGCCGGATTCTCCGCCAGTGGAAGGACCGAAGCTACGCCGATTTTCTCAGCCAGCATCATCCGCTCCTCCACGCTTTTCTCTATGAGATGCGGGTGCACATTTTTCGCCGCGACCGCTGGCTCGAAGAAGCGCTGAAAGCGAAAAAAGAGAGAACGAGAGCGCGCGCTTTCCATGTCGCGGTCAAGGAGAATTTCCTTCTGGAAAAATATTTCGGTCGAACCCTGGAAAAGTCCTCTTACCGGTGGGATCCTGAAGAGAAGGCAAAGTTCGCAGCTCAGGCGGATGAAAAACGGCCCTACCGCAGCCCGGTGAGCGCCGGATTGTTCCACATCAGCGAGACGACCCTCTGGCTTGGTCTATGGACTTTTCTGGCCGGACTCGCCGCTTGGAACATCGCCCTAGCCAGAAAAGCCCGGAATTCGAGATCATGAAAAACTGTTTGCTGTAGTGGACCGAAAATCGGCCGGAAACGTCCGACTCGGTGATCGATCCTTGACCCCGCGAACGCCGTCGCGCCCCCGGCTGCCGGGCCTCCCGCCGGCAATTGACCGACAGAGAGCCAGCGAGAGGAATCGAACCTCCGACCCGCTGATTACGAATCAGCTGCTCTACCGGCTGAGCTACGCTGGCTCAGCAACTTATCCGATCTGAAAAGACAAACCAAAAATAGCGGATTCCTCCCGGAGTGTCAATACACCGCCCTTTTCAAGCGAATCCAAATCGACTACAATAGCTCCCTCTGATGATCATTAAAAAGCTCGAACTGCAGGGTTTTAAGTCCTTTCCCGAGCGGACGAAGATCGTCTTTCACCCGGGAATCACGGCCATTGTCGGTCCCAACGGAACGGGCAAAAGCAACATTGTCGACGGAATCCTCTGGGTTCTCGGCGGCCAGCGCCATAAAGGATTGAGAGGAGAAAAAACGGAAGACATCATCTTCAACGGAAACGCCAAGAAGCCGCCCCTCGGCATGGCCGATGTCTCCCTTGCGCTGCAGCACGGCGAAGAGGAGATTCAGATTAACCACCGGGTCTTCCGATCCGGAGAAAGCGAATACCGCCTCAACGGCAAGCCCTGCCGACTTAAGGATATCCAGGACATCCTCTGGAAGAGGGCGGTCGCCGAAAAAGAATATTTCATCATCGAGCAAGGCGCCGTCGGCTCTGTGCTCACGGCCAAGCCGCTGGAGAAGCGCCTTCTCGTCGAGGAGGCCGCCGGAATCGCCTTTTACAAAGACAAGAAAAAAGAAGCCCAGAGCAAGCTCGCTTCGAGCGAGCAAAACCTGGTCCGGCTTGAAGACATCATCAGCGAAGTCGGCCGGGCAAAGAATTCCCTGCAGAGACAGGCTCAGGCCGCTGCCCGCTACCGGAAGCTGAGAGAAAAGATCCGCGAGCTCGCGGGCTTCAACTTCCGGCGAAAGCTCGAAAGCCTCGAGCGCCGCCACGGCGAAGCGACAATGAAGCACGCCGAGGGCCTGGCCCGGGAACAGGAGATTTCCCTGCGGATCAAAAGCGAGGAACAAGAAATTGCTCGTCGGCGCCTCGAGCTCTGGGAGCTTGAGAAGGCGATCAAAGAAGACCGGGAAGCCCTGCTGGCCCTCTCTTCCGAGCTCAATCGGGCCCTTTCAGACAGAGAGCGGGAATCAAGGCGCATTGAACTTCAGGACGAACGGGCAAAGAAGTCCGCCGCAGGAGTCGAAGAGCTCGACCGGGAACTCGGGCTTCTCATCTCGAGCCGGGAGGCTCTGGCCAGCCGCGCGGTCGATCTCGCTTCGAGCCTGGAAACGATCCGAGCCGAACTTGCCCAGACGACCGAAGACAGCCGGCGGATCCTCGATCTCTCATCCCAGCGAGAAAAGAATCTCAAGGAGTTGAAAAATAAGGAGCTGGAAACGCTCTCCGCGATGGCCGAACTGCACAACGAAAAAGCAAGAACTGAAAAAGAGATTGAGCTCCTCGGCCGTCAGGAAGAAAAGCTGAGAAACCAGCTCGAGCAGGAAAACGCCCTTCTCCGGGAAGTCGAGGAAACCCTTTCCCGGCAGGAGAAAGATTCGGCGGCGCTCGAAACGGCCAGGTCGGAGATCGAGAGGGCGGCCGGCGAAGTCAGACGGATGATCCAGGAAAAAGAAAGGCAGATGGAAGAACGGCGAAGCCGTCTGGAAGCGCTCAGCAAATCCAAGGAAGAGGACCAGCACCGATTCAAGGCCCTGGAGAGAATCCTGAAAAGCCGTCAGAACGCGGTGGCAGGGGAAGAAATTCCGGAAACGCTGGGGCGCTTGGCCGAGCTCATCGAGGCCGATCCTGATGCCGCCTCGCTCATGGATTCCCTGTGGCGAGAAGAATCGGGCGCCGCGGTTATTCCGGCGCTAGAATTTCTCAGACACGCTGAGAAAGCCGGCCTCCGGGGGGCATTTTTTCTCCTCCCGCCGGAGGGAGAAGACGACTCGGCGGCGGTTGAAATCCGGAGCCCCCAAATCCTCGGAAGGCTCAAGTCGCGCCTCAAACCGGCAACAAAATTCGGCGGCAGCCTTTCCCGGCTGAATGACGCTTTAATCGTCGAGGATGCCAGAACCGCCATCGAGCTCTGGCTTCACCATCCGGGTTTGAATTTTGTCACCTTGAACGGCGATTGTCTTCTCTCCTCCGGCCTTCTGAAGCTCGGCCGAAACGAAGAAGGAGCATTTTTACTGAGTCAGGAACTCAAGAAGCTCCGGGAGGCGATCGACCGCGGAGAGGCCGAAATCGCCCCTCTGTCGCTCGAACTCGAGGCGCTAAGCCGGGAAAAGGAAAATCTGGAGAGGGAAAGACTCCGGCTCAAGGACCAAGCCGACGACATCGACTCCCGGATTGAGGAAATCGAGAAGCAGAAAACCCGCCTCCTGACCGAACAGCAAAAAGCCCGGGCTTCGGTCTCTCTTTTCCTTCAGGAGCTTGATATCCTCGGAAAGGACAAGGACTTCCTGGGCAAGAAGATGGATTCTCTTGTTTCGGAGATTGCTTCTCTCGAAGAAAAAAATCAGGCCGTGCGGGCGCAGCTCGAAGCGGGGGAGAGAGAATTCCTGGCCCATCGCAGCCGGAAGGTGGAAAAGGAAAAGCGTCTCCTCGAACTCCGGGCGGATCTCGCTCTGGCCGAAGAACGGCAGCAAAACACTGCCCGTCAGGTCGAAGAGCTTGGAGTAAGAATCGGGCATCTCGAGAAAAGGCGTCAGACGCTCAAAGACGAAATGGAAACCGCGCTTTCCGAAAGCGAGCGGGCCCGCCAGGCCGAGAGAGAATTGAGTGAAAAAGCCCGCCGATTGGAAGAAGAACGGCAAAAAAAGCAGACCGCTCTTGCCCAAAAAGAAAGCGACTTGCAAAGCCAGCATTCCGAGGAGCAGGAACAAGAGAAGAGGCTCGCCGGCCTGAGAGAAGAGCTGGGAAGGCGAAAAGAGGAACGTGTGCGCTGGGAAATCGTCCGGGCGGAAATCGACCGCGACATGGTCAACCTGGAAGAGGCCTGCTGGCAGGAGCTCAGAAAAACATTGCACGAGCTCAAAGCCGAACTGCCGGAATCCGGACCCACGGAAGCAGAAATCGAAGACGAGCTCAGCCAGGCCGAAGAAGAGTTACAGAAATACAAATCGGTCAACTTATTGGCTGAGGAAGAATACCTCAGTCACAAAGAACGCTACGATTTCCTGATCAAACAAAAAAACGATCTTCGGGAATCCATCGACGCCACCGAGGAGGCCATCCGCCGGATTGACGAGGAGAGCAAAGCGCAGTTCCTCGCCGCCCTGGCCGAAATCAACACCGCCTTCGCGGACGTCTTCACCGCCCTTTTCAAAGGAGGAAGCGCGGCGATCAAGCTCAGCGACGAACACAACCCCATGGAGAGCGGCATCGAGATCATCGCCCAGCCGCCGGGAAAACGCGTCCAGAATATCGCCCTCCTTTCCGGGGGCGAAAAAAGCCTGACCAGTCTGGCGTTTCTTTTTGCTCTTTTTCGTTACAAGCCGACGCCTTTTTGCATCCTGGACGAGGTGGATGCGGCGCTCGATGACATCAACCTGACGCGTTTTCTCGACCTGATGAAAGAGATCAAGAAAACCACCCAGTTCATCATCATCACCCACAATTACAAGACTATGGAGGTGGCGGATTATATCTACGGCACCACGATGGCCGAGCCGAACTTTACCACCCTCTATTCTGTGAAGCTCGAAAAACAACAGGAATTCATTTCATAGGCGGATGAAAGTCCAACTCTACGTCCCGCCGGGAGGCTATTTCGCTGAGCGCTGGTCCAAAGGTTCTTCCATGCCTCCCCTGGGCCTTCTTTCGATCGGCGCGGTATTGGAGAAAGAGGGGATCGAGATCGAGATCGTCCCGGCGGACATCCTGAAGCTTTCATGGCGCGAAATCGAAAAAAAAATTGGCACGGATAAGCCCGACCTGGTCGGTGTCACCTCGACCACGGAAAACCGCTTTCAGAGCTTCAAACTCGTCAAACTGGCCAAGAACGCCTGGCCCGAAGCCGTGACCGTCATGGGCGGCCCGCACGCTTCGATGGCGGCCGAAGATACGCTCCGCCACATCGACGAGCTCGACGTCATCGTCCGCGGTGAGGGCGAAGAAACCGTGCTCGACCTTTGCCGCGCCCTGGAGAGGCGAAGAGAGATCGACGGCATCAGTCATGTCGCCGGGATTTCCTATCGTCGGGAGAGCCGGGTGATTCACAACCGGCCGCGCTCGCCGATCATCAACCTCGACGGCCTTCCTTTTCCCGCTTTTCACCTCGTCCCGTTCGAAAAATACAACTTCAAAATCGAAGTCCCGGGGCACGGTTTGCTTCCTGCGGTGAATATCATGACCAGCCGGGGCTGCCCCTTCAACTGTAATTTCTGCGCCACTCCGGTGAACTGGGGCCGGGCCGTGCGGGTGAGGAGCCCGCAGAATGTCATCCGGGAAATCGAGCTTCTCATGGAGAAGTACGACGCCCGGGTGATCTTTTTTTATGACGATACCTTCAACGTCAGTCTGAAGAGAGTCGAAGATATCTGCAACCTGATCATGGAGAGGAGGCTGCCGATTTTCTGGCGGGCCGAGATCCGTCTCGACCTGATGACCAAGCCGCTTCTCGCCAAGATGAAACAGGCGGGGCTTTTTCATGTCTCTTTCGGACTCGAGGCCGGCTCGGAAAGGATCCGGAATTCCGTCATCGACAAAAAAATCAAGATCAGCGACTTTCACCATGTCATCTCCTGGTGCAAAGAACTGGAGATCATTCCCAACGTCTTCTTCATCTTCAGCCATCCCACCGAAACGTGGGAGGAAGCCCAAGAGACGATCCGGATCATCGAACGATATAAGAATGAGGTCGAGGCGAGCGTCGCCATCCTCCATATTTATCCCGGCACACCGCTCGAGCGGACGGCCAAGGAAATCGGAGCCTTGCCCGAGGATTTCAGCTGGACGGAACGGCACTCTTCGAAGATCGTCACTCTCCCGACGGCCCAGGGCGACGTACCCCTTTTCCTCGACCGCCTGTCCTGGTCGCAGATCAGTGAACTCCTGTTCCGGTGGTCGTTTTCGGGCGGTCGCATCTCGATTCGCCGCAAGATCCCGCGGCTCATCGCCAATATCCGCTCCGGTAGGGACATCCAACGTTATGCCGTCATGGCCATGGTCTACCTGAAACTCCAGGTCAAGAAACTTTTCCGAAGGAGGGTCTGATGCCGTTTTATCTCTATATCATCCTCGCCTATCTCCTTGTCCTGACGACGCTGAATTTCATCCGGGCCCGTCGGGTGAAAAGCCAGGAAGATTTTATGGTGGCCGGCCGATCGCTCAAATGGCAGGTCATGGTCTTTACCCTGATCTGCACCTGGATCGGGTCCGGAACATTCATCAGCGGCGCCGAGTTCGCCTCCAAGGCCGGGTTCTCGGCTCTGTGGCTGGCCGGCGGGGCCTGGGTGGGAATCATCATCATCTACTTTCTCGCGGGAAAAATTCACACCTTCGGCCAGTACACGGTCGGGGACCTGCTTGAAGTCCGCTACGGCCCGGCGGCTCGACTCTTCGGAGCGGTGGCTCTGATTCTTTCCTTCATCGCCATCGTTTCCTATCAGTTTGTCGCCGGCGGCTTCATCCTCAATGTGGCGTCGGACGGCCGGATTCCCGAATCCCTGGGGACCGTCCTGGCCGCGGGGTTCGTCATCCTGTTCACCGCGCTCGGGGGGATGGTGGCCATCGCCTACACGGACCTGCCTAACGGAATCATCATCGTCCTGGCCTGCCTTCTGGCTGTGCCTTTCGTCTATCTCTCCGCCGGCGGCTGGTCGCAGGCGACGCAAAGCCTCGGCCCGGGATATTTCGCCGCGGTGAACAACCAATTCGGGGCCCATCCCTGGCTCAAGGTCATCGGCTATTTTCTGTCCACGATGTTCCTTCTCCTCGGAGTCCAGAGCATGTACCAGAAGTTCTACAGCGCCCGGTCGGCCAAGGATGCGAAGAAGGCCGTCATCTGGTGGACGCTGGGGACGATTTTCGTTGAAACCATGGTCGTGGTGATCGCCGTCTTCGCCTACAGCAAGCTGCAGGGGCAAATCGATCTGAGCGTGCCCAAAGAGGGAGGCAAGATTGTCCTGATGGCGGCGCGAAGCTTGGTGCCGGCGCCGGTCGGGGTCTTGCTCCTCGGAGCCGCCTGCGCCGTCGTCCTCTC
This sequence comes from uncultured Eubacteriales bacterium, assembly GCA_964576265.1. Lineage (GTDB taxonomy): Bacteria > Acidobacteriota > Aminicenantia > Aminicenantales > UBA8522 > CAZNVB01. The sequence goes on along the minus strand of CAZNVB010000169.1, from coordinate 4,617 downwards.
GACAGGGATGAATTATCTCCTGTCGCCGTCGACGACGTTAATGCGCGATATCTACCAGCGGTTCATCAAGAAAGATGCCGACCAAAAACAGATGGTCGCCCTGCAAAAAGTCCTCGTCGTCCTCATCGGAGTCCTGGCCTTCCTTCTTGCCGTCCAGCTCAGAAGCGTCCTGGAAATGAGTTTTTTTGCCTACACGATCTACGGGGTGGCGATCACTCCGGCGCTCATCGCCGCCCTGGCCTGGAAAAGGGCCACCCGCGCCGGCGGACTGGCCTCAATCATCTCCGGAACACTTGTCTCTGTCGTCTTTTTCGTCCTGTCCAAAGTTCTCCCGGCCGAGAAGGTTCCGGACGGTGATCCCTGGGGAATTCCCCTGATCTACCCCGCTCTTCTCGCTTCCCTTCTCTCCCTCATCGTCGTCAGCCTGCTGACTCCGAAACCGAAGCCGGAGGATCTCGAGAAATTTTTTCAAAAAAAGATAGGGAGTCCGCTTGAAGACCGGAATCGTCAAGGACAGCCGTTATCTCGAACACAGAATGGGAGATTTTCATCCCGAAAGTCCCCGACGGCTCGAGGTCATCTACAAGATGCTGGAGGAAGACAAAGATCTTCCCCCGCTCATCCTGGTCGCACCTCGACCGGCCGAGGAGAATGAAATCTGCCTCATCCATACAAAATCCTATTTCGAGGCGATCAAAGAAACGGCGGGCAGAGAGAGGGTTTTTCTCGATCCCGACACATCCACCTCGTCCCGCTCGTTTGAAGCCGCCCGGCTTGCGGCCGGCGGGCTTCTCGAAGCGTCCGGCCTGGTCATGAAAGGGGAGCTGGAAAACGGATTCGCTCTCGTCCGGCCGCCCGGTCACCACGCCGAGGCCTCCGCGGCCAAAGGATTCTGTATTTTCAATAACGTCGCCGTGGCCGCTCAATATCTCATTCAGAAACACGGCCTGGAAAGGATTCTCATCGTCGACTGGGATCTCCACCACGGCAACGGAACCCAGAATGCCTTCTATTCCCGGCAGGATGTTCTCTACTTCTCAACCCACCAATTTCCTCACTATCCCGGCAGCGGGTTCTGGAATGAAGTCGGGAACGGCCGCGGCGAAGGGTTTACCGTCAACGTCCCCTTGAGTGTGGGAAAAACGGACGACGATTTTCTGTTCATTTTCCGTCGCCTCCTTTATCCGATTGCCAAAGTCTATCGGCCTCAGTTTGTTCTTGTTTCGGCGGGATTCGATATTTCGGCCGGAGATCCTCTCGGGGGGATGGAAGTCACTCCGCGGGGATTCGGAGCCTTGGCGGCGGAAATGACCCGGTTAGCCGGCGAGTTCTCCGGCCGACGGCTTCTTCTCACTCTCGAGGGCGGCTACAATCTGACGGAGCTCCGCGAGGGCGTCAAGCAAGTCCTTCTCGTCTTGACCGGGATGGCGAAGCCGGACGTCCGGGAACCGAAGATCACCGGCGCAGTGGAAAAAGAGCTTGCTCCGGTCTTTAAAGTCCAGAAGAAATTCTGGCCGGTAGAATTATAAAAAGCGATCCCATCAGATCAAAAAGAAGCGTGTCTCAAGATGGGGCATTCGTCCTCTTTCGAGGACAAAGGACTTGAGCAGGGAGGAAAAAATCAGGCAGGCAAACTGGCACGGTTTTTGCATTAAAATCGTTAAGAGGTATGAGACTATGAAAAAATCTCTATTCCCGCTTTTCTTTTTTTCGTTCATTCTGGGCGCATCTCTTTTCTTGCGCTGCGAAGAGGAAATAAAATACACCAACGACTCTTTTGCCCGACTCAGTTCCATAGACGGCCGAGTCTACATTCAAAAAAGCGGTTCGTCGGCGCTCGAAGACGGCGTCGTCAACATGCCGATCGAAGAAGATACGCTGGTGGCCACTGCCGACGGTCGGGCGGAAATTGATCTCGGCAAGAAAAATTTTGTCCGCCTCGACAAAGACGCCAAGCTCGAGATCCTGAACATGCCGAACAAGGAATCGGACGTTATTCGTCTCCGGGTCGTCAAGGGGAATATCTATCTCCGTGTCCAGCGACTGGAAAAAGAAAAAACCCTGGAAATCCACACTCCGGATGCGTCGTGTTATTTGCTCGGCGAAGGCCTTTACCGAATCGACGTCCGGGAGAACAAAAAAACGGACGTCTTCGTTTTCAGCGGCCTGACTGAGGTCGCGGGAGCGGAAGGTTCAACTTTGCTGAAGAGCGAACAGAGTTTGAGTGCGGCCCGGGGCCGCTTCGATTCTCGACCGTCACGATTCATGGCCGTGGCCGAGGACGGTTTTGACCGTTGGAACGAAGCGCGAGACTCGAGGACCAGAGTTCAGATCGCTGGCCGGCGTCTTCCCGAAGAGCTCCAGGATTTCGAGGCCGAACTTGATGAATACGGAGATTGGGTTTACCTCCGTCCTTACGGCTGGGTTTGGGTTCCCCGAGGCGTGGATGACGACTGGCGTCCTTATTACAACGGACGCTGGACCTGGCTCGGCCTGGCAGGCTGGACATGGATTCCGTATGAGCCCTGGGGCTGGGTTCCGTTTCATTACGGCCGCTGGGGCTGGGGAGTCGGCTATGGTTGGTACTGGATTCCGACTTCCATCTGGGGCCCGGCCTGGGTGAGCTGGTGGTGGGATCCATTCTACTGGGGCTGGGCGCCGCTCAGCTGGTGGGGCTATCCCTGCGTCGTCCTCGATGGGGTCTTCTGGGGATATTATCCGGGGGCCTATTATCCCATCTATTCCCGGGCCTTGACCGTGGTCCGCAAGGATCAGCTCCAGGCTAAAAAAATCTCCGAGGTCGCCCTTCGGTCGGACACACTGAAAGCTCAGGGCCTGGAAAAGATGACACTGACGGCCCGACAGCCCGATCTTCGGCCTTCGGTTCCCTCGGCTTCTCTCCCGTCCGCAAAGGCCGGACAGCTCGCCCAATCGTCTTCTCTCAAAGGTTTGAGATCGATCGGCTATCCGAGCTCGATGCGCGCCGCGGCGCAGAACGGCCAGAAACTCGGACTCGGCCAAGAGCGTAACATCCGTCGAGGAACGGCCGCTTTGACCCCGGACTCGACCGAAATCTGGGGAAAAAGTACGGCCGGGAGAAGCTTGATCGGCTATCCTTCATCTCCGGAAATCAGCCGCAAATCGATCGCCGAGAGAAACCGGGATTCCGCCTCGAGATCCATCCGCAGCCGTTTTTACAACTCTCTCCAGGGGAATAGGTCATCTTCCTCCGCCTCACGGGGCTCCTCTTCCCGCAGTTCGATCTCACCTGGTTCGAGTTCTTCGGCAGCGCGGGGTTCCATCTCCTCGGGATCGAGAGGAGGATCATCCGGGTCTCGCTCCGGCGGCTCGCGTTCCTCCGGAGGAGGCGTTAGAAGAAGAGGCTAATCGTGCTCCTCGACGGCCTTTTCCGTGCCGTAATAGTCGAGGATCTTGAGATGATCCTGGTTTGAACAAAAGCGGTCGGGCTCGGTTCCGGCGAGAAACGCCTCTCTGATCGGCCACCGGCATGCCGGGGTGGCCAAGAATCCGGTCTTCCAATCGATTTCGGCAAAGACGATGTTGGGGGGAATTTCAAAATCCTCGAAGATCGGCTCCCGGCCTTGAGCCTCGGCAGCCCGGGTCTCATCTTCGATGAGGCGCTGGAAAAAGCGAATCCAGGCCGGAAGGGCAGCTGCGGCGCCTGATTGTCGGGCGCCGATGGGAACCTTCTCATCGTGGCCGATCCAGACTCCGGCGCAAAGTCGGGGTGAGAATCCGATGAACCAGGCGTCCGTGTAGTCGCTCGTCGTGCCGGTCTTCCCTGCCAGCGGGATGCCAAGAGAGCTGGCCGCCTTGGCGGTTCCTCTCTGGATGACTCCTTCCATCAGGTAAGTCATCAGATAGGCTGTCTGGGGGGATATCACTTCGGTCGCCTCGACCTTCGCTTCTTCAAGAACGTTGCCCTCGCGATCCTCGATTCGGGTGATGAAATAGGGCTTGATCCGTACCCCCTTATTGGGGAAAACGGTGTAAGCGGAGACCAGCTCGAGAAGGCTGACGTCAAAGGTCCCGAGGGAAAGAGAGAGATAGGGATAGAGAGTCGAAGTGAGACCGAATTTGCGGCAATATTCCACGCCCGTCTGAGGCGAAATATAATCCAAAAGCCGCGCCGTGACGACGTTGCGCGATTCCTCAAGACCGATGCGGAGAGTGACCGTTCCCTTGTATTTCCGGTCATAATTTTTCGGCGCCCAGGTCTCTCCGAGCCAGGGATCGGCGAATTCCACCGGATCGTCCGAAATCTGACTCGCCGCCGTGAATCGGTTTTCGAGCGCCGCCGTGTAGAGGAGCGGCTTGATCGCCGAGCCCGCCTGTCTCTGCGCCTGGGTCGCGCGGTTCCATTCGCTCCGGCGGAAGGAATATCCGCCGACCATCGCCTTGATCTGTCCTGTGCGGGGGTCGATCGCCAGGAAAGCACCCTCGAGAATCGGATCCTGCTCGAGAGAAACTTCGACCTCTTTTTTGACTTCGTCGACGGCGTTAATCCTGACCTGGATGACGTCTCCCGGTTTGATGAGCTTCTCCAGGTTGTCCGTTTTTGTCCAGCCGATGCCCGCATTCCCCATCTTGCCGATG
>CAZNVB010000168.1:0-3547 GCA_964576265.1 uncultured Eubacteriales bacterium | reverse complement strand
CCTTTACCATCGGCTGTTCCGGAGGCGCGGATTCCGAGATCAGGCTGCCGCTGGCGCGGAAACGGCGGCGGTTCAGGGCGCTTTTTCGTTTGAAGTTGACCGGCTTTCGCGGCGGTCATTCAGGGCTGGACATCCATCTTGGTCTGGGGAATGCCATCCGGCTTTTGGCGCGGATGCTTGACCAGGCACAGGAAGAATTCAGGCTTGAACTGGTGCAAATCGAGGGAGGCAGCAAAAGAAACGCCATTCCTCGGGAAGCCTGGGCCGACTTTTACGCCGACGAGCGGACGGAAAGAAAAATCGCTTCGGTCCTCAAAGCTCTTTTTGCCAAAATTCAAAATGAATTCGGCAGCGTCGAAAAAGAAGCCCGGCTATCGATTCAAAAGGTTGAAGCCGAAATGCTCGATCCCTTGACTTTAGAATCCCAATCCACTCTTCTCCGCTTGCTCCTTGCTTTACCGCATGGCGTGATCCGCATGCACCCCGAGATTCAGGGCTTGGTCGAGACTTCATCCAACCTGGCGATCATCCGCTGCGGGAAGAAAGAGGCTGAGATCATATCGAGCAGCCGGAGCTCGATGGCGCCCGCCCTGGAAGCTGTCCGCCGCACGATCCGAGCCATTGCCGCTCTCGGCGGGGCGAAAATCGCCCAGCCGGACGGGTATCCGGGTTGGCAGCCGAACCTGGAATCGAACCTTCTTCGAAGGCTGGTTGCGCTGCATAAGACAATCTTCGGCCGCGAGCCGGCCGTTAAAGCCGTCCATGCCGGACTGGAGTGCGGCATCATCGGCGAAAAATATCCTGGGATGGACATGATTTCCTTCGGGCCGACCATCAAGCATCCCCACTCGCCCGAGGAAAGAGTCCACATCGGCTCGGTGGAAGAGTTCTGGAACTTCTTGACGGCAGCCCTTCGGGAGCTCGCCTGAGCCGGAAAAAAAACCGTGCCTTGCTTTCTTGATATTGATGATTTTTTCTCGATTCTGCGAGCAGGTTTTTTGGCCGCGAAAAGGACCTCCGCTTTCGCCTGGCAATTTTTCCAAAAGCATCGTGAGACGGCCAAGTTTTAGGTCAGACCAAAACGAAAATTTCCCTTATCGCCACTCGTCAAAACCGGTGAATTTGCGTTTTCCCGGAGGTTTGATTAGGATTTCAGGAAAAAGGATCAACCATGGCCGGAAATGAATCAAAAGCCAAAAACTCGCTCCTTTTCATCGGTCTTCTCTTCATCGGCCTGCTTTTCTTCCCTTTGGCCAATTGCCGCCGGGGTGAAAAAGAGACTCGATCCCCCGAAGATGAAGTCGCCCAGCGGGGCGGCGCGGATTTGCGCGTTTTGAATGTCGCTCCCCTCGGCAATACAGCGACGGATCAGGAATCCCGGGCTATTGTGGTCATCTTCGACCGTCCGATCGTTGCTCTCCAGGCTATCGCTGATGAGCGCAGACCGATCGGACTCAAGCTGGATCCTCCTTTTGGCGGGCGGATCCGTTGGCTGGGCTCGAAGACGATGATCTTTGTTCCTGACCGGCCTTTTCCTCGCGCCACAGAAATTCGAGTCACGATCCCGGCGGGAGCGCGCGCCCTTGACGGGTCCGTCCTCAAAGAAGATTATTCTTGGTCATTCAAGACCGTGAGGCCGCGTCTCATCCGGCACGATCCCCAGAACGGGCAAAAATGGCTGTCACCGGATATCCAGGTATTGCTCGTTTTCAACCAGGCGATCGATAGGGAAAAAAGCAGGCCGACGATCACCTTTTCCTCGATCGACAAAAAAGGAAAAGAAAAGAAACTGAATTTCCAGCTTGCCTCCCCTCCCCTGCAACGATTGAAGGACGAAGGTCTCGATATGCCTATCGAACGCTGCCTGTTGCTTAAACCGAGCGAGCCGCTGACGCCTGGAATGAAATATCTGGTCGAAGTCGGTCCCGGTCTTGTCTCTAAAGAGGGGTCTCTGAAGAGCGAGGAGCTATCCGCCTTTCATTTTGAGACATTCGAGTTCTTCCGCTTCCAGGGAATGGAAAAAACCTCCCTTCTCAGCCCCGATGAGGGACTGCAATTTAAATTCAGCAACCCGGTTCTTTATAAAGACTTTGTCGCTCATCTCCATCTCGATCCGCCGCTTGTAATTCCCGAATATTACAGCGATTGGGAATACAGCTCCGAAGTTCTGTGGATATCACTTCCTCTTCAGCCGGAAACCGAATATAGAGCTCTAATCGATGCTCAGCTTCAGGATGAATTCGGAAATTCGCTGGGCGCCGAAGCGGAGGTTCGTTTTTCGACGGCCTCCTATCAGCCTTCGATTTTCATGACCACAGGACATGGCATTCTCGAAAGTGCCCTCCCCGCCGAATACCCTATAGAAGTGATGAATTTGAATCAGGTCGTCTTTCAGGCCAGGCGTCTGAATCCGGAGGAGGTCATCCCGCTTCTTAAGCGGCCGAAGGTTTTCTTTTCCAACGAACCTTTCCGGCCGGATAAAAGTTTTTTTCAAGCCGAGAAAAAGCTGTCGCTTTATCCGGTGCGGAATAAACGGCACAAGACCTCTCTTTCTTTAGACTCCTTCCTTCAAGAGAAATGCGGACTTGTCTTTCTTCAGGTCGATGCCGGTGAGACGGTGGACAAGTGGGATCGCTTTCCCAAAGCTCTGATCCAAGTAACCGAGCTTGGCGTCAGCGGGAAATTCTCTCCTGAGGCTGGCCTTATTTGGGTGACTGACCTGGCCACCGGGGATCCCGTGCCCGAGGCCGATGTCGAAATCAGGGATGATAAGAACAGGATTCGATGGAAAGGAAAAACGGATGCCTTGGGAAAGGCAGAGACGCCGGGCTGGAAGGGACTCGAAATCGTGAGCCGGGATCCTTATTCGGAGCCGAGGCAATATGTTTTCGTCCGCCGTGGCCCGGATATGGCCTTCCTGTCGTCCGATTGGGGGACAGGAATCGATCCCTATCGCTTCAACATTCCCTATGAATGGGAGCCCCAGATCGAAGAGGTTAAGGGGGCCGTGTTCACGGAGAGAGGGATCTATCGGGCTGGAGAAGATGTCCATATCAAAGGCATTGTCCGGAAGAACATCAAAGGCGAATGGAAATTGCTTACTCCAAGTGGGATCGAGTGCGAGATCCTGGATCCCTACGAAAAAACCGTTTTTCGAGGGAAGGCGAATCTTGACGACTTCAGCTCGTTCGACCTCGATTTTACGGCTCCACCTGAGGCTGCCCTCGGCGTTTATCAGATCGCGGCCAGGATTCCGGCGACAAGACGGGGCGAGAAAGAAACGGTGATCAGGGGATCGTTCCGTGTCGAGGCTTTCCGACCGGCCGAGTTTGAAGTTCATCTCCGGGCCGCCCGAGACAACATCGTTTTCGGGCAGGAATATGAGGCCGAGATCCGGGCTAGCTATCTTTTCGGCGGAGCGATGTCCGGTCAGCCTGCCGAATGGCATCTTCGTTTAAACCGAACGTCTTTCTCGCCTCCCGGATTCGAAGGGTATCTGTTCGGAAACGAGCTCGAATGGGGGATCGAAGAAACAGAGGAAACAAGC
>CAZNVB010000167.1:0-6760 GCA_964576265.1 uncultured Eubacteriales bacterium | reverse complement strand
GCCTCCGTCATCTTCTTGATCAAACCGAAATTGAAAAGTCCCGTCTCCTTGACCCGCCGTTCGCTCAAGGTGTCGAGAAGGAGTTCGCGAAGCTCGTGCCTGAGCCAGTGCTTGATCGGGATGCTGAAGCCTTCTTTGGGGCGATAGATGTTCTCCCGCGGCAGAAGTCTCTCCATCGTTTTTTTGAAAATCCATTTGGTTTCTAAGCCGCGGAGCTTCCATGACCCCGGGAGCGAAAAAGCGAACTCGATGAGCTTGTGGTCGAGAAGCGGCTCCCGGGCTTCGAGCGAGGGGGCCATGCTCATCCGATCAACCTTGACCATGATGTCGTCGGCCAGGTAGGTTTTGAGGTCGAGGTAAAGCTCACCGTTCAGGGGATCGAACTCGGGAAGCCGGGAGAAAACTTCCCGGAACGGCGAGAGGGCATGGATTTCCTCGATTCCCCCGAGTTCCCTCTTGAGGTCGTCGGAGTAAAGCTTCTCTTTCGCCTCCCGGGAGAGGAAGATCATCCAGCGGAGATGGCGGTTTTCCGGCGCGCCACCGAGACCCTGGAGAAAGCGCTGGAGCTTGTTCCAGGCGCCCTTTTTTTTCCTCGAAGGCGGGAACGGCCGGACCAACGCACCGAGGCCGGGCCCGAGCGTCCGGACCGTCCAACGGGCGGCGATCTTCTGGGCCTGATAGTGCTCATAGCCCCCGAAGATTTCGTCTCCGCCGTCACCCGAGAGAATGACCTTGACCCTGGACCGAGCCATCTGCGAGACGAGATAGGTGGGGAAGATGGAAAAATCCCCCAGTGGCTCGTCGAGATGGCGGATGAGCTTTTCGGTGAGCTCGAGCGCCTTGGGCTCGATCATGAATTCCTCGTGTTCGGTGGCGAAACGCTCGGCGACGCGCCGGGCGTACTTGAGTTCGTTATAGGAGACTTCTTCAAAACCGATGGAAAACGTCTTGAGCGGAGACGCCCCGAGCTCGCGCATCAGCCCGACGATGGTCGAGGAATCGATCCCGCCGCTGAGGAAAGCGCCGAGAGGAACATCGCTGATCAGGCGAAGCTTGACGGATTCCCTGAGCAAAGAATACAGGCGTTCCATCACCGAGGGCAGATCCTTCTCCCGCACCCCGTCCGCCGCAGGATTCGCCAGAATATCCCAGTATTTCTTGACCCGGGCCCGTCCGTTCTCATAAATGAGCATCGATCCCGCCGGCAGCTTGTGGATTCCTCTGAAAATGGTCAGAGGCGCAGGGACATATTCCAGAGTCAGAAAAAAGTCCAGGCCGCGCGGATCGAGATCACGGCGGACCGCAGGATGGACGAGAATGGCCTTGAGCTCTGAGCCGAAGACGAGCGTGCCGTCGCCGAGAAGGGTGTAATAAAGCGGCTTGACTCCAACCCTGTCCCGAACGAGAAGAAGCCGCTTATTGTTTTGCTCCCAGACGGCAAACGCGAACATCCCTCGAAGCCGATGGACGAAATCTTCTCCCCATTCCTCATAGCTGTGGACGATTGTCTCCGTGTCCGTCCTGGTTTTGAAGCGGTGGCCCCGGCCGGAGAGCTCCTGCCGCAGATCAGAAAAATTGTAAATCTCTCCATTGTGAGCCACCCAAACGTTTCCGTCCTCGTTGGACAGGGGCTGGTGTCCGCCCTCGAGGTCGATGATGCTGAGGCGCCGAGCGCCGAGTCCGGCATCGGGATTCACATAAATGCCCTCATCGTCCGGGCCGCGGTGGATGATCGTCCGGCACATCGCCGCCAAGAGCTTTTCGCTCGGCGGCTCGGTCTGAGCCGCGGACGATCTTGCCAGCCCGCAGATACCGCACATCGCTATCTCGGAACGAGGTCGATTTCGAAGAAGACGCCCAGCTCTCTTCTTTCCAGACTGGACGGATCTTCATAATATGGAATGGAGCCCTTGGCAGCCTTGATTTTTACCCGGTAATGGTAGCGGCTTTGGATCTGGAAGCCGTTCCCGACGGCGAAGCGCAGCTCGCCCCTCTGCCGGGGTTGGAGGACGATCTTCTGACGTTTTCTTCCCACCCTGACGGTGATTTGATTATTGGCCCGGGGGTTGTTCAGCAGCCGGAATCCGATTTCCCGGAGAGGATAGTAGGTCTTCAGGATAAACTCGCATGTCCGGTCGCCCCGGGTCCAGATTCCGTTCGGCTCGAGCTTCCGGTGAAAATTGTCATCCAGAAAATGAATGAATTCGCCGTGCGGATGCGGCTTGTCCGGCCAAATGTGAACCCGGAAAGCGTCCGGGTTGGTGTTGGTGGGGAAATTATTGACCTGGGTCATCTCGAGCGGCAGAATCTTGAACGGCAGGCGCTTGGCGTGCATAGCCGGTTGGGCCGAAGATTCGAACGGATTGACCAGAATCGGCGAGATGAAGACGGCTGCCATCATCCAGATCAGGGCAACCTGCCGCCAGGACCATTTCGTTCTCGGGAGGAAAAAGAAGAGGGGATAGATGTTGAGAAAATAGCGGTTGGCCAGAGTGCCGCCGCCGCCGCCATAATTATCCGGCATGAGGACGATATAAATGAGAATCCCTCCAGCGAGAGCAGCCAAAAGAAGCCAGCCCGCCGGCCGGCGCCGGCCGGCAAAAAAAAGGATCAGACCGAGCAGGGCGGGAAAAAAATACCAGGCGACGCCGGTGAAGCGGCCGAAAAAATAATAAAAAATATTATAGAAGATGAACTTGGGCGGCAAAAGGAAGCGCTGGAAATAATTCTCTGAAGTCATGACATGACCCAGAGAATCGAAGGTCGCTTCGCTTCTTTCGAGCGGAAACGTGCCGATGAATGATTTCCGCTCACCTCCCTGGTAGTTCCAGTCCGAGGTGACGAGAGCGTTGGCGCCGAAGAAAAAGCTCAGCGTCAGGATAAATACCAGTCCGACAGCCGAGGTGCGCCGCCATTGTTTCTGAATCAAGGCCGAGAGGACCATCGGCCCGATCAGGACGATATTCGGCGGCTTGGAAAAAACGGCGATGCCGGCGAGACCGGCGGCCAGATAATCGGAGGCCGGAGAAAGGAGAAACGAAGCCGCCTTGCCGCCGGCAGCGTCTTCCGGCAGCACCTCATGCCTTTTTATCTTATAAACCCATAAAAAGACGATGGCGAAGACAAGACTGAAGTTGAAAAAATCGGGCGAGATCCAGAAGAAATAAACGCCGGCCACCGAGGCGAAGAGAAAGGAAAGAAGGACGGCAAGAGACAAAGGCGGGCCCGTGTCGAGGCCAAGGAAAGCGCTTCCGAGGATCAGGACAAGAAGCAGGAGAAAAGAGTGAAAGACAAGGAAGCCGTTGGCGCCGAACACCCGGACAAAGGGGGCAGCAAAGAGAGAATAAGCCCAGGATTTGGCGTAATAAATCCTTCCGCTTTTGACTTTTTTCAGAAAAATTCCCTGCGGACCGGCGGCGAAATCGTGGTAATAGCGGACCAGATCCTTCTTGGTGTATTCAAGGTCTCCATCGAAGGCGATGCTCTGGGTGAGAGCGTAGTAAACGGCCTGGTCGGCAAAAAGGAAATTTTTATGGACAGCCGGCAGGTTGACGAACAGGGAAAAGCCTAGGCTGAAGAAAAATACCAGAAAAATCCAAGCAAGAACGACGTTCGGTTTGCCCGTTTTTCCTTTCTCCATCGCTTCGTCCTGTCCTCACTTCCTTATCACACTGAATGCGGAAATACAATCGACAGCCGCGCGCGTTCGGTTCTCGTCCCCGGGCTCAGCCTTGATAGAGGTCGAAATACGCCCGGACGATTGGCTCTCCCCAAAGCAGCGCGAAGTAGGCTGCTGGGGCTAAGAAGGTGCCGAAGGGCAGAGCGTATTGAAGGTCTTTTTTCCGCCAGAGAAGCAGGAAAGCGCCGACCAGAGCTCCGGAGAATGAAGCCAGAATCAGGGCGAGAAACGCCTGGCGCCAGCCGAGATACGATCCGATCAGGAGCATCATGGTGACGTCGCCCATCCCCAGTCCCTCTTTCTTTCTCAAGAGGAAATAGGCGCCGTAGATGAAAAGAAGAAAGCACGCTCCGCCGACCGCGCCGACGAGCGCCTGGCGCAAACCGAGGTCGGACCGGAAGAGGGAGTAAATCAGGGCCAGAACCAGGGCCGGCATCGTGATTTCATCAGGAATGATCTGGTGGAAGAAGTCGATCGTCGCCAGGACGATGAGAGCGCTCGAGAAGAGGCAAGAGGCGAAGAAATGAAGGCCCAGGGGAAAGCGAAGGGAAAGCAAAAGAAAACTCAAAGCGGTCAGGATTTCGACGAGCGGATAGACCGGCGAGATCCTCTCGCCGCAGGAGCGGCAGCGTCCCCGGAGAAGAAGATAAGAGAGGACCGGAATGTTGTCATAGGGTTTGATCGGGGTTTTGCAGCGCGGACAGGAGGACGACGGTCGGATGAGGCTGATTCCGGCCGGGAGGCGATAGATCACGACGTTGAGGAAACTTCCCCAGACCAGCCCGAAGAGAATTATAAAGACCTTTTCCACCAAATCGTCGGCGCCTCGACGGATCCCGTCTTGGGGTCGTAAAGATAATCTTTGCCGTCCATGTCCTTCGGCAGAGAGGGGATAACCCGAGCTTTCACCAGCTCGGACAGAGCGTTTGGCAGGCGGCCGGACCGCTGCCTGAATTTTTCGATCGCCTCCTTGATGAGGTTGATGTCTGTCGTCGATTTGACGCGATAGAGATGATTCGAGGCGATTTTCCTCGTCCGGTCGTCAGGGGCCGTGTTGTAAACCTCAAGCCATGTCTCCCAGGACGTTTTGAAGTCCATGACCCGGAAAGAGGCGGCGGCATAGAGCCGTTTGACGAAATCCGGCGCGCCCGGAATCTCCATCGTGATTTTAAAGTATTTTCGGGCCGTTTCGAAGTCTTTGGCCAGCTGGGCGTAATGGCCGGCCAGGAAGGGGAAAAACCATTCCTTCGGGTTTTTGGCCAGCCCGAGGTCGAGGACCTGATAAGCCAAATTGAGATCTCTGGCTTCATGAGCGGCGATCAGGGCGCCGACTTCGTAGGGATCGACGTACCGCGGGTCCAGCTCGGCGATGATGGAGAAGATGTGCATCAGATTCTGAAAGCGGTCGACAATCGTGTAAGTGCTGTAATATTGGATGGCCCACAGGTAAATCAGATCCGCCATGAAAGAAGAATAGCCCAGGGTCGCGTATTTCAGGTATTTTCCGGAGGGGATGTAGATGACGGAAGCTCCGGGGATTTTTTTCCGCGGAATTCGATCGACCACGAGCTTGAGACCGGAGAAACCGGCGCAGGAAAGAATGAGGAAGATTACGAGCGCCGGCGTCGCCAATCCCCGCTTTGCGCGTCGCAAGGTTTGCCTCAATCTTAGATGAAATCCCGTTTTTTGAAGATGAGAACGGCCAGAAAGAGGACGAAAACCGTGTAGACCAGGCCGTAGAAAGCGGAATAGATGAAAAATCTCGGTTCGATCGTCAGGCCGTGTACGACCTCGGTCTTGAAATTAAAGTTTTCAAGGTCGGGAAGAAGAGTATAAAGGACCTGGAGGGCAGACCGGGCGACGCCCGGCCGCACTCGTCGAATCAGCGGCTCAAGCCCCCAGGAGAGATGACCGATCACATAAAAGGACAAGGAAAAAATCGAGCTCAGGATCGGAGTCGAAAAGCAGGAAAACAGGATGGCCACGGCCGTAATCAGGATGAGCTCGATGAAAATGAACAGAACGGCCAGGAGCAGTCGGCCCTCCACCCGAAAGCTGTGCAGGAAAAGGATGACAAGAAAGATCAGCGTCATCAAGGTGATCATGATGAAGAGGGTCAGGACCAGGCCGAAAAACTTGCCGACCAGGAACTCCCAGCGCTCGATGGGCTTTGAAAGGAGGGTAAAGATTGTCTTTTTATCGATTTCCTTGTACACCAGTCCGGTTCCGATCAGGATGGCCATCAGCATGCCGAAAATCGAGATCGAGGCCAAGCCGACATCCTTGATGATTTTAACTCGGTCGCCGACCGTGAGCAGGGCCAGCACCCGGGAGGAGATAAGCGAAACAGCGGCGAAAAAGAAAAGCAGATAGAGAATGCGGTCCCGGATCGCCTCTTTCAGGGTGTTGAGAGCAATCGTCCTGATTTTCATCCCTGTTTGACCATCTCGACGAAGAGATCCTCCAGAGTCTCGGTGCGGGGGACGAGAGAATGAATCCGGCCCTTGTTCTGCTGGACCCTCGCCACGAGGCCGTCGACGTCTTCCTCCCGGAAAATCTTGAGCAAAATTTTGTCCCCGCGAGTGGAAAGGATCTCGCCCATCCCTTCGAGATCGCTCGGCGCCAGGCCGGAGACGGTCACCTCGGCAAACAGGATTTTCTCCGAAATCAGTTCCGGCAGAGCTCCCTGGCTGATGATCCGACCGCCGACGATGATCGCCACCCGATCGCAGATCATCTCGATGTCCTGGAGAATATGGGAACAGAGGAAGACCGTCTTCCCCTCCTGTTTAAGCTGGACGATGATATCGCGGATTTCCTTCCGACCCAGGGGATCGAGGCCGCCCAAGGGTTCGTCGAGAAGCAAGAAGTCCGGATCGTTGATCAGCGCCTGGGCGAGACCGATCCGCTGCAGCATCCCGCGGGAGAATTTCCGCAGCTGCAAGTGCCTTGCCCGCTCCAGACCGACTCGCGCGAGAAGCCGGTCGATCTTCTCCGCCTTGAGCCGGCCTTTGAGTCCGAAAAGCTGGCCGTAGAAATTCAGAAACTCTTCGGCCGTAAGATAATCATAGAAGTAAGGGT
>CAZNVB010000166.1:0-9661 GCA_964576265.1 uncultured Eubacteriales bacterium | reverse complement strand
GTCTTTTTCCTATGACCCGCAGAGGCCGCTGATTCGCGATTTTACGATCAGCATCGGAAGCGCCGACCGCGTCTGTGTCATTGGCAAAAACGGCCGGGGAAAAACGACGCTTCTCAAACTGATGGCCGGCATCCTCCAGCCTCAAAGGGGAGAGGTCAGCCGGCCGCTCGGCGCCGCGGTCGGCTATTTTGAGCAATCCTATCTTTCTGGACTTAACGAGTCCAACACGGTGCTTGAGGAAATCCGTCAGGCCGATCCCGGCGGCGACCCGGGACGGGCGCGTCTGATCTGCGGAGCGATGTTGTTCGAGCAGGACGAAGCCTTGAAGAAAATTTCCGTTCTCTCGGGCGGCGAGAAAAGCCGGGTCGTCCTGGGGAAAATCATTGCTTCGCCGGTCAATCTCCTCCTTCTCGACGAGCCGACCAATCACCTGGACATGGAAGCGAGCGATGCGCTCCTCGCGGCCCTCGACAATTTTGAGGGCGCCGTCGTTATGGTCACCCACAACGAAATGTTCCTTCATGCCCTGGCCGAGCGTTTGATCGTCTTCCAGGGAAACGGCATCATGGTTTATGAAGGAGATTACCAGAGGTTCCTGGAAAAAGTCGGCTGGCAAGACGAGCTGGATTCTCCGGCGCCCAAACGGTCCCCCAAGATCGCTCCGGAACCGAAAGTCGATCGGCGAGATTTACGAAAGCGGCGGATTGCCCTGATCGCCGAAAAATCCCGCCTCCTGAAGCCGCTGGAGAAAAAAATCGCCGTTCTGGAAGCGGCCATCATGACGAAGGAACAAGCGCTCGGCAATCTCAATCAGACGATCCTCGAGGCGGGCCGGGCGAAAAACGGCCCGGAGATCCTGGAGATTTCGCGGGCGATGCATGGACTTCAAGAAGACATCCGTCGCCTTTTCGAAGAACTGGAGAGCGTGAGCGAGACATACGAGAAAACCAAAGCCCGCTTCGAAAAGGAGCTGGCTTCACTCGGCGATTGAAAGGTCGGACTTCCTTGCAAGAGAGGCGAGGCTGTAGTATAAAGACAGCGGAAACGCACCCGTGACATGAGAAACGAAAAGCTTCTTGCATCCAAGTGGGTGCCGGGCGCTTTTCTTGCTCTCTTTTTTCTTTTTTTCCCCGTCGGGTGTTCCCGCAATCCCAGTCAGCGCGGTCTGGTCGTCGCCGGATCCACCAGCATCCAGCCGTTCGCCGACCACTGGGCGGAAATCTACATGCGCGAGCATCCTGGTCGGATCGTCAATGTTCAGGGCGGGGGCTCGAGCGCCGGCATTCAAGCCGCTAGGGAAGGGGCGGCCGACATCGGAATGTCCTCCCGGGAACTGAGGGATGAGGAAAAGGAACTTTTCGAGGTCGTCGTTGCTTGGGACGGATTGGCGGTCATCGTCCATCCCGAAAACCCCGTCTCCGATCTGAGCCTGGATCTCGTCCGTAATATCTTCGCCGGAAATATCCGAAGCTGGAAAAGCCTGGGTGGCGGGGAGAGAGAAATTCATGTCGTGACGAGGGAGGAAGGCTCGGGAACGCGGAGCGCCTTTCAGGAAATGGTGATGAAAAAGGAGCGCATCTTCAAAGGCGCCATCGTCCAGGATTCGAACGGGACGGTCCGGGAAATTGTCGCCAACGACCCTTCAAGCATCGGTTACATTTCTTACGGATTGGTCAATGAATCGGTCAAAGCCCTCCGGCTTGACGGGGTCGAGCCGAGCTACGACCATATTATCGAAAAAACTTACCAGCTTGTCCGGCCATTTCTTTTTGTCACCCGCGGCGAGCCGAAGCCTGAGGCCATCGATTTTATCAATTTCGTCCTTTCGAGAAAAGCGCAAGAGATGGTTCGGCACGACGGACTGATCCCCGCCTTTCGGGAGTAGTGTGGTCGATGACTCGCCTGGATCGAAACGAGACCTTGATCCGGATCGCCCTTCTCGCCGTTGCCTTTTCGGCGGTTTCGGTTCTCCTCCTGATCACGGCTTTCATCTTCGGCGAAGGAACGCCGATCATGTTTAAGTACGGCCTCCGCCGATTCCTCCTCAACCTGGATTGGTTTCCGACAGAACAGAGTTTCGGGCTCTTTCCAATGATCGTGGGTTCGCTGTTCGTGACTTTGGGGGCATTGGCGATCGGAGTCCCTTTCGGGCTGGCCGGGGCGGTTTTCCTGACGGAGTTTTCTTCCCAACGATTGAGAAGAGTCCTCAAGCCGGTCATTGAGCTCCTGGCCGGCATCCCCTCAGTCGTCTACGGGTTCATCGGAGTCGTCGTCCTGGTCCCCTTCATCAGGGAAACGTTCGGCGGCCCCGGTCTTTCCGTCCTGGCCGCGGCGATCATCCTCGGGATCATGATTCTGCCCACCATCATCAGCATTTCCATCGATTCCCTGGAAGCAGTTCCCCGGAGCTACCGCGAAGGATCGATCGCCCTCGGGGCCACGAGATGGCAGACCACCCGGATGGTCATGATTCCCGCCGCCAGGTCCGGGATAATCGCCAGCGTTATCCTGGGAATGGGCCGAGCGATCGGCGAGACCATGGCCGTGATCATGATTGCCGGGAACGCTGCCGCCGTCCCTAAGTCGCTTCTCGATCCCGTCCGGACTCTGACCTCCAATATTGCCCTGGAGATGGGCTACGCCAGCGGCGAACATCGAGAGGCGCTCTTCGCCACCGGAGTCATTCTCTTTGTCATCATCATGATTCTCAACACGATCGCCAACCTGACCTCGATGAAAAGGAAATCCTGAAATGCAGGTTCATCCCCGGACAGAGCAGAAAATCGCCCAGCTTGTTCTCTGGCTGATGACCTCGATCACCGTGTTGATCCTGTTGTTCATCGTTTTTTTTGTTCTGAGGAACGGGCTTCCCGCCATCACGATTCGCTTTCTGACCGAAAATCCGGTGGAGATGGGCAAGGCGGGCGGAATATTCTCCCCGATCGTCGGCACCATCGCTCTGACCTGCCTGGCCATCCTGATCGCCGCTCCCTTCGGGATCGGGACGGCCATCTATCTCACTGAATACACGCGGGAAAATTGGGTCACCCGGGTCATCCGCTTCGGGTCGGAATGCCTGGCCGGAATTCCCTCGATCATCTTCGGGCTGTTCGGATTTATCCTTTTTGTGACCAAGCTCGGGTTCGGCTGGTCGCTTCTAAGCGGCAGTCTGACCTTGGCTTTCATGATCCTGCCGACGATTATCCGGACGAGCGAAGAAGCCATTAAGGCTGTCCCCTATGCCTACCGCGAAGTCAGCTTTTCGCTGGGAGGGACGAGGTGGCAGACCGTGACGCGGGTTGTTCTTCCCTCGGCTCTGCCCGGAATCGGGACCGGCATTATCTTGAGCATCGGAAGGAGCATCGGTGAGACGGCGGCCGTCATTTTCACTGCCGGCAGTGCCCTCCGGCTTCCGACGTCGCTCTTCTCTTCGACGAGAACGATGTCGGTTCATTTCTATATCCTGGCTCGCGAGGGGATCTCTAAAACAAACGCCTACGGCACGGCCGCCATCCTGATGATTTCCATCCTGGCGATCAATCTCCTGACCTATGCGATGATGAACCGATTTATCAAAAAGTACAGCTGAAATGTCCAACGTTGTCATCCGAACCCGAGAGTTCAGCTCCTTTTACGGGAGGATCGAAGCTCTGAGGAAAATCAACCTGGAGATTTATGAACACGAGATCTTCGGCATCATCGGTCCTGCCGGAAGCGGCAAATCGACTTTTCTCCGCTCTCTCAACAGGCTCAATGACCTCGTTCCTGGCTGGACCATGTCGGGCCTCCTGGAAGTTGAGGGGAAAGATATTTACCGGCCCGGCTCGAGCATTGCCGAGTTGCGCCGGCGGCTGGGCATGGTTTTTGCGACACCGGTCGCTTTGCCCAGGTCGGTGTTCGAAAATGTCGCTTTCGGACCCCGGTTGGCCGGCGTCTCGAATCGGTCTGAACTCTCCCAGCTTGTTGAGGACTCCCTGAAAAAGACGGCCCTGTGGGAGGAGGTCAAGGATCGCCTCCACAAAAGCGCTCTCAAACTCAGCGGCGGACAACAGCAGCGGCTGTGCTTGGCCCGGATTCTGGCGCTCCGACCCGAATTCATCCTCCTTGACGAGCCAACCTCCGGACTGGATCCGATCTCGACGATGAAGATAGAAGAGACCCTCCGCTCGCTCCGATCCGAATACACGATCATCCTTGTAACCAACAATACGAAGCAGGCGGCCCGGGTGGCCGATCGAACGGCTTTTTTCCTTAGCGGTCAGCTCGTCGAGGTCGACCGGACGGAGAAAATCTTTTCCGCTCCCGCCGACCGGCGGACAAACGACTACGTCTCGGGGAGATTCGGATAGGAGAGGCCATGGCCGTCATCGAGGTCCAGAATTTGGATTTTTTCTACGGGCGGTTTCAGGCTCTCAAGAATATCAATCTGACGATCGAAAAACAAAACATCACCGCCCTGATCGGACCTTCAGGTTGCGGCAAAACGACCTTTCTCCGGACGCTCAACCGAATGAACGATTTGGTCGAGGATGTCCATATCCGGGGACGGGTTTATATCGACGGCGAGGACATCTATCGGAAGGGAGTTGACCTCCTTCGCTTGCGCAAAAAAGTGGGCATGGTTTTTCAGCGGCCTAACCCTTTTCCCCTGAGCGTCGCCGATAACGTCACCTACGGCCTGAGAGTGCACGGCATCAACCGCAAGGATGTCCTCGAGGAAAAGCTCGCGTCGAGCCTGGATGCAGTCCATCTCTGGGAAGAGCTGAAGGACAAGCTCGAAGTCAATGCCCTGGCCCTTTCCGGCGAGCAGCAGCAACGGCTCTGCATCGCCCGTCTGATCGCGGTCGAGCCGGAAATCCTCCTCATGGATGAGCCCTGCTCGGCGCTCGATCTCATCGCCACGGCCAAGATCGAGGATCTGATGGGCGAGCTTAAAAAACGCTACACCATCGTCATCGTGACTCACAACATGCAGCAGGCGGGGCGGGTCTCCGATTTTACCGGCTATTTCCTGCTCGGGGAGCTCGTCGAATTCGGCGAGACGAGTCAAATCTTCACCCGGCCTTCCGATCGGAGAACAGAGGATTACATCACCGGGCGGTTCGGATAGGCAGAGCTAATGGCAGATTGAAAAAGAGCGGCTTTTTTGTTTCAATATGCCTGCTTATGCCGAAAAGGAGTTTTCGTTGTCCTTGAATGGTAGAAGGCGGGTTCGGACGATCTTGGGTTTTTCGCTGACCGCCGTTTTTTGGCTTTCGCTTTCCTGCGTGATTGCCGTCGTCGACAGCCGCAATCCAGAGGGTCCGTCCGTTTCGCTGGGTCGGGCTGCGAAGTCATTCCCTTTCCGCTCCGGCGGATCTCTATCCCTCGAGAATTCCTTCGGCAATATCCAAATTGAAGGATGGGAGAGAGAGGAAATAGAGATCATGGTGGAGGAGGAGCTGGAATTCCCCTCGTCTCCGCGGTTCTATTTTTTGGGCGGGGAGAGATCGACGCCAAAAATCTGGGCTGAAGGAGATGAAGAGGAATTGACCATTCAAATTCCGGGGCCGGGGAAAAAAAGCGAGGGAAGCCGATTCCATTGTCGCCTCCGCGTCCCGCAGTCGGTCGTGCTCCGGGAGATCCGAACATCCGTGGGGGAGATCCGGATCTCCGGCGTTTACGGGTCGGCGGGAATCCGGGGAGACGAAGGATATATCGTCGTTCGGAATTTTTCCGGTCCTCTTTTGATTTCTCTGGGACGCGGGGACGTGGAAGCCGAGATCCTGGATCTCCGGCCTGAGGATGAGGTTCACATCGAGGTTGGGGAAGGCGATATTGCTCTCTTCCTCGAGCCGGCCGTGGCTGCGGAGATTGCGGTCGAAACTCCGGCGGGACGTGTAATCGAAGATTTTGAAGGGATTCCTCCCTTCGAGCCTCCGTCTCTCAGGGCAAAACTGGGAGAAGGAGAAGGGGCGAAAGTCGTCCTCGTTGCCCGGAGCGGCAATATCAGAATCCAAAAAATCGAGGACTTGCCATGATGAAAGAACATCCCGAGCTTGAAGAAGAAGAAGAAGAAGAAGAAAAGGGCGTCTTGAAGAAAGCGGTCGTCGCCCTTCTGATCGTCATTGTTTGCGCGGCCCTTTTCTATTTTTTTATTTACAAAAGGCCCGCGAAAAAGGCTGAGTCTCCGGAAATTCCAGCGGAAGAAACGACCGAAAAAGGGACATTGCCACCCGTCCAGACGGATGTCCCCGCTATTCCCCCCGTCGAGCTCGATCAGAGCGACGGACTGGTTCGTGAGCTTGCCGCCGAGCTTTCTGTCCATCCTCAGCTCGGTCTCTGGCTGAAAAGCCAAGATTTGATCAGGCGGTTCGTCGCTGCTGTGGACAACATCGCCAACGGTCTCAGCCCGAGGCCCCATATCAGCTTTTTCATGCCCGATGGTGAGTACAAGACCATCAAAAAAGGCGAACTCTATGTAGCAGACCCTGACGGATACAACCGTTATAATCCCGTCGTCGATGTTTTTGTCTCCCTGGACAGCCAGAAGTGTGTGGCTTTGCTCCGCGGGTTCAAACCTCTTCTCCAGGAAGCTTACCGCGATTTGGGGTACCCGGATACGGATTTTGAAGATACCCTCGTCAAAGCGATTCTCGAGCTCCTTCGGGCTCCGGTCGTCGATGGTACAATCGTCCTGGAAAAGAGAGTCCTCAGCTATGTGATGCTCGACCCGAAGCTCGAAGGATTGAGCGACGCCCAGAAGCATCTCCTGCGCATGGGACCGGAGAATGTCGAGGCGATCCAGAAGAAATTGCGGGAAATGGTCCTTCTTCTCGGCGTTCCGGAATCGCGTCTTCCTCCGGCGAGCTATTATTCCCCCATGGTCAAAGGATTCTAACCTTCTCCTGTGCCAAGCTTTCTGCTCCAGACAAACGGTTCCTTCCGGGTGAAATCGGGGATCAGGTGGTCTTCAGGGGCGAAAAGGGCGGGCTGGACGAACATCGTTTCAAAGCCAAGTCTATCTGCTTCCGCCAGGACTTCCCTGTATTCTTGGGGCTGAAGCGTCCGCCGGAGCTCGGACGGCGCCCGGAAGCAGGGATGATACTGGCTCATTAGGCTGAGCGCCACGGCCGGATTGACCTCGTCCGCCAGCCAACGAAGGAGGGCTTGTGAATCCTTTGTCCTGCCGGGCAAAACGAGATGGCGAACGATCAAGCCTTCCTGGGCGATGCCCGCCTCGCTCAGCCGCAGGGAGGGCCGTTGCATGAACATCTCCTGGATGGCCGGACCGGCGAACCGGAAATAGTCGGCTGCTCCGGAGTATTTGGCGGAAACCTCAGGATCGAAATACTTGAGATCGGGAAGATAGATGTCGACGATGCCGTCGAGAAGAGAAAGGACTTCGGCCTTTTCATAAGCGTTTGAATTGTAAACAAGGGGAATGCTCAGGCCTTTCCGGTAGGCCAGACGCAGGGCTCGGAGGATCGGAAGAAGCTGATGGGTCGGCGAGACAAGGTTGATGTTCCAGGCTCCGGCCGCCTCAAGCCCGAGCATGAGCTCGGCCAAGCGGTTATCGTCAACCTCCTCGCCCTGGTGAAGCCAGCTCAGCTGGTAGTTCTGACAGAACAGGCACTTGAGGTTGCAGCCGGTAAAAAAGATGGCTCCAGAACCGGCCCGACTATGGTCTTTTTTCTCCCCGTCACCGCGAACATCCCCCAGGCCGCTGAGCGCCGGTTCCTCGCCGTAATGGAGAAGAGCGTGGGAGACCGCGGCGACCTGGCTGCTTCCACAAAACCCTCTTTCGCCGGCAGCGCGACTGACGCCGCATTCTCGAGGGCAGAGGCGGCAGGATTCCTGATGCGGCACGAGGGCAGAGAGCGCCCGCTCGATGCGCTGAACTTTTTCCGCTGCGTCGATCATTTCGGGTGTCTCAGAGGAGGATTCCATTCTATCAGAACCGCATCTTCTTCCAAAGCCGGATTGATTAAAAAGACTTGACAGACCTCAGAAATCCGTATTTACTAAAGCCTCTTTTACGCTCCGAAAAACGAAAGGAAAGGCCGTTAGGAATTCAAGCGGGAAATGATTTCGCAGATCATTGATTTTGTCCTTCATCTCGACAAGCACCTGAGCGAGCTCATCCAGGCGTTCGGCTGGTGGACGTATCTCATCCTCTTCGCCGTCATCTTTTGCGAGACGGGTTTCGTGGTCACGCCCTTTCTTCCCGGAGATTCGCTTCTTTTTGCCGCCGGAACATTCGCCGCTGCCGGCGCGCTCGATGTCCTGTGGCTGTTTTTCATTCTCTGCA
The DNA here is from genome assembly GCA_964576265.1 of uncultured Eubacteriales bacterium. Classification (GTDB taxonomy): domain Bacteria; phylum Acidobacteriota; class Aminicenantia; order Aminicenantales; family UBA8522; genus CAZNVB01. The sequence continues at coordinate 1,371 of CAZNVB010000166.1, read as the reverse complement.
CGGCGGCCATTCTTGGAGACACGGTGAACTACTGGATCGGGCATTTTGTCGGTCCGAAGGTATTTTCCAAAGAAAAAAACCGCTTTTTTAAAAAAGAATATCTCGACCGGACGCACCGCTTCTATGAGAAATACGGCGCCGAGACGATCATTATCGCCCGCTTCGTCCCGATCGTCCGGACGTTTGCTCCCTTTGTCGCGGGAATCGGTCGGATGAGCTACGGGAAATTCATCAGCTACAACGTCATCGGCGGGATCGGCTGGGTGGCGGTTTTCGTCTTCGGCGGATATTTCTTCGGCAACATCCCCTTTGTCAAGCGCCATTTCAGCCTGGTGATCATGGCCATTATTCTCATTTCGATTTTGCCGGCAGTCGTGGAATTTCTACGCCACCGTCGGGCCGCCTGTCAGACAAAGCCCTGAAGGATTTTTTGGAGCGAGTCCGCGACGGTCGTCCGGCGGTCCGTGCGGTCCATCCCGAGAGGGGTGATCGAAATATATCCCTGCTCTGTGGCCCAGATGTCGCTCCGTTTGCCGCCGATTCTGCGGATCTTCCCCAGGCCGATCCAATAATAAGTTTTTTCCCGCGGGTCTGTTTTTTCGACGACTTCCGGCTCGTACCGCTTTTCGCCGAGTTCCGTGATCCGAACCCCCTGAAAAGGGGGAGGGGGGAGGTTGATATTTAAAAGAAGTCCGGCCGGCGATTCTGCCTTCAGCAAACGCTCGCTCAGGCGGGCGGCGAACTTTGCCGCCGCGACAAAGTCAAATCGCTTTTCTTTATCGGGAAGCTGAGAAATTGCGATTGAGGGAATCTGAAGAAAGGCGCCTTGAAGCGCCGCCGCGACCGTGCCCGAATACGAGATATCCTGCCGGCCGAGGTTGGGGCCGGCGTTGATACCCGATAAGATCAGCCGAGGCGGACGTGGCAGGAGTTTCCGGATCGCCAGATAGATGCAATCGGCCGGCGTCCCGTCCACCGCATAGGCGTTTTTTTTGATCCGTTCGGCGCGCAGCGGCCGGCGGAGGGTCAGGGAGAGCGAGGCGGCGCTCTTTTCCCGGTCGGGAGCGACGATAAAAACCTCCCCCAGAGTCTTGAGCTCTTTGGCCAGCGCCTGGAGACCTGGGGCAAAGAACCCGTCGTCGTTGGTTAAAAGAAGAAGGGGCTTCATCGGCCGTCTCACGAGCGGATCATCACCAGGAGCATTTTGAATCGCTGCTTTGCCCGGAGCGCGTGCGGCTCTCCGGCCGGCATGATGATCATCTCGCCGCCGCGGAGTTCATGGCTTTGGCCGGAAATAATCACTTCGGCCGTTCCTTCGATCACGGAGACCAGAGCGTCGAACGGCGCCCTATGCTCGCTCAAGCCCTGGCC
>CAZNVB010000165.1:0-5111 GCA_964576265.1 uncultured Eubacteriales bacterium | reverse complement strand
TCCTGAACATCGAGGTTAGGTTATGAAGCTGGAGTTTCGCATGGACACCTTCCATCTGGCTCAGATCGTCCAAAAAGAGCTTGCCTCGATCTGAGAGCTGGCCCATTACCGGCCCAGAGTGTCCCAGAAGAAGACTGATTTTCTGAAGGGGCTGTCGCCGGCCGAACAGCAAGCCCTAAAAGAGCTCTCCAAGGCACTGGGCATCAAATTCATGGATAGACCCCCCAAAAGTGTTGATTTGGTGGTGAGCCATCATGGTTAGATTTTTTGATGACAAGATGATAGATGCTTCGGTTAGATTTTTAGATGACTTGACAAGGTTGGGCCTCGTCCTCAAATAACGATCGCCCCCCGACGATTCTAATCGCGCCGGAAATGCGCTCCCAGGCTGATGGGATTCGCCAGCGCGGCATGAGTGATCATCAAGGCGACCTGGATTCCGTGCTTCAGTCCGACCACCTTGGGGTCCATGCGGGCCTCTTTGTAGAATTTTTCGATGCGGTGCCTCAAGTATTCGAGATCCGCTTTCGCCCGCTCGAGCCGCTTCCTCGTCCGGATGATCCCGGCGTAGTTCCACATGGTCGTGCGAATCATCATCCAATCCTGGTTGATGAGGGCCGGATCGATCTCCTCTTCCCTCTCGGGATAGTACCAGGGGTGAATTTCCGAAGGATCAAAGTCCGGATGGGGATCGAAATGGGCGTCGATATCCCGGGCCGCCTGCGTTCCCCAGACCAGTCCCTCAAGGAGCGAAGTCGAGGCCAGGCGGTTGGCGCCGTGAACACCGGTGCAGGAGACCTCCCCCACGGCATAGAGCCCGCGGAGCGAACTCCGTCCCCGGGTATCGACAAGAATCCCGCCGCAGCAATAATGAGCCGCCGGCACGACCGGGATCGGCTCCTTGGTGATATCGATTCCGTATTCCAGGCAGGTCCGGTAGATATGGGGAAAGCGCTTCTTGATATCCACCTTGGCATAGGAGGCGAGGTCAAGGAGGACAAAGGGAGAATTGCTGTTGACCATTTCTTCGTAAATCGCCCGGGTCACCTCATCGCGCGGAGCGAGGTCTTTTTTATCACTGTACTTTTCCATGAAGGTCCGGCCGTCCCGGTTCTTCAGGCGAGCCCCTTCTCCCCGGACCGTCTCGGAAATCAGAAACCGGTCGGCGTCCCGGTGGAAAAGCGAGGTCGGATGAAACTGGATGTACTCCATGTTGACGATGCGCGCACCAGCACGGTGGGCCATGGCATAGCCCGCGCCGATCGCTCCGGAGGGATTGGAAGTGTAGAGATAGAGCGCCCCGCAGCCTCCACTCGCCAGAATGGTGTAGGGTGCAAGAAAGGTGTGGACCTTTCCCGTCTTGTTTTCGAGAACGTAAGCACCAATGCAACGGGGCTCCCGGTAATAAGCCATGAGATTCTTGCTGTGGTGGGGAATCGTCAGCAGGTCGACGGCGGTACGGTCGGGGAAAATCGTCACGTTGCTGTACATCCCCAGCGCTTGAATGAATCGCTCCTGGATCGTTTTTCCGGTCGTGTCTTTGACATGAAGAATCCGGCGACGGGAGTGTCCCGCTTCCTGGGCGTAGTCGAGGGTTTCTTCGCTGCTCCGGGTGAACGGGATTTTCAGTTCCTGGATCAGAACCGACTCGACGAGCTTCTGTCCCTCGGCAGCAAGAAGCTCGACCGACTCAGGGTTGTTGATTCCGTCGCCCGTCCGGATGATATCCTCTTTCAGAATTTCTGGATCGTCGTCCGGGCCAAGGGAAACGATGCCGCCCTGAGCGTAATACGTATTCGACTCTTCCGGCTGCGGCGCCTGAGTGATGAGGTGAACGCGATAACCGCGCTTGGCGGCTTCCAGAGCGGCGCTCGCCCCGGCGATGCCGCAACCGATAATCAAGATATCCGATCGGAATAAGGGATTAGGGTTCATCCTGTGATTTCCCTTTCTTTGGGGACATGAATTCGAGACTGATATCGACGGAACGAAACGAGTGGGTCAGGCTTCCGACGGAGATAAAGTCGACGCCCAGCGAGGCAATCCGCCTCGCCCGCCGCAAGCTGACTTTTCCCGAGACCTCGAGCGGAATTTTTCCAGCCAGAGCGCGGACGACGGCCTTTATTTTCGGCAGGGGCATATTGTCGAGCATGATCATCGAGGCGCCGGCGGCGTACGCCTCCCGCGCTTCGGCGGAGGTCGTGACTTCGACCTCGATTTCGGTCCCCGGCTTGGCCTTTTCCCGCGCCCGCTCTACCGCTTCGCCGATGCTCCCGACGATCCGGAGGTGGTTGTCTTTGAGAAGGACCATGTCGGAAAGGCTGAAACGGTGGTTCTTTCCGCCGCCCATCCGCACGGCGTACTTCTCCAGTCGCCGCAGGGTCGGCGTCGTCTTTCTCGTGTCCAGGATTCGCGTCCGAGTTCCGGCGACGGCATCGACAAAGCGGCGAGTCTGGGTGGCGATGCCGGACATCCGCTGGAGAAAGTTCAGCGCCGTCCGCTCGGCTTTGAGAAGCGATAGTGAGGGGCCGCGGACCTCGGCCAGGATGTCGCCGGGACTGAACGCCTCTCCATCCTGAAAGAATTTTTTAAACCGGACCCTTGGATCGAGCTTCTCGAAGACGCGGCGGGCGACATCGATTCCGGCCAGGACCCCCGCCTCTTTGGCCAGGAAGGCCGCCCTGGATACGGATTCGGGAGGGATGACGCTCTCCGACGTGATGTCCCCGGAAGGGATGTCTTCCTTGAGCGCGGCCTCAATCAGAGGGTCGATGAACTCCGGGGTCAGCTTCATCAGACGTTCATTATAGAGTGGGCCGGCCGGCCCGTCAAACGCCGTGCCCGTCCATCATCAATGAGGAGAGGCTTGATCGCTTACAAAGACATTTTGCCTCCCGGCCGTTCTGGGATACAATAAAGAAGCCATGGCTTCGAATTTTCAAGGTTTTATTCAGGTTTACACCGGAAACGGAAAGGGGAAGACGACAGCCGCCCTCGGTCTCGCCCTTCGCGCCGCCGGCCACCGGATGAGAACGTACATCGGACAATTCCTCAAAGGCCATCCTTACGGGGAGCTCCAGGCGGCGCGCCGGCTTGCGCCCTGGATCACCATCGAACAGTTCGGCCGCAAAGGCTTTATCCATGTGACGGAAAACCCCGACGACGAAGACATCGCCCGGGCTCGGAAGGGACTCGAAAAGTGCCGCCGGGCGATGCTTTCCGGGCGATTCCAGATCGTCGTCCTCGATGAAGTCTGCGTCGCTCTACATTTCAGGTTGCTCGAGGAAAAGGAAGTTCTCGATTTCCTCAGCCAGAAGCCCTCGGCCGTCGAGCTCATCCTGACCGGCCGCTATGCGCCGGCGTCGATCATCAAGCGAGCCGACCTGGTGAGCGAAATGAAAGAAAAAAAGCATTATTACGCCAAGGGAGTCCGGGCTCGCGCCGGGATCGAGAAATAAAGAGAGCCCGCCGGAAAGCCGATGGATAGATTTCAGTTCGAGAAGCTCGTCGAGGAGGCGCTGGCCGGCCTGCCGCGAAAATTTCGACGTTATCTGAAAAACCTGACTGTTATCGTCGAAGACCTTCCGCCGCGCGGCTCGCCCTTGGGCCGCCGCAGGTTGGGGACGCTTCTCGGTCTTTATCACGGCGTTCCCTTCCAGCACCGGGGACCGTATTACGGGAATGTGCCGCCGGATGTGATTGTCATCTATCAGAAGCCGATCGAGGAAATCTGCGCTTCGGACGAAGAGGTCCGAGAAAAAGTCCAAGATGTCGTCCTCCACGAAGTCGGCCACTATTTCGGTCTCAGTGAGGAGGAGCTGCGGGAGATCGAAGACGGAGATGAGACGCCGCGGAAAAGAGGAAAACGTGGAAAAGACGCTTTTTAAGGGTGTTTTCGCCGCCTTGACGACGCCGTTTTGCGACGAGAAAATCTCGCTCGAAAAATTCAGGGAGAACCTTCTCCGCTACAACACGACGGGACTCGCCGGTTATGTCGTCCTCGGCTCGACCGGCGAAGCTGTTTTCCTCAGCGACGAAGAAGGAGAGAAAATGGTGACCGAGGCAAAATCCTCGGCCTCGGCCGACAAAATCGTCATCGCCGGAGCGAACGCGGAATCGACCGCTCTCGCCGTCCGCCAGGTCAACCGCCTGGCGGAACTCGGCGCCGATGCCGCCCTCCTCAAGCCGCCACACTATTACAAGTCGCGGCTCGACCAGGAGGTCCTGCGCGATCATTTTCTCCGGGTCGCCGACGAAGCGAGGATTCCGCTCATCATTTACAACATTCCGCAGAACACGGGCGTTCCGGTCGAGCCGCCTCTCATAATCGAGCTCGCCCGTCACCCCAACATCGCCGCGATTAAGGACAGCTCCGGTCTTCTGGCCAACCTCGCCGAGGTGCGGGCAGCCGTGCAAAAGGGATTTTCTTATTTGATCGGCACGGGGAGCATTTTCCTGGCCGGACTCCTGCTCGGAGCGGACGGCGGAATTCTCGCCCTTGCCGCCGTGGCTCCCGAACTCTGCGTCAGGCTTTATTCGCTTTTTCGCGCCGGCGAGTTGGACGAAGCCGCCAAGCTTCAGCTGGCTCTCGGGCCTCTCAATAAGGCCCTGACTCAGACGCTCGGCGTGCCGGCGATCAAGCACGCTCTCGACCTCATCGGAGCCTACGGAGGAGCGCCGCGACCTCCGCTCAAGCCTCTTGACGAGGCAGGCCGCAGTCGAATCGAAAAACTTCTTCTCGAACTCGACTTGATGGATGGAGCGGCTAAAAGAAAATGACCGTGCAGCCGGCTTCGACCGATCTTTCCCCGCGTCTTTCGGGCTTTCGGCTCGGGCGAGGCTGACTGAAGCACAAGCGGCCGTTCTGTTACCGTTGCTACCTTCCGGTCCTGGCGGGGTTGGCAGACGCCTCTTCGCCCAGGGCCCCGGCCTTCAACGCCTCATTCCCGGAAACCGTCCGGACAAAAACCGGCCTCGACCAGGCCTTCGACCCCACTGGAGCGGGTTGTGGGTTACAGGGCACCGCTAGCTCCCCGTCTAGCACGATCCCTTCCTCTTATGCCATAGTCAAAGACGAAACGCAAGCCCGCCCCTCACAAGAAAACCGTCCC
>CAZNVB010000164.1:0-2836 GCA_964576265.1 uncultured Eubacteriales bacterium | reverse complement strand
ATGCCGTCCGATGAATCAAAATATAAGATGTCGCGGGGCCAGCCTGATCGAGGCCCTAATTTCATCTTCTCTCATCCTCTTCTTCATTATCGGGACGGCGCAACTCCTCGCCTCTTCCCTGGCCGCGAAAAAGAGGGCGGATTTCTATTTCCGGGCGTCGCGTTTAGGCTCCTCCAAATTGGAATATCTCAAATCGCTTCCCCCGCAAAGCCCCGATCTGGCAGAAGGCCGGCATGAGGAAGTTTTCCGGGAAGAATCCTCAGGCGAGGCGTACCGGATAGATTGGGAAGTGGAGGCGGCAGGCGAGGCGGCAATAAGAATCAGGCTGAAAATATCCCTTCTCGCCAGGCGGGGCTGGGAAATCGTCCTCCAACTTATCAGATGCGATCGACTGGGGTTCTGAAAAAATGAGAAGACGCGGTTTTTCTCTCATTGAGATGCTGGCCGGCCTGGCCGTCTCGCTCTTTGTTCTTTTGGCGGCGCTTGAGTTTTTCGGCCTGACGCGCGACCTGTTTCTGAAAATTAAAAGCGCCGCCGAAGAAGCCCAGGCCGCCGCGGCCGCACTGGATAAAATCCGAATCGATCTCCTGCGCGCGGGCTCCGGACTCGTCGATCCCCTCTGTCACGGAACGATCGAGGGCGTTGTCGCCGAGACGAATTCCCTGGTCGTTTATCGTCTGGATGAGGCTTACACTCTGGGCGCCGATATCTCGGCGGGCGACCGCGAGGCCATCCTTCCCGCCGCCATCCCCTCTTCATCCGGACTGCGTCCAGGACGAGAGATTTGCCTTTCGACCAGGAATCATTCCGAACTCCGCGTCATCAACGCCGCCGCGGGGAAAACCGTCCTCTTTTCTTCCCCGGTTGATCTCTCCTATCCGCGGGACGAGGGATATCTCTTGCTTCTTGAAAAAATACGGCTGTTTCTCGATGGATCGAGCGGCACCCTACGCCGGAAAGTCAACGCCAGCACCCCTCAGCCGCTCATCGAGGGAGTGGCGCGCTTCGAATGCAGCGTCGACCCGGAAAGGGAGTTGGCCCGATTAGGATTTGTTTTGACCGCAAACCAGGAGAAGAAGTATGAGTTCAGCATTTTGCCGAAAAACCTTGGGTTGGTCCGGAATTTTTTCCCGGCCGAATGACCGCGGAAGCATGATGATCGTTACCGTCTTCCTTTTTTTGACCTTCAGCACGCTGGCCCTCGGCATGATTTTTCTCTGCCAAGTTTACCTCAAAGTCGGCGGATTCAGGAAAAACGCCACCCTCCTTGAATACTCATCGGAAAACGGAATCAAGGACGGTTTGCGCTATCTCCTGGAGGCGACGGCCAGGGCGGCTCTGCCCGCCGCAATTTCCGATGGGCGCTATTTTTTGCTCCGCGATTCGACGCGGATTTCAGGGATCACCTTTATTGAGGACGTTCTCCAAGTTCGTTTTCCGATCCAGATCAGAGGGGAAGCCGGCCAGATAGCCTGGACCAGCCTGACCGACTGCCGGCTCAACCGTCTTATCGAAGCCGAAACCTGTTTTTCCGCCCGCTTCGACTGGCGCATCGAATCGAAAGGAAGCCTTAAAAATTTTATTCCACAAAAAACCTCTTCTCTAGATGGGCGAGCAGAACTCCTCGCCGGTTATGTCCCTCTTCCTTTCCTTCCCTTTCTGATCAGCGGCAAACGGATCGCCGAAACCGGAGAAGAATTTGCCGCCGAAAATAGGATCACGGTGCGGCCATCCGGTTCAAGTCTTTTGCCTTCGGCGCCGGTGCTCAGCCAAGAAAACCTCATCCCTCAGGACGCGCTTCCCCTTCTGGAGAAAGCTCTCCACATCAAAATTTTTTCGCCGCGAGATCTCACGCCCGTCAAACTCCGCTCCGTTCTTGGGCTGGAGGCCTCGACGGACCCCGTTCCAGATGGCGTCTATCTCATCCGCACTGACTTCGGACTGGGCGGTGTCTTTGTCCAGGGCGATATCGAAGAGTTGGGGCTGGCGATTGAAGGCTCCTCACAGGTTATTTCATTCCGGATGGAGGCGGGACTCTGGAACCTCAAATTCTCCCCGGCTGAAAGCCGGACCATTTTCCAGAGCCCTTCGGGCGAAGAAACATTTGATTTTCTCCCGCTCGGGATCATCATGGTAACGGGAAAAATCCTGTCTCTCGGAGGCGGCGTCGCGGATGCGCACGAGGGCGTGCGGCTCATCAAAGACCAGGAGATTCCCTCTCTCCTCAGGGGCGTTAACCTGACTCTTGTCGCCGCGGACAGGATTACGATCGCTTCTCATCTGATCCGCGAAGGGGTGAAATGGCAGGCCGGAATTCCCTATATCAAGGAGGAACAAGCTCAGTTGATCATCTATTCGACAGGAAGAGACCTTCTCCAGGGAAATCCTGTCGAGGGCGGCATTGTCGTCGCTGAAAACGCCCCGCAAAAAATCAAGATCCAGGCCTCCATCGCCGCTCAGGGTACAGGTTTCCGAATCCTGGGGGAAGAGAGAGATGTCCATCTCCTGGGCGGGCTTCAGACCGTCGATTATGAATCCGGCGGGAATGAGCTCCATTTCACGCCCCTGCCTCCGGGAACGAGCTATGACATTCTTTCCCTGCCAGCTCCTCTTTCCGCTCATCCTGTTCTCTCTCTCAGCCAATTCAAAGCCCTGGACTGGAAGGAGGATTAGATGAAAAAAGGGATCGCTCTGATCGAAGTCCTGGCTGTTCTCACGCTTGCGGGAATGCTGGTCTATGGAGCATCGACCGCTCTGCTAAATACGACGCCGAAATACCGGCTCAAAAAGGCTGTCTGGGAAATCGAGACGCGCCTAAATTACGCCCGTTACAGAG
>CAZNVB010000163.1:0-12703 GCA_964576265.1 uncultured Eubacteriales bacterium | reverse complement strand
GAGCCCCGACAGCGCAGATTAGATTATCCCAGGTTATGGAGGCGCCCGGGGTGTTTTCTCGGGCGCCTCGCCCTTTTCACGTTTTTTAAAACGCGGCCTGAAGTTCCCGCTTTCCCATCCGGCAGGAAAAAGCATATAATTTAGAGCCGAGATGGCCTCATGTTGAAATCACAGAGATCGGCGGGCCGCCGCAAGGAAATTATAAAACGTCCCTTCTGGTTTGTGCCGATCGCTGCCGCCTGTCTCTGGTCTTTTACTTCCCTGATGCTGCCGGAACCCGCAAGATCGGGAGGGACCCCAACCATCGGCCGGGAGGCTGCGGAGACCGGACAGGAAAGGGAAAAGGCTTCGCCGGCGTCGGTTTCTCCCCCCTGCTACAAAGGCCTCCTCATGGCCGACGTCAACCCGGGGAATGCCTTTAAGGACGAGGTCGTCGCGGACTTCGGCAGCCTCGGACTCTGGGTCTACGAACAGATGATCTGGCACCAGATCTCCGGCACTAATCCTGAATGGATCATGGCGTTTTCCCCGGACGATTCACCGGCCGAGCAGGTGATCGTCGACTTGGCCGCTGAGGGACTGTGGAAGTGGAGGTATAAAGGCTACCCGGGCGAATGGGCATTGATCAGCAATCTGAATGCGGTCTGGGCGGTGGCGGTGGATGACGACGGCGACGGCCGCGAGGAGCTCCAGGTCAATTTCGGCCCCCCCCGGGGCATCTGGCGCTATGAGGAGGACGACGGCGGCGCCGGATCATGGAAACAAATCTCCGCTCTCACGCCGGTTGCCGGTTGGAAGAGCGATTTTCTTCCCAGCGGCCAGGAAGAAGGTTGCTATATATTTCCGGCGACCGGAGTCTGGACGATCTGCTGGACGGGAAGCGACGCGCTTTACCGGCAGCTCACGGGGTCGGCGGGAAGCGGCGGCGTTTCTGCCTCGGCGCGGTTCATCGGCGGCGCGGGGGAGGACCTGGCCCTGGATTTCGGAGTCCAAGGACTCTGGCTCTGTCAGAGCGACGATCAGAGCTGGCATCAGATCAGCGATCAGCCTGTCGCCCGGTTTACGGCGGTCCGATCCGCCTCAGGAACTTCTCGATTGATGATCGATTTTAAAGGCGACCAGGGTTTATATGTTTGGACTTTTGCCGGCTACCCGGGCAAGCTTTCCAGGCTTTATCACGCCGACCCCGATTTCGGGTTCTGCGAGCCGTTTGATCCCGACGGCCGGAGCGAAAAGAGCGGCGAGGAGGAGTTGGCCATCGATTTCGGGCCGAACGGCTTGTGGAAATACGACTTTTCCCGCCGGACGTGGACGCTTCTGAATACCAAGAATCCCGAGTTCATGGTTGCCGGCGACTACTGGAACGAGGGCTCGAAGGCGACCCTGGCCGTCGACTTCGATTCCGATGGCCTGTGGCTCTATGAAGGTCGTTCCGGCGGCTGGTTCAAGATTTCCAACAACAGTCCCGATAGCGCGCCCCACTTCCCAGACTCGTCCTGAGGGCCCGGCGGAGGCGGGGCATGCCCTTGGTTTCAACCTTCCTTTTTCCGTCCAATATCCCGGCAATTCTTTCTTAGGTTACCGAGGAGTTGTGGCGGCCGATATCAATAAGGGGAATGACATCTCGCATATGGATGAGATCGTCGCCGACTTCGGTGCCTTGGGGCTCTGGAGATGGAAACACGGCGTTTATCCTGGAACCTGGCTTCAAATCAGCGGGGCGAACGCAGGCGGAGCCCTCGCCGTTGACGATGATTGTGACGGCGGACAGGAGCTTCAGGTCGACTTCGGATCGCTCGGCCTGTGGCGCTATGATGCTGCCGGAGGCGCCGGGACGTGGATTTCGGATCTCTTGGGCTGTGGATCTATGACGGTCACTACTCCAAGTGGTTTCAGATTTCCGGCCTCAGCCCGGATGAAATGTTTTAATGGAATGATTCTTTTGCTTGCGGCCTGATTTCGTTTGGAGGGGAATTTGCTTGACGGACAAGACATCTTGGGCCGAGTGCCTTTGATTTGTAGAGGCCGGATATCGGTTTGACAATTCCCGCCGATTGTCATAAAAGACAGTTTAACGAAAAATCGAAAAGTTCTCTAAAGGAGTTTTCTACCATGAGAAAAGGATTCGTTCTGTGTCTTATGATCGGAGCGGCGCTAACCGTCTCTTGGGGCTTTAACGAGTCTAAGGATGACGATGTCATCTTCGCATCGTCGGCATCTTCGAACGAACACGGCTTGATAGCAAGGGCCGCGAACGCTCTTGCCCGACTTCCCCTGTCCTTCGTTGAAAACCGGGGTCAGACTGCGGCTGAGGTGAGCTATGTCCTCCAGACTCGAAAGGGGAACGTCTACTTCACGCCGCAGGAGGTGGTTTTTCAGTTTGTCATTCCGCAGGACGGGGACAAGGCAAAGCGAGATCTCTTCCCTTCGGGGAATCAAGATCAAGGCGGTTGGTCCCAAGCAATCCTCCGGCTGCAATTTCAAGGCGCGCGCCGCGATATCAAAGTCCGGGCGCTCGCGGAGAGCCCTGCCCGGTTCAGCTATTTCCGAGGCAGCGATCCGGAGAAATGGATCAGCGGCGCACCGGCCTATGAAAAACTCCTCTACCCGGACCTTTATCCCGAGATCGACCTCCTGGTCTCCGGCCAAGCCGGGAAGCTAAAGAATGAGTATATCGTTCGTCCGGGCGGCGATCCGTCGGCGATCGCGATCCGCTTCCTGGGAGCGAAGGGCCTGGAAATCAATCCCCGGGGGCAATTGAGGATCCATATTTCGAGTGGAACGATCACCGAAGATGCGCCGGAGTGCTATCAGGAGATCGGCGGCCGCCGGGTTCCGGTCGGGGCCTCTTATAGAATCGAGGAAGGACACACGGTGCGGATCGATGTCGGCGCCTATCAAAAGGACGCCGAGCTGATCATCGATCCGGTCATCTACTCTACGTTTCTGGGCGGGAGTGAGAGCGATTACGGCTTGGCAATGGATGTCGACTTAATCGGCAATGTCTATGTCGCCTCGATCACGTCGTCTAACGATTTCTCCGTGACAGCGGGCGCCTACGCCACAACCTATAACGGCGGTGCCTATGACATCGTTGTTTCCAAGCTCAATTCCAGCCTTTCCGCTCTTCTTTATTCCACTTATCTCGGCGGAAGCGGAAATGAAGCGGCATGGGGGCTCGGTCTCGGTTTGGTCGTGGATGATAGCGGGAATGCTTATATCACGGGCAATACCGATTCGACGGATTTTCCGACGACTCCCGGCGCTTTCAGGACAGCTCCAATCGGGCTCTATGACGCCTTTGTGGCCAAGATCAATACCGCGGGCACAGCCCTCGTTTTCTCAACCTACTTGGGCGGGACCGATCATGATCGGGGCTATGTCATCGCCACAGATGACACCGGAAGCCTCGTCGCTGTTGGCGGCGAAACTCGTTCTCCCGACTTCCCGACGACCTCAGGCGCCTACGATACGATCCTTAACGGCCTCGCCGACGGATTCCTGGTCGTCCTGAATTCCTCCGGAACGGGCCTTGTCTATTCGTCTTTTTTCGGCGGCACGGGAGACGACAGCATCCGGGGGTTCGGTGCGGATGACAATGGCTACATCTATTTCGTCGGGAATACGAACTCCCCTGACCTGCCGGTGACGCCCGGCGCCTACGACACAACTTTCAACGGTGGATCGGCCGACGGATATATCGCCAAGATGGCCCCGTCTCTGACCAGCCTGGCGTATCTGACTTATTTTGGGGGGAGCGGCGACGACCTGGTGTATGCGATGGAAGTCGATGAGGACACCGGCGAAGTGTATGTGGCGGGCCGGACAGCCTCGACGAATTTTCCCGTCACCTTTGGGGCCTTTGATACGACTTATAGCGGCGGCACGTTCGACGCCTTCGTGACCAAGATCAATGCCGCAGGTTCTTCCCTCCTCTATTCGACTTACCTCGGTGGAAGCGGTTCCGACGGAGTCTACGACATCGTCGGCGAATCCGAGCGAAGCGCGGTGGTCGTCGGATTCACCGATTCGGCAAATTTCCCGACGACTTCTGACGGGACAGACCGGATTCATGACGGTTCGCATGATGTCTTTGTCACCCGCCTCAGCCGTCAGGGAACCGGCCTTGTGTTCTCCACGTTCCTGGGCGGAGGAGGCGCCGACGTCGGAATGCAAATCCGGTCTGCTGATTACGGCAACTATTTGATCTTCGGATACACCGGGTCGGGAACTTTTCCGGCCACTCCCGGGGCTTATGATACTTCCTGGAACGGCAAGGCGGATTGCTTTGTCCTAATGATGTCCATTCCCCTCGAGATTGTCGTCAACATCACGCCGGGCGATTTTGACGGCGACGGGGCGGACGAAGCGGCGGTAGATTTCGGGGCTCTCGGTGCCTGGTTGTGGGACGGAGGGTCCTGGACCCTCCTCACGGCCGTCGATCCGGAGGGCATGATCGCCGGGAACGAAGACGGAGGCGCCGATGATGAAATCGTTGCCGACATGGGCGCGCTCGGCCTTTGGTTATGGAACGGCGGCGTCTGGACGCAGCTCAGCGGGGTGAACGTGGGCGGTCTTGAGGCCGCTGATGTGGATGGGAGCGGCGACGATGAGGTGATCGGCGATTTCAGCACGATCGGCCTTTGGTTATGGAACGGCGGCGTCTGGACGCAGCTCAGCGGCGTCGACGCCGACCGGGTCTATGCCGGAGATTTGGACGGGGACACAGAGGAGGAAATCGTTGTCGATTTCAGCATCGTTGGCCTGTGGTTGTGGGACAGCGGCGTCTGGACGCAGCTCAGCGGCGTCGATGCCGACCGGGTCTGCTTAGCCGAAACAGACGGGAGCGCAGGGAAAGAGATGGCGGTGGATTTCGGCGCAACAGGACTGTGGCTTTGGAATTCGGGCGTCTGGACGCAGCTCAGCGGCGTCAACGCCGAGAATATCGTCTCCGGCGACGTGGACGGAAGCGGTGACGACGAGATTGCGGTCGATTTCGGGGATACCGGTTTATGGCTCTGGAACGGCGGTGCTTGGACACAAATCAGCAACCTGAACGCAATCCAAATGATCTTCGCGGACACGGACGGAAACGGCGATGATGAACTGATCGTCGATTTCGGATACCTAGGCCTGTGGATGTATGACGGCGGTTCTTGGTCTCAGATCAGTTCTCTCGTTGCCGAATTTCTCATCGCCGCCGATGTGGACGGCAACGGCGATGATGAGATTCTCGCCGATTTCGGCGACCAGGGCCTCTGGCTCTGGAACGGCGGTGCCTGGACCCAACTCAGCGCCGCCGATCCGGATTGAACCCCGACGGTCGTTCGAGAAGCAGAGTCGATTCCTTCCGCCGGCCTCCTCGGTGTAGAATTCCGCTTGATCATGCGGGCCGGGAATAACGCGGGAGGTAAAGGATGAAAAGACGAAACTTTTTAGGGGCCGCCGGTTTTTCATGTCTAGCTTGGGGGATAGCGCGAGATTCTCTGACTTCGGTCCGGACCAAGACGGAGCCCCCCGAAGTTCAAAAGCCGAAGAGGTTGAAACCCGGCGACACGGTCGCCCTGGTCAGTCCTTCGGGCGCCACCGCCACCCGCTTCGAAGTGACCATCGTCAAAGAAAATATGGAAGCGCTGGGATTTAAGGTAAAGTTCGGCGCTCACCTCCTCGACCGCTATGGTTATTTGGGCGGCAAAGACGAGGACCGGGCCGCCGACCTGACGGCTCAATTCGCCGACCCGGAAGTCGCCGGGATCGTCGCCATGAAGGGCGGCTGGGGATGCGCGCGGATGCTGCCTTTTCTCGATTATGAGATGATCCGCAAGAATCCCAAAGTCCTGATCGGCTACAGCGATATCACCGCCCTTCTCCTGGCCATCCACGCCAAGACGGGGTTGGTGACCTTCCACGGCCCGATCGGGCTCGACGCCTGGAACTCTTTTACCGCCGGTTATTTTCGCCGGATCATCATGGACGCCGAGGCGGTCACGATGCAAAATCCGATCGACGCCGGCGACCGGCTGACGCCGCGCGAGAACCGAGTCCAGACCATTACTCCCGGAGCCGCGACCGGTATCCTGAAGGGCGGCTGTCTGTCGATTATTTCCGCGCTCCTCGGCACCGAATATACGCCGCCGTGGAAGAACGCCCTCCTTTTTGTCGAGGACGTCAACGAGGAGATTTACCGGGTCGATCGCCTGCTCACCCATCTCAAGCTGGCCGGAGTTCTGGCCCAGGCCAAAGGGTTCATTTTCGGCAGCTGCACCGACTGCGGGCCCGGCGAGGGATACGGATCGCTGACCCTCGAACAGGTCCTCGACGACCACATCAAACCCCTCGGCATTCCCGCCTGGTTCGGCTCGATGATCGGCCACATCCCGATGAAGTTCACCCTGCCGGTCGGCGTCGAGGCGCGGATCGACGCGGAAAAGGGGACGATCCAGCTCCTCGAGCCGGCCGTCAGTTAGCCGAAATGTCCATACGAAAATGGGTTTTTTCTAACGAATTCAGGTCAATAGACCCGTGGCTGGCGGCGTGGGCTTGATGATCTCGAGGAGGAGGCGGTTTTTCTCCGACCGCGTCTCGCCGACGCTCGTCACATAGATCGCCGGGTCGTCCACCACCGGGCATTTGTTCTCACAGATGCCGCAGCCGATGCACAGGTCCAAATCGATGACCGGCGCGAGCGGCGCTTGGACGGTACCGTCGGGGAGATGGACCTCCGTTTTCACCAGCTTAATCGCCTTGGGTGAAGTCGGGCAGTGCTCCTCGCAGACGATGCACGGCGACCCGAGGACGTACGGGATGCAGCGGCTTTTATTGACCCAGGCTGTCCCGATTCTAACCCTGGTTTTTTCTTCGATGGCCAATTCTTTGATCGCTCCCGTCGGACAGACCTGGCTGCAGAGCGAGCAGTAATATTCGCAATAGCCGATGCGGGGGACGAGAACGGGCGTCCAGATGCCCTCCGGGCCCGCCTCGCCGAGAGCCGGTTGCAGGGCGTTCGTCGGACAGGCTTTCATGCACTCGCCGCACTTGACGCATTTTGTCAGGAACTTCGGCTCGGGCAGAGCCCCCGGCGGCCGGATGAGTTTGGCCGCCGCCCGCTTTCCGGCCGGCGTAATCTTGAAGAACGGAGCGCTGACGGCGGCCAGCGCCGAGGTCAGGATGAGCTTGCGGCGCGATAAGTTGACGGTCTCGATCTTTTCCGGCGCGGCCTTGACCGGAAAAGAAACGGCGGCCGTCGGGCAGATCGCCGCGCAGGTATAGCAATAAACGCACTCCGAGCTCCGCCACCCCTCGTTCGGATACGGATCGGCCTGGGTCTGGCAGTGGAGCGTGCAGAGGTTGCATTGGATACACTTTTCCATATCGATCCGGACCTTGCCGATGTTCCAGCGTGCCGTTAGGCCGAGCATTGCGCCCGCCGGGCAGAGATAACGGCACCAGAATCGCTCTCGGAAGATGTTGAGAAGCACGGCGGCGATAAAAAGGAGGCTGATGAAGAATCCCTGCTGGAATATTGGGTTGAGAGCCAAGGTGCTGAGGAACTGAGCCAGTGAGTCGCCGATCGAGGAAACCCCGGCTCCGTAGAGAAGGCCCGTAAAGGCGGCTCCAGCGCGGGCGAATCCGGGGACGATTCCGGTGACGAACGAACGGTAGAGAAACGACAGCGGGTCGGCGATGCCGACGAGGTCCACGGCGAAGACGCTCCCGATAAGGACGAAAAGAAGAAGGTAATATTTCCAGGCCAGCCGGGCTCGGCCTTTTTCGTCCTTTTTCGGCTTCAGCCAGCGTGTTTTTTTGAAGAGAAAGGAAAAGAATTGATGGACGGCGCCGAGAGGACAGACCCAGCCGCAGATGTAACGCCCGGCGACCAGGGTCACGACGATGGTGACGGCGGCCAGGATGAACGAGGCGAAGATCGCCCGCGAGGCGATGGCGGTGGCGACGGCAAGCAAAGGGTCGAAATGGAAAAAAATCTCTACCCGGCCGATGTAGTCTTGCCCGCTGAAACGCGTGCCGAAAAGAAGATAGAGAAACAGGCCGAAAAAGACAGCCTGGCTGACGATGCGCAGCGTCTGGAGTGTCCGATACTTTTTAGACCGTTCTTTTTTCAATCGTCAGTTTCTCCAGGTCGATCTCGCCCAGGCCTCGCTTGTTGGCCAGCCCGAGATAGGGAAGCTCCGACGGGATGAGCTCGAGATAACTCGCTCCCAGTGTGTCGGCGGCCACGGGATCGGCGGTCGCGGCCACCGTCTTCAGAAGCTTGACGTCGGACAATCGTCCTCCTTGGGGTCCGTTCCTGGTCAGAATGCGATAGGCGTCGAGAACCGTCAACTGAGGCCGGAAAAAGGCCGCCAGGTCGACCATGGCTTCGTCGAGTTTCTGATGAAGCTGATTGCGAGGTCCGCCGATGGCCCCGAGCCAGTTCTTCATTCCCAGGGTCAGCCGGGAGAGGCTGTGGTGCTTGACGATCGGCACGTTGATCAGCTTGTCCGCCTCGACGAAGTCGGTGAACACGTCCCATTCCTTCAGCCATTCGCCTTTGAGGGGCATCTTTTTTAAGCGGAAGGAATTGACGAACGGGACCTTGGCCCCGGCCGTCTTGGCCGCTTCGGCGATCCCGGAGCGGGCATAGCAGCGCTGGGCTTGGTTCGTCGTATTGTCCATGACCGTGACTTCTTTCGCGCCCGCCTCAAAGCAGAGTTCGACGAGCGCTCTCACCACCTCGGGGTTGGTCGTTGCCGCAAGCTCCGGCGTCCTGTCCCAGCCGATATTCGGCTTGATCATGACCCGGTCGCCGCGGGCGACGAAGCGTCCGATTCCTCCGAGCGCAGCGACGGCCTCTTTGGCGAGCGCGGCCGGCGATTCTCCCTGGACGACGGCCATGTCGGGAAAACTTTTCGTCGAGCTAAAAAGATCCGGACCGAAACGCAGGCCTGCGCTTCCCAAGATCAGATTGCGGATAAACTCGCGCCTGTCCATCGGTCTTATTCCTTTCCTAAAGAGCGCCTGTAATCGACGATCCCTTCGAAGATGCCCCGGGCGATCTGCCGGCGGTAGGCGGGGCTGCGAAGCCTCTCCTCTTCGAGCGCGTTGCTCAGATGAGAGATCTCGACCAGAACCGAGGGCATTTCGCCGCCGATCAGGACCCAGAAAGGGCCGCCTTTGACGCCTAAGCTTTCCACGCCGCTGTAATGTTGAGATAATGATTGTACCAGATTTTTCTGGATTCGTTCAGCCAGATCCCGGGATTCAATGATCTTGCTGTTGCGGACGATTTTCTTGAGGGTTTCTTCCATCTCGCCGATCGTCTTGGTCGAAGTCGCATTTTCCTGGGCGGCGATTTCGTTGACCTGCGCGTCGGGGCTGAAGTTCAGATAAAAGGTTTCGATCCCTTTGCGCTTCCGGTTGCGGTGAGCGTTGGCGTGGATCGAGATGAAGAGGTCTGCCTTTTTCTGGTTGGCGATGACGGTCCGGTTCTCGAGAGGAAGGGAGATGTCCGACTCGCGGGTCAGGACGACCTCCAGGGCTTTTTCCTTGATCAGCAGGTCGCGGAGTTCCAAGGCCACGGCGAGGGCGATATCCTTTTCTTTTTGGCCTTTGCGGCTGACGGCTCCCGGATCTTCTCCTCCGTGTCCGGGGTCGAGGACGATGGTCTTGACGCCCAGGCCGAGCTGGCGGGCCATGCTGTAGCCGAGAGGCGTCGGCTCGGGAGGCTGAGGCTGTTTCTCAGCCGGCGTGGCCTCTGACTGCGGAGACGTTCCCGCGGCGGGCTCCCGGGGAAAGATGTCGATCACTACCCGGAACGGATCAAAGAGGGGAAAGATCTGGTAACGCTCCACTTTGGCCATGTCGAGTTCGACGACGACGCGGACGATGGTCGGCGTTCTCTGAGCCACGCGGACCTCTTTGAGATAATCGCACCGGGCCGGATAGGCCTTGCCGTGGAGAATCGGATTCAGCCGGGCGCGGTGAATATCGACATAGATCCGATCGGGATTCTTGAGCTCGGCCGAGATGAAATTTCTCTGGCTTCCGATGTCGACGACGATGCGGGTGTGGGTCGGATGCGTGTAGCTCCGCAGGTTATAGACTTCGACGGTCGGCTCCTGAGCGAGGAGAAAAGGGGCGAGCGTGCACCAAGCGCAAACGACGATCGAGCTCGGACACGGACGAAACACGGTTAATTCCGACTTATCATATAAAAATAGTCAGAAATAATCCATTCCTTTGCCGCCTCAGGCGCCGTATTTCGTCATCTTGCCGGCGTGGGCGAGCAGGAGCGGCATCGCCTGGAGGGCGGGAAACCGTCCGAGATGTCCCCGGCCGCAGGCCCTCTCGGAGAACTCGGCGACGTCGTCGGCAAAAGCCGTTGGGGAAGCGATGAGAAACGGGTTGGGGTGCCAGGAATGGGATCTGAGAAGACAGGGAGTCGAATGGTCGGCCGTGATCGCCAGGACGTCCGGACGAAGAGCTTCAAGGCGGGGAAGAAAGGCATCGAGCTCTTCGATCGCCCGGACCTTGGCCTCGAAGTTCCCGTCCTCGCCCGCAGCGTCCGTTTTCTTATAATGGATGTAGAAAAAGTTGTGCCCGCCGTATCCGGATTCGAGGGCGGAAAAAAGATCGTTTGTTTCGGGCCCGGTCTCCAGAACTTTCATCCCCAGGAGTCTGGCCAGACCCCGGTACATCGGATAGTTGGCCACGGCGGCGGGCCTGAGCTTGTAGAGATCGGCCATCGTCGGAAGCGCCGGAAACTTGGAGAAGCCGCGGAGCAGGACGGCGTTGGCGTTCGCGCGGTCGCTGAGAAGCGAGGCGACTTCGTCCATAAACCGGTTGACGATTTCGGCGGATCGCGCCGCATCCGGAGAGAGAGGCCGGGTGGGCGCGGGCGGCTTATGATCCTTTTGCGGGTCCGCGTCGGTCAGGGCGTCGCTGAGACCCGGGCCGCTGAACTTGGCCACGAAACGGTGTTCCTTTCCGGGATAAAGACTGATCCCCACGCCTTCCCGCGGCTTAAGCCCGGAGTTGATCCTCCGGCACAGCTTTTCGTTCTCCTCGGTCGGGATTCTCCCGGCTCTCCGGTCGATGATCAAGCCGTCTTTCAACGTGGCGTAATTTCCCCGGGCGACGAGATCCTCCTTGCCGACTTCGACTCCTGAGCCAAGGGCCTCGAGGATGCCCCGGCCGAGCTGGTAGCGAAGCGGGTCATAGCCGAAGAGCGCGAGATGCGCCGGGCCGCTTCCGGGCGTGATGCCCGGCGAGACCGGGTCGGTCAGACCGCAGACGCCCCTTCGGGTCAGCCGGTCGAGGTTCGGCGTCTTTGCTTTTTCGAGCGGAGTTCGTCCTTCGATGGGAAGATCGCCCAGACCGTCGATGACGAGAAGAATAATTTTCGACGGCGTCGCGATCGTCAGCTCTTGAGCCAATCTTTCCCAATCCATGATCTTCACTATACCCAAAATCATTCCGAGAGACAAGCCCTCGTCGGAGGGCGCCGGCCGTCAGGCCCGAATTTTTTCTGGGTTTTTTCCGGAACCGGGATTTCAGCCGAGGGACAGGCTATTTCTTATGGAGGATGACCTCGGTCGCGCCCCATCCGCCTCCGCTGAGGTCCGCGGTCTTGAAGCCGGCTACGATCGGACTCCTGGCAAGCAGGCTCTGGACGGTCCGGCGAAGCGCCCCCGTCCCTTTCCCGTGGATGATGCGGACTTCATAAATCCCCCGGCGGCGGCACTCCTCAAGGTATTCCGGGACCAGATCCTTGACCTGCTCGGCCCGAAATGCGTGAAGGTCGAGGACGCCGTCGATCGGGATCCTGACCGGCTCGTCTCCGTTCATCATTCGGCTCGTCAAATATTTTAGCGAGAAGAGAGAATTGTTTCCAGGATCATATAACGTCGAGGATCAAAGAAAAGACGTCTTCATGAGTCTTGAGTCCCCCGAAGGCATTTGCTAAAATCGGTGGGTGAATAAAGTCCTCGTCCTCGATTTCGGCTCGCAGTACACCCAGCTTATCGCCCGCAAAGTCCGCGAGCTCGGTGTTTACTCCGAGATTTTCCCCTTCGACACGCCGCTTTCCCGGATCAAAAAAGAAAGGCCCGCCGCTCTTATCCTCTCCGGCGGGCCGGGGAGTGTTTATGAACCGGGCGCGCCCCTCCCATCGCCGGAAATTTTCGACCTCGGGATTCCCGTCCTCGGGATCTGCTACGGCCTCCAGCTCATGGCCCATCTTCTCGGAGGCCGAGTGGCTCCGTCGGCCAAGCGCGAGTACGGGTTTGCCCGCTTGGAAATCCTTTCCCGGAGCGGACTGCTCGAAGGATTGAAGAACCGCGGTCAGGTCTGGATGAGCCATGGCGACCGGGTGGAAAAAATGCCGCCTGGTTTTGCCGTCACCGCCAAGACGGCCAACACCCGGGCCGCGGTGATCGAATCGCCGGAACGAAAGATGTACGGGGTTCAGTTCCATCCCGAAGTCATCCACACCCATCAGGGGAAAGCCGTGCTGGCGAATTTCCTTTTCTCTCTGGTCGGGTTGAAGCCGGAATGGAGCATGAAATCTTTTATCGACAAAAAAGTCGAGGAAATTCGCCGGCTGGTCGGCAAAGACCGGGTCATCTGCGGTCTGAGCGGCGGGGTGGATTCTCTGGTCACTTCGCTCATCGTCCACCGGGCCGTCGGGTCCAAGCTTGCCTGTGTC
>CAZNVB010000162.1:0-6634 GCA_964576265.1 uncultured Eubacteriales bacterium | reverse complement strand
GGTTTGAGCCGCAAGTACGCCATCCCCTTGCTCGAACTCCTCGACCAGATCGGCGTCACCCGGCGGAAGGGCTCGACCCGCCAAATATTAAAAGGTGTCAAAGAAGGGGTCGGGTCTTGACAATAGACAAATGAGCTCCGGGGTGATTGAAACGTGTTGAATGTTGAGCGACGGATCCACAGGCATCGTGGACCCAAAAGGATGTCTATGGATGTTCATAAAACGAGCCTGAGTCTGCGATCTCTGCGCATTCCTGAGTTTAGACTTGATCCCAATAACGAAAGGAGGGAGCGATGATTCGCCAGATCACGGGAACGGTGTTGCTTCTCTGGCTGCTCATCCCGGCGCGGGTTCCGGCTTCCGCCGACGAGGGGATGTATCCGATCAGCGAGATCGGGAAGCTTGATCTTCGGTCCAAAGGCTTAGAGATCGACCCGGCGGAGATCTTCGGCAGAGACCCGAGCCTGATCTTCGCCATCGTCAGCCTCGGCGCGACAGGCTCTTTCATCTCCCCTGAAGGGCTGATGATCACCAACCACCATGTCGCTTTCGGGGCCGTTCAGGCGGCGAGCACGAAAGAAAACGATTATATTCGCCACGGGTTTCTGGCCCGGACGCGGGCCGAAGAAATCCAGGCCAAGGGAATGACGGCTCGGATTACCGAGTCATTCCGGGATGTTTCTGCGGACGTCTTGAGCGCCGTCAAACCGGGAATGGACTTCGCCGCAAGATCCAAAGCCGTCGAGAAGCGCAGCAAAGAGATTATCGCCCGGGCCGAGAAGGACAATCCCGGCAAGCGCGCCGAGGTGGCCGAGATGTTCAGCGGCAAGACCTACGTCCTTTTTCTTTACACTTATCTCAAGGATATCCGCCTGGTTTATGTCCCGCCCCAGGCGATCGGCAACTTCGGCGGGGAAGAAGACAATTGGATGTGGCCGCGCCACACCGGCGATTTCTCTTTCCTTCGAGCCTATGTTGCCCCCGACGGCTCGCCCGCAGAATATTCGGCTCAGAACGTCCCCTTCAAACCGAAGAGATTCCTCAAGGTCGAACCGCGCGGGGCGAGCGAGGGCGATTTTGTCTTTCTTCTCGGCTATCCCGGCCGAACCTACCGACACTCCACGGCCGGCTACCTGTCGTACGAAGAAGATGTCCGGATGCCCTATGTCGTCGACTGGTATGCTTGGCAGATCGACCTCATGGAGAAAATGGGAGCCGAGGATCGGAACATCGCCCTCAAACATGCCGCTCGGATCAAAGGGTTGGCCAACACCATGAAGAATTATCGCGGCAAGCTGAAAGGGATGAAGCGCCTTGGCCTGGTCCAAAGACGGAGAGAGGAAGAAAAGAAACTTCAGGAATTCATCGCAGCCGATGAAAAGAGGCGGACTCTTTACGGAACGGTTTTGTCCGAGATCGACGCCGTCTATCAGGAAATGCGCCGGCGGGCGGAGCAGGAGATGATTCACGGCTATCTTCGCAGCTCCGTCAGTCTGCTGAGTTCGGCATCGACCATTTATGAAGCCGCCGTCGAGCGCGGCAAGCCCGATCTCGAGAGGGAGTCGGCCTACATGAATCGGAACTTCGCCCAGACGAAGGAGCGGCTTCTGCTTTCCCTGCGCAACTATCATGAGCCGACCGACAGGGCGATTTTCAAGGAGCTGCTCAAGCGGGCTTCGAAGCTCAGCCCGTCCCATCGGATTCAGGCCGTAGACGAAATCTTTAGGGGCGATTGGAGTGAGAAGGCGGTCGACGACTATCTCGCCGCGGCTTATGCCTCTACCAAGATTAGCGATCCGAAGTTCGTCGAGGATTTGCTTGGCAAAACAGCAGACGAGCTGGCCGCCGTCAAAGATCCGTTCCTGGATCTCGCTCGAGCGCTCTATCCATCCAGCCTGGAAATCAGGGAAAGACAGAGGGCGGACCGCGGCGCTCTCGACCCGCTTTATGCCCGGCTGTATGATGTGAAGGAGCTTTACCAAGGGAAGAGCTTTATTCCCGACGCCAACGGGACGCTGCGGCTGACCTACGGCCGGATCAAAGGCTATTCTCCGGCCGACGCGGTCCGCTACCTGCCGTTCACGACGCTGAAAGGAGTGCTGGAAAAGACGACCGGGAAAGAGCCTTTCGATGCGCCGGCAGCCCTGGCCGACCTGTTCCGCAAACGGGACTTCGGCGCTTTTGCTCATCCTCAGCTTGGAGACGTCCCCGTTTGTATGCTCTATGACGCCGACACGACCGGCGGAAATTCGGGAAGCCCGGTGCTCAATGCCCGGGGCGAGCTCGTCGGAGTCAACTTCGATCGGACTTTTGAAGCGACCATCAATGATTACGCCTGGAGCGAAGAATACAGCCGGTCGATCGCCGTGGACGTCCGGTACGTGCTTTGGGTGACGCAGAAATTCGGCGGCGCCGAATTCCTGCTCCAAGAAATGGGCGTCGAGTGACGAGCCGCGCCGCACAGCGGGTGTTTTTTGACGCCAGCCGAGCCTTGTGCTATAAGTGAAGCCATAAATTATAATTTTTATAGGAATAATAGAGATTCAGTGGCATCGATCTCGAAAAAGGAGAAAGCCATGCGAAAAATGATTGGCGTCTTGCTTGCCGCGGCGCTTGTCTGGTTCGTTTTCTCTCCCGGAGTGGCCCAGCAGACGCAAAAAACGGTCCATTTCAAGAAGTTGCAGGAGTTCCTGCCCAAGGCTGACCTCCCCGGATTCACCAGGGGGAAACCCGGCGGATCAACGAATTCGGCCATGGGCATGTCGACTTCCGAGGCCACCCTGACCTATGTCAAGGGCAGCGGTGATGAAGCGCCGACGATCGACGTCAAGATCACCGACACCGCCGGCGTCCCGTTTGCCCAGATGGGCCTCCAGATGATCGGAGCCATGGAGTATGAAAATCAGACCGAAAACGGATACGAAAAGAGCATCAAAGTCCAGGGGTTCCCGGGAACGGAGAAAGTCGACAATTCCGAGGACGGAAAATCGGCCGAGATCATGCTCGTTGTCGGCGGCCGGTTTACGGTCGAACTGCAGGCCCAGGGGACAAGCGATGCGGCCCTGCTTCACAAGCTTCTCGAGTCGATGAATCTGGCCGAGCTGGCGAAGCAGACCCAATAGCCCTGTCTTTTGCGCGCCAGCGAGGCCGACTGACTTCCTGCCGGAGGGCGCCGGGTTGCCTTCGTCTTTTTTGTCGCAGTTCGCATTCGATTTTTTCTTCGCCTCCGCTTTGGCCGAACAAAAAGTCATTATTTTAGCCCCGCGGGAAAGCCTCCGGAGCCGGGGACTGCCTTGCCCGCGATCGCTCTTTGACAGGCGGAGAGGCTTTTGTTAGATTCGATCCTGGGTCAAGCCGAGGCGAACGAGAGCGGGAAAATGAGGCGAAAAGCTCGCGGGCGTTGGGGAATCAGCCGGGTTTGCGCGGTTGTTTCGGTTTTTCTCCCCATTTTGCTTTCGAGCTCTGCCTGCTCTTCGAAAAAAGGAGAATCCGGGGGGAGAGTCGAAATCGCCGTCATTCCCAAAGGCATGACCCACGAATTTTGGAACGCCATCCACGCCGGCGCGATCAAGGCCGGGCGGGAGCTGGATGTCGATATCGTCTGGAAGGGTCCGCACAAGGAGGACGACCGCGAAGGCCAGATCATCGTCGTCGAAGACATGATCGCCCGCCGGGTCGATGGAATCATCCTTGCTCCGCTCGACGATCAAGCCCTTGTCCGTCCCGTCCGGGAGGCCAAGCGGGAAGGCATTCCCGTCGTGATTATCGATTCGCCCCTCAAAGGGAGTGATTACGTCAGCTATATCGCCACGGACAACTACAAAGGCGGCGCGCTTGCGGCCGAGCATCTGGGAAAACTCCTCGGCGGTCGCGGCCGGATTTTCCTCATCCGCTGCCACGAAGGCTCGGCGAGTTCGACTTTGCGGGAACAGGGCTTTGATGAAACGACGCAGAAAATGTTTCCCGAGATCAAATTTCTGACCAAGGAGGTCTATGCGGGCGTGACGACCGAGTCCGCCTATCAGACGCTGGAAAGTCTGCTCAACCGCTTTCCGGACGTCGATGGAATCTTCTGCCCCAACGAATCGACGACCTTCGGCGGACTGCGGGCGCTCCAGGATAAGGGCCTCGCCGGTCGGGTAAAGTTTGTCGGGTTTGACAGTTCGTCAAAGCTCGTCGAAGGCCTCCGCCAGGGTCATATCCACGGTCTGATCTTGCAAAATCCGTTCAACATGGGCTATCTCGGCGTCAAGACGATTGTCGCTTACCGGAGGGGGGAGAGGGTGCCGGAGCAGGTCGACACGGGTGAAACACTGGTCACGCCCGAGAACATGGATCAGCCTGAAATCAGAGCCCTCCTCTTTCCCGACGTCAAGCCCTACCTTCAATAGGCCGGAATCCTCGCCCTCTCGAACAGGGGGCCACCAGATCTCCAGCAATGTCGATGTCCATCAAGGTCTTCGAGGTTAAATCCTTCGTCCTGTGCCCAGAGAAGGCGATTCGGCCCGCAAGCCGAAAATCGTATCGCCCCCCTTCTTGATTCCCTTCGCGACGTCCGTCGGTTCTTTGCCTGGCTTGAGGAAAACAGCTCGAAAAAGGCAGATTCGGGCTTGCCTCGGCTCGCGTTTTGTCTTTTTTCGACTAAAATCAAGGAAAGACTGTAGAGCGGCTGAAACCCGCGCCTTTCGGCTCGCCCTTTAAGCCGCTAGGTGACGAGAAGCTAAACTCTATTAAATATATAAATTTTATAGAAATAATAAATTTAGGATGATATAATCCTGTTCCTGAAGAGGCGGACCTCATGAGAAACCGCGGTCGGGGCCAGAGCGTCAGCCGTCGCGATTTCTTTAAATGGGCGGCTGCCGGGGTGTTTGCCCCTGCCCTTGTTTCATCCCCGCGCTCGAAAAAAATCTCCCGGGCCGCTGTCCTGAACGATATTTTCTGGGTCAAAAATATCCCCGATTTCCCTTTTTCCGACCCTGCCCACCCCGACTGCCATATCGGCCTGGACTCGCTCCTTTATCTCATGGCCGATTCGGGGTTGAAATTCTATCGGAGTTCCAATGGTGGCCCGCTCGCCGGAACCTCCGGGCTCATCGCTTCGGATGACGTTGTCTTGATCAAGGTCAACGCCCAGTGGAAGTACCGTGGAGCCACGAACAGCGACGTCGTCAGAGGTCTGGTCCGCCGAATCCTGGACCATCCCGACGGGTTCAGGGGCGAGGTCGTTATTTTTGAAAACGGCCAGGGCCGGGGAAGCCTCAACTGCGACACGAGCTCGAGCTACGGCGATTCCGCCGTCCACGCCAACGCCAATGACGAGCGCCACAGCTTTCTCTTTCTGGTGAACGATATTTTTAAGGATCCGCGTGTGTCGGCTTTTTTGCTCGACCCGGTCAGGGGGATTTTCATCGGCGCCAGCGACCACACCACCAGCGGCTACCGGAAGTACGAAAATGTCTCCTATCCGTGTTTCACCACGACCGGGGGCCGCAGAGTCGAGCTCCGCGAAGGAGTCTGGCAGGAGAACGGCTATCGCCAGAACCTCAAGTTGATCAATGTGCCCGTTCTCAAGCACCATGACACGGGAGGATCGGAAATTACCGCCAGCCTCAAGCACTTCTATGGCATCGTCTCGATGAGCGACGGCCAGAGCGGCGCCCGCCATTACAGCGCCCTTGGAGAGACGTGCGGCAAGATGATTGTTTCAGTCATTACGCCGGTCCTCAATATTATTGATGCCATCTGGGTTTCTCATCAATCGCTGACCGGGAATCCGGCTACCACAACCTTCCGGGCGAACCAGCTCTTGGCGAGCCAAGATCCGGTGGCACTGGATTACTGGGCGGCCAAGTATGTTCTTTATCCCATCGACTCGAATTTCCGGCATCATCCCGATCATCCGGGGATCAATGCCTGGCTGACCCAGGCGCGGGATATCATCAACGGCCGCGGCGGCCTGCTCAATATGGACAAGGGAATTGTCGTCGATCAGGTGACAAAACAGGAAGAAAACATGAATGTCCACGTTTGCAATTCAGGAGAGTCGATCAGGGCGGCGAGAATCAGCCTGTCCAGATCGCATCTCAGCTTTGTAGCCTCCGGTTTCCGGGATGGGGTCAGGGAAAAAACGATCGCCGTGGCTATCTCAGGAGGCGGATCGCTGGAGTGGCGGGCCGCAAAGGATGTCGGCTGGCTGAATCTCTCTCCGAGCTCAGGCTCAGGCAGCGGGGAGATCAAAGTTCAAATCGATTCGGTCCGACTCAAGCCGGGGAAGTATACAGGGCACATTCTCATCCATTGTCCTGAGGCTGCCAACACGCCCCAGTCTGTCCTCGTCATACTCCATGTCTTGGCGTCTCCATTGCGGACGAAACGAGGCGACTCGCTTGATAGTTAGACACATCAGCCAAGATTTAAAAGGCCGCTGAGATTATTGAGCGGCGGAAAAGCTTTGGATTTGTTTAAGAAGTTCAGGGGGGTCTCTTCGTCTTTTCGGATGAATCTGACGAAAGCAGAGAGGCCAAGAGTACCGGCTGACCGTTAGAAGGGGGACGAGAAGCGGTGATCCCTTCGAGTTGACTTAGCTTTCGACCGGCCTAAAATGAGAAGCATGAAAAACAAAAGTTTGATG
>CAZNVB010000161.1:0-2438 GCA_964576265.1 uncultured Eubacteriales bacterium | reverse complement strand
AACCAGGCTACTGCAGCTCGACGGTCGCTCCCACTTCTTCGAATTTGGCCTTGATGGCTTCCGCTTCATCCTTGCTGATTTTTTCCTTGACCGGCTTGGGGACGGAATCGACCAAGTCTTTGGCTTCTTTCAGACCCAGGTTCGTGATCTCACGGACAATTTTGATGACATTGATTTTTTTGTCCCCGGCGCTCTTCAAAACCACCGTGAACTCGGTTTTGACCTCTTCCGGTTTCGCCTCCACACCTGCCGCCGCGGCACCAGGAACAGCCACCGGTACGGCCGCCGTGGCGCTGATACCGTATCGCGTCTCGAATTCTTTGATGTAGTCAGCCAGCTCGAGAATGGTCAAATTGTCCAGGTGCTCGAAGAATTGCTCCTTGGTGAGCTTAGCGGTGTCGTCTTTTGCTTTGGGCATTTTTACCTCCAACCTATTTTTTTTCTTTGAGTTGGCTTAGCGCCCTTCCGAACTGCTCTAAGGGAGCCTGCCAAATCCGCAAAAGTTGTATGAAAGGAAAGGCCATCAAGTAGCCGATCTTCCCCAGTAATTCCTGCCGCGAGGAAAGCCTGCAGACCTCTTCAAACCGGTCCGGGGCCAGAAATTGGCCCTCGATCAGCCCGGCCTTGAAGGCTAGGATTTTATTCTGAAGAGAGAAATCCCTCACCAGCCGGGCGAGCCGAACCGGCTCATCCTCGCCGAAAACAATCGCCGTCGGCTTCTGAAAATATCCCCGGAGTTCCTCCGGCACCTCCCGCCCCAAGGCTCTTAACGCGAGCCGGTTCTTAACGACTCTCATGGAATAAGAGTTCTGCCGCAAAAGCTTTCTCAGATCGACGGCTTGGGAGACTTTCATCCCGGTATAATCCAGCAGCAGCGCGGTTTTATGCCGGGCAAAATTCTGTTCCAGGTCTTTGATCAGCCGAGTTTTTTCCTCACGCTTCACGTTCGCTCTCCTATGATTCCAGGACCGATTCCGAAATCTTGATCGAAGGACCCATCGTTGAAGAAAGAAAGATACTCCGAATATATTTTCCTTTGGCGGCAGCCGGCTTGGCATGAAGGACGGCCTGAAGGAACGCCTTGATATTCTCGACGAGTTTCTCTTCGGAAAAAGACACCCGACCGACCACGGAATGAAGAATCCCGGCTTTATCGACCCGAAACTCGACCTTGCCGGCTTTGGTCTCCTCGACGGCTTTCTTGATATCGAAAGTCACGGTGCCGGACTTCGGATTGGGCATCAAACCCTTGGTCCCGAGAATCCGCCCCAGCTTTCCGACGCTGCGCATAACGTCAGGCGTGGCAATGACGACATCGAAATCGATCCAGCCGCCGGCAATCTTCTCGATCAGCTCCTCCCCGCCGGCGTAATCGGCCCCGGCTTCCTCGGCTTCTTTGATTTTCTCGCCGACGGCGATGACGCAGATTTTTTTGGTCTTGCCCGTGCCGTGAGGCAGGACGACCACGCCACGGACCATTTGGTCGGAGTGCTTAGGGTTCACCCCCAGCCGGACGGCGATATCCACCGTTTCATCAAACTTGGCAAAGCTCGATTTCTTCAGCTGAGCGACGGCTTCGGGCAAAGAATATTCCTTCTTTTCTATCTGCTCTTTGGCCTGGAGGTATTTTTTTCCATGCTTACTCACTGACGACCTCCAAACCCATATTCCTGGCGGTTCCCTCGATGATTTTCTTGGCTGCTTCAAGGTCGCTGGTGTTGAGGTCGGGCATTTTCAACCGGGCAATGTCCTCGATTTGCCTGCGGGTGACTTTGCCGACTTTCTCTTTGTTCGGAGCCCCGGACCCTTTGGCGATCCCCGCCGCCCTCTTCAGAAGATAGGAGGCAGGGGGCGTTTTCAGTTCGAAAGTGAAACTCTTATCCTTATAAATGGTGATAACGACGGGAATGATGCTCCCCTCTTCCATCCGGCTCGTTTTCTCGTTGAATTGGCGGACGAAGTCCATGATGTTGACGTTGTGCTGACCCAGCGCAGGACCGACCGGAGGGGCCGGGCTGGCCTGACCGGCCAGGATCTGAAGCTTGACCCGGGCCACGACTTCCTTAGACATCGAATCCTCCTATATCTTCTCTACCTGAAGAAATTCCAGCTCGACAGGGGTGGAGCGGCCAAAAATGGTGACCAGGACTTTAAGGGTGTTCTTCTCGTGGTTGACGTCTTCCACAATCCCGCTAAAGTTAAAAAAGGGCCCATCGATAATCCGGACGGCTTCGCCTTTTTCGAAGCTGTGTTTCGGCTTGGGCTTTTCCGAAGTCGTTTCCATGTGCTCGACAATCTGGCCGACTTCCGACCGGTTGAGCGGCGACGGCTTGCGGCCGGAGCCGACAAAACCCGTCACCTTCGGGGTCTCTCGAACAAGATGCCAGTTCTCATCGTTCATTTCCATCTCAACCAGGATATATCCGGGATAGGATCTC
>CAZNVB010000160.1:0-5476 GCA_964576265.1 uncultured Eubacteriales bacterium | reverse complement strand
GTCAATGACGGAGAGCAATTTGCTTCCCCAGTCCGTTTCTGATATAGTCGAGGCCGAAGAGAGCTGAGGGTCTCCAGATTTTTTAAGGAGGAAAATTAATGGCAAGAAGAAAACTGATCGTCTTGGCCGTTCTCTGCTTCGGTCTGATCTTCGTCTCCTGCGCCAAGAAACCTGCGGCTTCCAAGTCCGGCGCAGCCAAGGCAGAAGACGTCCTCTCTCTACTTCCGAAAGAATCGCGCGGGGTGATCGTCGTCGACTTGCATCGACTGATGCAGATGGGCGCGGTCAATAAAGCCATTCAGGAAGACAAGAGTGGCGACTACCAGAAATTCGTCCAGTCCACGGGGATCGATCCTCAAAAGGACGTCTTTTTCGCCGTCGCGGCGATGACGGGCGAGATCGGTCAATCCGCCCAGGACGGGGCGGCCATCATCAACCTGAAATACGACAAGGAAAAGCTGCTCGCCATGCTCAAAGAGGAGAAGGGCGAGCCGACTCAGGTCGAGTATGACGGGTTCACGATTTATCAGACCGTGGACAAGGAAGATGGAAAACCGATGTCCGGCGTCTTCCTGGATGATGCGAACATCGCTTTCGGCTCGGAGCCGGCGGTCAAACAGGTCATTGACGTCTTCCAGAAGAAGGCCGATAATCTCTGGAAGAGCGCGGATCTTGCCCCTCTGATCAAAGGGACGAACACCGCCTCGATGGTCTGGGGAGCTTTTTCCGTACCTCAACAGACCGTGGAAAAGGCAGCGTCCCAAAATCCAATGCTTGGGGCCTTCTCGGAGATCAAATCGCTCGTCCTGGCCTTCGATTCGAAAGATAACAACCTTAGCCTGGAAATCAAGGCGCTCAGTCCCAACCCCGATAAAAACAAGCAGATGGCCGAAACGCTGATCGGATTCAAGAGTCTGGGCGGATCCGCGGTGTCGGCCAAAGAACCCCTGCTCGGCGAAGTCCTGAACAAGATCGAGATTACATCCGGCGCCGACTACGTCAAGATCACGGCCGTCATTCCGGAAGATCTCCTTCAAAGCCTCAGTCAGAAAGTGAAGGTTCAGAAGAGCGAAGAAGAGAATTAATCTTCATAAAGATATTCTTTTTTTGAGAAAACAAGACAGGCCAGGGCCAAGAATCCGGCTGTAACCAGAGTCAGAATCAGCAAAGCGGGAAGCGGTCTCGTTGCTTCCAGACGAAATGTCAGGAAGGAAAAGCGGCCGGAAGACGCCTCGGGCAAAAACGATTTCAAGTAGTGGATAATAGTTAATCTCTGCGTCGAACCGGGAAAATATTGAACGATGTTTTCCCAGCCGAAGCTGAAGAGCAACCCGAAAAAAATCGACCTTTTCAGCGCGCTCCCGAGAAAGACGAAGAACGCCGAATAGGAGAGGACTCCCAGGAAGAGGACTCCCCCATATTTGAGCAGTCGCGAACAGGCGACCGGCGAAAGATGACCGAAGTTGAGGGCGAGAAAGGAAAAAAGCAGACTCACGCCGACCATCTCGGCGATCAGGAGAACAGCGGCCAGGGACTTTCCCAGCACAATCGTCGGCCTGGGTAAGGGCCGTGTCAGGAGGTAGGAGAGCGTCCGGCCTTCAACTTCTTCCGAGCAGACCGAAGTCCCGTAAAAAAGCGCCAGGATGAGGACGATCAAGTTGAGATAAAACACCATGATGATGTTGCTGAAATAATAGGCGCCGTCAAACGACCGGGATTCGGATAAGACATGATGGAACCTGAGCATCAGGGAGACGACGACAGGCAGGAAACTGAAAGCAAAAAGAACTTTTGTCCGACGAGCCTTTCTCCCCCGGGCGAAAAAAAGGCTGAAAACCCGGCCCGTCGAAGCCGCGAAGCCGGTCCATACAGAAAGCTTTCGGCTTGGCTCGTTCATCCTACTTCTCGATGAGATAATCGAAAACAGCCTGAAGGTTATCGTCGGGCGAAGTGATCTCCTCGACGGCAAAACGGCCTTCAGCTAGGACGGCGGTCAGACGGCCAAAAAACTGGTCCCGATTGTTCGTTTCGAGGAGCAGGGAGCGGCCGTCGCTTCCGAAATGAATTTTCAGGACATCGGGCGCCCTGAGGAAATGTGAGGCCAGCCGGCGCGGATCATCGCACTTGATCGAAATGAGGTGAGGATGAGATTCGATCAGGTCCCGGATGACATGGATATCGCCCTGGGCAAAGACTTTTCCTTGGTGAATGAGGATAATGGTCTGAGTCAGAGCTTCGATCTCGGGAAGGATGTGGCTGGAAACGACGACCGTTTTTCCTTCGGCTTTAAAATTTTTGATCAACCGAATGAGCTTTCTCTTGGTCAATGGATCAAGCCCGCTGAGGGGTTCGTCCATGATCATAAGGTCGGGATCATGGGCAATCGCCTGGGCGAACTTGAGCCGCTGACGCATCCCCCGGCTGTAAGCTCGGATCATTCGGTCTCTGTCCTTGGTCAATTCCACCGTCTCCAAAGCATGCGTCGCCCGCCGCCGGCTTTCGGCGGCGGAATAGCCATGGAGACGCATCAGACCCGTCAAGAACTCCCAGCCGGTCATCTCGTCGTAGAATGAATCCTGTTCCGGGCAGAACCCGATCCGGGCAAAGAGGCGATAATTCCCGATGATTTTTTCGCCGAAAACGGATACGGAGCCGAGGCTGGGCTTCAACAGGCCTGTGACGAGCTTGAGGAAGGTCGATTTTCCCGCTCCATTGGGGCCGAGAAGGCCGACGATTCCGGGCTCGATTTTGAGGCTGACATCACTCAGCCCAAGGACGCTCCCGTACCATTTGGAGAGCTTAACGGTTTCGATGACGGTCGTCATTTGACGACCTCCACCCCGCGGACTTTCCTGCGCAAAAAGAAAAGAAATGCGCTGGCCAGGACGATCAGGACAAAAAGCGACCAGAGCCAGGGGACGGGGAACGGCGGCTTCTGTTTGAAGATTCCCGCCCCGACCTGCTGGAGGTTGATTTTCAGGGAAAGAAGAGTCAAAACCGGGTTCTTTGAATTATCGTAAAAAATGCTGGCCAGAAGGTCGGAGAGCAAATAAAGAGCGAAAATCAGGAGGGAAACATATCTCCGGTTTTTGCTCAAAGAAGAAAAGCACAAACCGTAGAGGCTGAAAAAAACGGTCGCCAAGCCGGAATAGCCGATGATGGAGAGAGGGAGCCAGGGAAAGGCCGAAAGAAAATTAAAGCTTCCGGAGAAAAGCAGCTTGAAAACGACAAAGAAAAGACCGGGGATGAGGGTCAGCGTCAGGATAAAGAAGGCCAGGACGGCGGCCTTGCCGAAGAGATAATCCCGCTTCTTAAGGGGCCGGGAAAAATAAAGCTGAAGCGAGTTGGAGGCAAGATCTTCCGAAATCAAGCCGGCTCCTCCGACGGCCAGCAGGACGACCAGCATGAAAAGCAGAAAATCCGACGTGAAATAGGCCTTGAAATAAGCCGGGTTGACCTCGAGAATCTTCTGGCTTCCTCTCGTCAGATAGCGGAAATCCTCGATCCGCTCGCTGATGTAGATCCCGATGAGAAAGGCGAGCGCCGGGATAAAGCCTCCATAATAAAAAAAGCGGAACGGCTTCTTCTTGAGCATCAGGCCGATCCCCATGCGGGTGATCGGCCACCAGGGCCGCGGACGGGCCGAGAGGCAGCCGTCCCAATGGCTGTATCCTTTTTCTCTGATGGTCATCAATCGACTCCGACGGTCCGAGCGAAGAGGTCTTCGAGCGAGGTCCGGCTCCGGACGAGATGCCGGATCTGGACTCCGGTCTCGGCCGCCGCGCGGAACAGGTCGACGATGTTCGCTTCTTCGGGGAGGAAGATTTTGGTCAGGCCGTCTTCCGTTTCTTCGACTCGCCATCCGTTCTCCTCGAGGCGATTTCTGAAGACGCCGCCATCTCCCTTGATTTTCGTTTCATACAAGCGGAAGCGAAGCTCCCTGAGAGACTGAATGTTTCCCTCCGCCGCCAGCCTGCCCTGGTTCAGAATCACCACCGCAGAACAGACGGCCTCTATATCCGGCAGGATATGGGACGAGATGAGGACCTGAATATTTTTCGCCGAAGATATGTCCTTGATCAATTCGAGAATTTCTTTTCTACCTTGAGGATCGAGGTTGCTTGTCGGCTCATCGAGAAAAAGAAGTCGGGGATCATGGACGATCGCCTGGGCCAGCTTGAGTCGTTGTTTCATGCCGATCGAATACGTTTCGATCATCCGGTAGCGGGCCTCGCCCAGGCCGACATAAAATAGGACATCATGGGCTCTCTTGATCGCTTCCCGACGGGGCATTCCGGAGAGTTCTCCGAAATAAGCCACGAAACGAACGGCGTCGAGGCCGGCAATCCAGCAATCGTCTTCGGGCATATAGCCGACCGAGCGCCGGATCTCCGCCTGCTCTCGCCGGATGTCGTAATCAAGAACTCGGCCTTCCCCTTTCTGGGGAGCGAGGAATCCAAGAAGGATCCGGAGCAATGTGCTCTTCCCCGCTCCGTTAGGCCCCAGAAGTCCGACGGCCCCCTCGTTCAGAGAAAGAGAAACGCCTTCCAGGGCGCGAATCCGGCCGTAGCTGAAATGAAGGTCTCTGACTTCGATCATCATCGCTTCATTTCCCCGTGGCTCTAGTCCCTTCGCCGAAAACGAGGGCTCGATAGGCCTTCTCTACCCGATCCCAATTTTCCTCCCGGTCGAGAGCCCAGTATCTTCCCATCACGGTGACGACTTCACCGACGCCGATTCTGGCGACTTCTTCCTCGACCTTTTCGACGTAGACAGCGCCACTCTCCGGCCGTTCTCCCCGGCGGCCGATGAACCCGTGAATAAAAACTCTCCTGAGTTTCTCTTGTCGGGCCATCTGAAGGAGAGCAAAAAGATGACGAATCGTTCCGTGAGAGCTGTAGTGGCTGATGATTCCCATGAGATGCAGAGCTCTATTTCTTTTTTTCGCTTGACTCATGGCCCAAAGAAGAACTCGGTTTTTAAAAAACCTTCCATCTTCGATGGTCCGGTCGATTCGGACCCGGTCAAGAAGAACCCGGCGCCCAGAGCCGAGATGAAGGTGTCCTGCCTCTGAGTTTCCAACCGCGTGGGCAGGCATCCCTACAGCTTCACCGGACGCCCGGAGCCGGCTGTGGGGAAACGCGGACCAGAGGGCGTCGAAGTTCGGGGTTTTCGCTTCCTTGATTAGGTTCCCATAGGGATCGTCGCGCATCCCCCATCCGTCCAGGATGAGCACGACGATTTTTTTCTTGGGTCTTACGACCTGGCTCTCAGAAAGGATCAGACTCCGGCCGGTCATCTCATGAGGAGAGGGAACTCCGGCCAACTCGAGCACCGTGGGAGCGACGTCGGCCAACTCGCCCTCCGGGCGGAGACTTGGAAGAGTCTTTTGCGGAGCGGAAAAATCGGCCAGGATGAAAGGGACAGGATTCCTCGTATGCCCGGTGTTGACGCTGCCGTCGGGATAGAGCCACTC
>CAZNVB010000159.1:0-4948 GCA_964576265.1 uncultured Eubacteriales bacterium | reverse complement strand
GCTGAAAGGATTTCTGGCGCGCCTGGAGAGACTCGAACTCCCGACCCGCTGCTTAGAAGGCAGCTGCTCTATCCACCTGAGCTACAGGCGCGTCTTGATTTTTTCCAGCCGGCATTCCATCCACCGCCGGCGGAATCTCTGCCCGCCTGAGGAGGAAAATCGGGGAGATCGGATTCGAACCGACGACCTCCTGCTCCCAAGGCAGGCGCGCTAACCAGGCTGCGCCACTCCCCGCTGGCTATGCGGCGAAGACGGACACGGACTCGTCGAGAGGCGCAGATATCGGCGGAACCGGCGCCTATCACCCCGACATGAATCCTGGCTTCGTGCCTCGAAATCTTAGCACGGCGTTTGCGGCGTTGTCAATTTCGGCCGCAGGCAGGGAAGCACCTCCAAGTGTGTGGCCAACCTTATGGGGCTCGCCCTTGGTTGGTCAAGGGGGATAAGGGGGATGAATATTTGGGAAGAGAGTCGGGGAGGCGTTTTGGACGGGCTGAGCCTTCGATGTCGCTTCTCCATTCCCCGGTTGCCTGTCTCACCATTCAAAATGCTTCGCGCGGGCTGATGAGGGTGCGGCTTAGACATTTTTTGTCACCGGGGAACCGCCCGCGGCGATCTTCGTCACCGCCGACGGTGATCCCTGAGAAGGGAATTTCACCTTGAAAATCCTCCCTATGGGTGATTGACCCTCTCCGGTCCGGACGGCATGATTAGAGCCGTCAAAAATTCAGGATCGTCCTGGTGAAAGTTCCGCTTTTTAGGAGAGAGAAAATTCCCCGGCGCAGCGTCTTTTCCGATGGAACAGATATCGTGGACAAAAAAAGTCAGAACAGCATTGACAATTTTTGTCAGGGAGTTTATTTTATTAGGGCTTTTTAAATGGGATCTAATTTAGGCGAGCTTCTCCTGCGGGAAAAAGTCCTCACCCCCGATCAGCTGAAGTCCGCCCTGGAAGTTCAGAAGGACAAGAATGTTCCCCTTCAGACGGCGATCATCTCTCTCGGGCTGGTTTCCGAAGAAGATATGGCTCAGGCGCTGAGCCGCCAGCTCGGCTATCCTTACATCGACCTCGACCAGTTCGAGGTCTACCCCGATGTCGTCACTCTGATCCCGGTCGAGATCGCCAAGAAATACATGATCATGCCCATTCATCGCATCCGGTCGTTCCTCACTCTGGCGATGGTCGATCCGACCGACCTTGAAGTGATCGAAGACATCCGTTTCCGGACGGGCCTGAGCATCCAGCCGGTGATCGCCTCCGAGTCGGGGATCATGAACGCCATCAACAAGTACTACGGCTCGTCGAGCGCCCTGAAGGTCAAGAAAATCGTCGAGGACATCGAGCTGGCCGACGATACCCGAATCAACATCATTGAGGAGGAAAAAGAGGATTACGACGTCGAGGAGATGGTCCACTCGACGGAAGAAGCGCCGATCATTACCCTGGTCAACACGATTTTTGTCGACGCCATCAAAAAGGGCGCCAGCGATGTCCATTTCGAACCGTATGAGACGACGTTCCGGGTCCGTTTCCGGATGGACGGAGTCCTTCACGAGATGATGAACCTGCCGATGAAGTTCAAGAACCCGGTCATCTCGCGGGTCAAGATCCTGTCCAATATGGATATCGCTGAAAAAAGGCTGCCCCAGGACGGCCGGATCAAGATGAAAGTCAAGCTCGAGAACGGGGGCCGCAAGGAAGTCGACATGCGGATCTCGGCCCTGCCGACGATGTTCGGCGAAAAGATCGTCTCCCGTATCCTCGACCGGCAGATGCTCAGGCTCGACCTGACCGAACTCGGGTTCGAGGAAGAATCGCTCGAAAAATTCAAAGAGGCGATCCACCGTCCCTGGGGGATCATCCTCGTGACCGGACCGACGGGAAGCGGAAAAACGAACACCCTCTATTCCGCCATTTCGACCCTGAACAGTCTAGAAAAGAACATCCTGACCGCCGAGGACCCGGTCGAATTCAACATCCCCGGGATCAACCAGGTCCACATCAAGGACGAAATCGGGCTCGATTTCCCCCGCGTCTTGAGGTCGTTTTTGCGGCAGGACCCGGACATCATGCTGATCGGCGAGATGCGCGATTTTGAGACCGTCGACATCGCCATCAAAGCGGCCTTGACCGGACATCTCGTTTTCTCCACCGTCCACACGAACGATGCCGCGAGCACGATCGTCCGTCTGATCAACATGAACGTCGAGCCTTTTCTGATCGCCGATTCGGTCATTCTGATCGTGGCTCAAAGGCTCGTCCGGCGGCTCTGCCAGAAATGCAAAGTCGTGCACACCCTGCCCGAGAAAGCGCTTCTCGACATCGGGTTCACGCCGCAAGAGGCCAAATCGGTCACCGTCTTCAAGGCGGCCGGATGCGATGCCTGCAACAACACGGGCTATAAGGGACGGATCGCGCTCTACGAGGTCTTGCCCGTCGACGAGGAGATCCGGGAGATGATTCTCGTCCGGGCTCAATCGCGGGAAATCAAGAAGAAAGCGATGGATAAGGGGATGATCACCCTCCGGCGGAGCGGGCTGATCAAGATCAAAAACGGGATCACCTCCGTCGAAGAGGTTCTGCGCGAGAGCGTCAAGGATTGAGCCCGGAGGGAGACCGCCATGACGATGAGTTTAAGGAGACGATAGATGGCCAAGACAATTCAGGAGTTCCTGGAAATCGCCGTCAAGGAGGATGCGAGCGACCTCCACATCACGACCTACATTCCGCCGCGCATCCGGGTTCACGGCATGCTCAAAAATATCGACCATCCGCCGCTCACTCCGTCGGAGACGAAACAGCTCATCTACAGTGTTCTCACAGACCGGCAGAAGCGGCTCTTCGAGGAGAAGCTCGAGCTCGACTTTTCCTTCGGCATCAAAGATCTCGGCCGCTTCCGGGCCAACGTTTTCATGCAGAAGGGCGCCGTGGCCGGCGCTTTCCGCCGCTTTTTGCCGACCATGTGGAGCTTCAGTCAGCTCGGCATCCCGCAGCGAATCGCCCAGCTCTGCTATCTGCCGCGCGGGCTCGTCCTGGTGACGGGGCCGACGGGATGCGGCAAATCGACGACCATCGCCTGCATGCTCGACCACATCAATCATGAGCGGAGCGTTCACATCGTCACCATCGAGGACCCAATCGAATATTATTTCGTCCCCAAGAAATCGATCATCAACCAGCGGGAGCTCTTCGTCGACACCCTGTCCTACAACAACGCGCTGCGCTCGGTCCTGCGCGAGGATCCGGACGTCGTGTTCGTCGGCGAGATGCGCGACTTCGAGACGGTCGAGGCCTGTCTCCGGGTGGCGGAGACGGGCCACCTGACCTTCTCCACCCTGCACACGAATTCGGCGGCCGAATCGATCTCCCGAATCATCGATATTTTCCCTTCCCAGTATCAGTCCCAGGTGCGGATCATGCTCTCGATGAGCCTGGAGGGCGTCCTGACCCAGGCCCTCCTCCCCCGGGCGGACGGGAAAGGCCGCGTCCTGGCCATGGAGATCCTGATCCCCAATGCCGCCATCCGCAACCTGATCCGGGAAAACAAAATTCATCAGATCTATTCGGCCATGCAGATGGGTCAGGAAAAGTTCGGCATGCAGACCTTCAATCAATCTCTGGCCAACCTGTATTTTAAGCGCGCCATCACGCTGGAGACGGCGATGAGCGTCAGCTCGTTTCCCGAGGAACTGACCGACATCATCCAGAGACGGGAGGGGCTGAAGACGACGGCGACGAGCGTCTCTCAAGATAATATCCGGAAATAAGAGGGGTGAAGAATGGCCACCTATGTCTGGAAAGGCAAGAATCGTTACGGAGATATGGTCGGAGGGGAGAGGGTTGCGGCCTCGATCGATGAGGTTCGGGCCACGCTGCAAAAAGAGCAGATTTCCATCCTCAGCATTGCGCCGAAGAGGGCCGAGATCTCGATTCCCTTCCTGAAGAGGGAAAAGGTCAAGATGAAGGAGCTGGCCGTCTACAGCCGGCAGCTTTCCGTCCTGATCGACGCCGAACTGCCGCTCATCCAGAGCCTCAGCATCCTGGCCGAGCAGACGAAGAACAAGTACTTCCGGCGGGTCATCAACCAGGTCCGGGAGGATGTGGAAGCCGGGTCCACTTTGAACCAGGCGAAGAGGAAATTTCCCAAGGCTTTCGACGACCTCTACTGCAACCTTGTCGCTTCGGGCGAGCAGAGCGGTTCTCTCGACGTCATGCTCAGGCGGCTGGCCGAATTCATCGAGAAGGTCGTCAAGCTGCGGGCGAAAGTCAAGCAGGCGATGATCTATCCCGCGGCCATTATCAGCTTTGCCATTCTTGTGGCCATTTTCCTCCTCTGGAAGGTCA
The DNA here is from genome assembly GCA_964576265.1 of uncultured Eubacteriales bacterium. Lineage (GTDB taxonomy): Bacteria > Acidobacteriota > Aminicenantia > Aminicenantales > UBA8522 > CAZNVB01. The sequence goes on along the minus strand of CAZNVB010000159.1, from coordinate 603 downwards.
TCCCGATTTTTGCCCAGATCTTCACCGAACTCGGGGCGGAGCTCCCCGCTCTGACGGCCGGAGTGATCGCGCTCAGCCGATTTGTCCAGAAATATATTGTCTTGATCTTCCTTGGGATCATTGCCCTCGTCGTCGGCTTCCGCTACTTCCGGAAGAGCCCGCAGGGCCGGCTGGTCGTCGACCGCTTTCTTCTCCGGCTGCCGCTATTCGGCGATCTCCTGAGAAAAGTGTCCCTTTCCCGCGTCACCCGAACCCTGAGCACCCTAGTTTCGGGCGGCGTTCCGATGCTCGAAAGCCTGCGCATTACCTCCTCGACAGCGGGAAATGTCATCATCGAATCGGCTATCATGCAGGCCCGGCAGCAGGTGGCCGAAGGCAAGAGCCTGACCGAGGCCTTCCGGGAGACGGGGCAGTTTCCCTTCATGCTCACCCAGATGGTCAGCGTCGGCGAAGCCACGGGGACGCTCGATGAGATGTTGACCAAGCTGGCCGATTTTTACGACGAAGAGGTCGACGCCGCCGTTTCCGCCCTTCTCTCGATGCTCGAGCCGATCCTCCTGATTCTCGTCGGCGGCATTGTCGGCGCCTTGATCATTTCCATGT
>CAZNVB010000158.1:0-2255 GCA_964576265.1 uncultured Eubacteriales bacterium | reverse complement strand
AAGGTCCACTCTCTTGTCTTCGGGGACGATGATGATATCGTCAAAGATATAGGCCAAGCGCATCTCGTTCGGCGGAAGCACGAATTCGCCTCCCGGGTTCCCCCGGATCCAGAGTCGCGCCGGCGCCGGCAGGTCCGGGTCGGTATTGAGAAGATAGACAACGGAATAGGGCTTGCCGGATCGGGGCGCGCGGCCGTCGTAAACGGCATAGCGGACCCGGTCGCCGGCGAGAAGCCGGATATCCGCCTGCTCGCCCTGAACGATCGTCCTGACGAGGTCCTGAGCGAAGGGGAGAAGACCTTCATCCCCCGGATACTCCCAGGCGGCGACAAGAAACGCCGTTCCTTTGCCGAGCCGGTTCTCGATGAGCAGCGGCCGGTCCCGCAGCTCCTTTTCCTCCGAGATATAATGGTCGGCCGCGCCGCTGAGGATTCTTCCCGTAGTCAATTCCGCCCGCGAAGAGGTGAAAAGCCCCAAAAATCGAGGATCCGTCCGAATCCGCCAGAGCGGAAATCGATATTCCTCAAGCGAGGAATCGGCAAAGAACTTGAACCCCTGGATCTTTTTCTCGCCCGGCCCCAAAATCCGGACTCCAAAGAGGTTTGAAAAATTCCCGTTCCTGATCAGCTTCAGACCTTTTCCCCGGTCGGACTCGGTCGAGAGGTGAGGAAGGAACATGATCAGCCGGCCTCCCTGCCGGACGAAGCGTTCGAGTTTGGCATAAATTTCATCAGTCATTGTATTCCAGCCGAGGAAGAGGAGACAGCCGTACTGATTGAGGATTTCGAGCGGCGCCTCGGCGGGCACAAGGTCGTACTGACCGAGAGGAGGATTTCCCGAGAAATCCATCTCTCCCTGGACCGTCTCCCGCGCCCAATCTTCCTTGCGGAAAAACCTCTCCACCAGCCGCCAGCTCCTTTCCGCCGGACCCTCGAGCCATTTCGGGTCGCCGTACTGTCCCCAGACCGCCCGATTCCACAAACCCGGCGCCCCGTCCTCATTCCCGTAGACGACGCCGAGCCGGACGCGGGGAAAGCGAGACGGCCGGCGATGAATCCGCGCGAACTGATACATCTCTCTCAGAGTCCGCCGGACCCGCTTGACCTCCGGGCTCTGGAAGCCGAACGTCTCTCGGGTCACGGGATTGGTGTAGGTGATGTGGCCGGACTCGGGGAGAATGAATTCGGCGCCACTGAGATAGCTATAGGCCAGAGAAGTTTTCCAACGCTTCTGCCAGAGCTCATCTAATCGCATACCGCCGTAGTTTTCCATAGCGATATGAACTCCCCATGGCTTCCCGTAGGCCCTGGCCGCTCCGCGAATCGCGGCATGCATCAAATGAGGGTCGCCAGGCATGGATTCCAAGCACAAGATGTCCGGCCCGGCTTCGGCCACATACTTGAAGATCATCCCCGCATCGACGTTGATCAACGGGCCTGGTCCGATCTCCCGACGCTCAAAGTCGAGGAATTTCTTGATGTACCGGATATAGGCATCCCGGGCTTCGGCCTGCGTCTTGACTGCCGGCAGGTTCGACCAGTGCTCGTCGGGAAATTCGGCCGCGTATTTCTCCGGCGCGTAGACCACGCAGCCGATCTCGCCGATGACATATCTCCCGAAGTAGTTCGGACCCGCCGCAGCGATGATTTCTTCCATTTCGGCGCGTGAAAAAAATTCGTTGCGGGGAATTTTCTTTCTATACGCCCAGCAAAGATCGAACCCTCCCCGGTAGAGGAGCTCTGAAAAACTAAGATAGATATCGTTATCCCGGCAGTATTTGGCGACAGCCAGAGCTTCGGCTTTGCTCCCCGGGATCAGGGTAAGAACCAGATCGCCGACCTTAAGCTGGCGAAAGACCTCGAGGCTTTCGACACCTGCCGGCATGCTGGCACCGATGAGCACCGGATGCTTATCCGGAGCTCGTCCGTCAGCCAGAGCGCAATCGAAAAAAAGGACGGCGCCGATGAGGACGGCCAGAAAGCCTATTCGGATCACGTTCATCAATCGATTTTCTCTCAAAATTTTCTCAAAGATGAATTTAATCATTTCACCCATTTTGAGCATGCCCTTTAGAATTCAACACGTAAAGAAAATGGACCGCACATCCCTCAGCCTAATCATTGACGATCGAGTGGAAAATAAAAGAAATTCCTTTTCAGCTGCGGTAGCTGAGAGTGGATCCTCATTGTCATTTTCCCATTCGACCATGGCTCAACCATCGCTAAGAAATATAAATCCCGACAAAATGGATGTCA
>CAZNVB010000157.1:0-5413 GCA_964576265.1 uncultured Eubacteriales bacterium | reverse complement strand
GTTGAGGCTTCTTCAGAATTCTAAGCTTCGACCGGAAACAGTCGAGTCGCTGACCGATCGGATCATCGCTCGAGCTCGTGAGCTGAGCCGAACGGGCCGGAAAGGAAAAGCTTCCGAGGCTTCAATCTTTATCGCCAAGATGATCCAGGCCAAGATTCTGCGGGACGAGTCGAGAAAGGAGCTTATCGCCGCCAACCTTAGGCTTGTCGTTTCCATTGCCAAGAAATATCAGAACCGCGGCCTGCAATTTTTGGACCTCATTCAGGAAGGAAATATCGGATTGATGCGGGCCGTCGACCGCTTCAACTATCGGCTCGGGCATAAGTTTTCGACCTATGCGACCTGGTGGATCAGGCAGGCGATCACCCGGGCAATCGCCGATCAGTCCCGGACCGTCCGCATCCCGGTTCATCTGACGGAGACGCTCCAGCGGCTGAATAAACTGACCCAGGATTTTATCAGAAGAAAGGGGCGAGAACCGTCCGTAACCGAGAGCGCCCAGCTGCTCGGGATGGAAAAGAAAAAATTCATCGAAATCCTCCAAAACACGCAGGAGGCGGTGTCTCTTGAGACTCCTCTCGGTCCCTATGAGGAATCGTCCCTCAGCGATCTGATTGAAGATTCCAGCCTGCCGACTCCGGCCGATACGGTCATTCACTCCAGCTTGCGACGGCAGATCGAGAAGGCTCTCGAGAGCTTAACCGAGCGCGAAGCCGAGGTCATTCGTCTGAGATTCGGGCTGGGAACCAATATCGATTACACGTTAGAGGAAGTCGGCGAGCAGCTCCGCGTGACCCGGGAGAGGATCAGACAGATCGAAACCAAGGCCCTGCAAAAACTCAAGGCTCCGGAAATGAGCGAAAAGCTCAAGAGTTTTTCCTAAGCCGAAAGACGAGTCAGCGCTTTTATATGTCTGGGGAAAGCAAGGTGGGCAATTTCGAGTTTTCGGCTGAGAGTATTCCCCGGATCAGAAGGGAATCGGTTTCTGACGCTGCTCGGTCGCGTCCCAGCAGAAGGTGCAGATTTTTTCTTTGGGCAGGCCGATGGCGGCGACGAGATCCTCAAGGAGCTGATAGCGGAGAGTCGTCAGGTTCAGCCGTCTTCGTACTCTTTCCTCCATGGCTTTGTACATGTCCGAGCCGGGCCGCGTAAACTCCCTCAGGTCTCCGGCTTTTTCGCCGGCGATCTCCCGGATGGCTTTGCGAGCCGCCAGATCCCATTCTGATTTGGAGACCGAAAAATTCAGGTATTTGCAGCCGTAGACGAGCGGCGGGCAGGCCGGCCTCATATGGACTTCGAGCGCTCCGAAATCATAGAGCCTTTGGATCGTATCTTTCAGCTGAGTCCCTCGGACGATCGAATCCTCGCAAAATAGGACCCTCTGCCCGGCAATGAGCTCTCGGATAGGGATGAGCTTCATCCTGGCGACCAAGTCTCTGACCGCCTGATTCTGAGGCATGAAACTCCGCGCCCAGGTGGGCGTGTATTTCACGAAGGGCCGCCGGAAAGGAACTCCGGCTTCGGCCGCATAGCCGAGGCCATGGCCGATCCCCGAATCCGGAATTCCGGCCACAAAGTCGATCTCGATCGGGTCTCGCCGGGCGAGAAAAGCGCCGCAGCGGTTGCGCACCCATTCGACGTTGATCCCCTCGTAGCTCGAAGCGGGATAGCCGTAATAGACCCAGAGAAAGCCGCAGATTTGAAGATAATCATGGCCGGCGATCCTCGGCTCATATCCGTCTTCGGAAAGAAAGACGACCTCTCCCGGTCCGAGATATTTTTCCGTCCGGTAACCGAGATTGGGAAAAGAACAGGTTTCCATGGCGACGGCAAAACTCCCGTCTTTTTTTCCGATGACGACGGGCGTCCGTCCCCACTTGTCGCGGGCGGCGTAAATTCCCTTTTCCGTCAGAATCAGGAGCGAGCAGGATCCCTCGATCGACTCCTGGACCGACACGATGCCCGCCTCAAACGACCCTTCCTGGCTGATCAGCGAGGCGACGAGCTCGGTTGGGCTGATCTCGCCGCCGCTGATTTCGGCAAAATGAACCCGCCTGCTCTGGAAAGCGCGTCGGGTCAGTTCTTCGGCGTTTTTGACGGCCCCTACAGTGACGATGGCAAAATAGCCGAGATGGGAGCGAATCAGGACCGGTTGATTGTCGGTGTCGCTGATAACTCCGATCCCGCTGCGTCCGTGAAGAGCGCCGAGGTGAGCATCGAACTTGGAGCGGAATTGGTCGTTTTCGATGCTGTGGATAACCCTAACAATTCCCTCCGGCTGAACCACGGCCAGGCCGGCTCGCTTGGTCCCGAGATGGGAATGATAATCCGTCCCGTAGAAAAGGTCATTGAGGCAATCTTCCCTTGAGACGACGCCGAAAAAACCGCCCATCCTCAGATCCTCCTTTTGCCTCTCAGTCCTCAAAGGCGAAGAAATATTCGGCCTTGTCGGCCAATTTTTGATAGAGTATTTTCCCGCCGAGCATCGTGTAAACTACCGTTGTCTCAGGAATCTGATCCTCAGGAACGGTCAAAATATCACGGGAAAAAACGGTGATGTCGGCCAGCTTCCCGGGAGACAAAGACCCAAGGATGTCCTCCTGAAAAGCGGCATAGGCGCCGTTGATCGTGTATGAGCGAAGCGCCTCTTCCCTCGTCATCCGCTGATCCGGAAAGAAGTCTTCCCCGGTATTCATTTTTCTTGTCACGGAAGCATAAAAACAGGCGATGGGATCAACATCCTCGACCGGAGCATCTGTGCCGTTCGCGATCACCGCGCCTGTCTCCAGAAGCTCCCGCCAGACATAGGCGCCTGTTCTTGCCCTCTCTTCCCCAAGTTTCTTGACCACCCAGGGGCCGTCCGAGCTGCAGTGGATTCCCTGCATCGCGGCCACGACCCCAAGTCTGCCGAAACGAGGGATATCGTCCGGATGGAGATGCTGAGCATGTTCGATGCGCCAGCGCAGGTCTTTTTTTCCCGGGTGCGCGGCAAAGACCTCTTGATAGACATTCAGGACTTCCCTATTTGCCCGGTCTCCAATCGCGTGGGTGCAGAGCTGGAAATCATTTTCAATAGCCAACCGGGCCGTTTCTTTTAGCGCCTCGACGGACATGGTATTCAGTCCGCTCGATGTCGGCAGGTCATTGTAGGGCTCGAGGAGCCAGGCGCCATGAGCTCCGAGTGCGCCGTCCATCAGCCGTTTGATCGAACGAACGGTCAGATGATGATTCCCGGCGGCAATGATCTTGTATTCGTTGATGCGTCTGGCCAGAACTTCATTGCCCACACCGATCATGGCATAGATTCGAACACCGAGTTTCCCTTCTTCGGCCAGCGATTTATAAAGGTCGATTGTCTCAAAAGAGACGCCGGCGTCATGGACGCTCGTGATCCCCTTGGCCAGACATTCCTTGGCCGCGCGAGCGACGGATCGCCTTTCTTCCTCTCGAATTTGTTCGGGACTTCTTTTCTGTCTGTCGGAGGCCAGGGCTCTCCGGACAAGTCCCTGGGCAGTTTCACGAAAGGCGCCGATCGGAAGTCCGCTTCCGTCCCGGACGATTTCACCCCCCGGCGGATCGGATGTTTTTTTGCTGATCCCGGCAAGCTCCATCGCTTTCGCGTTAGCCAGACAGGAATGGCCGCTGGCGTGAGTCAGAAGCACAGGGTTTTCCGGCGAGACGGCGCTCAGTCGGTGATGAAACGGGAGGCCATCGACGCTCGGCTCGGGGACAGAGTCCCATTTTTCCTGATGCCAGCCGCGCCCGAGAATCCACTCCCCCGGACTGGCCCGCTGGACGGCTGCCTGGACAAGGCTCACGACTTCATCCCAGTTTTTCGCTCCGGTCAGATCGAGAATCGCCTTCGCCTCCCCCACTCCGCTAAAATGGAGATGGCTGTCGATGAGACCGGGGACGGCCAAGTTCCCCTGCAAGTCGACGACCTTCGTCGAGGCCCCGATGTAGGCCTTGATGTCTTTGGAGCGCCCGACGGCTGCGATCTTTTCGCCAACGACGGCCAGAGCCTCGGCTTGAGGAATGGCCGGGTCGAGCGTGACGACCTTCCCATTGAGCAGGACAAGGTCGGCCGCCGGCTTTTTTCCCCGGCAAGCGGAAAAGACGGCCAGACTTAAAAAGAGAGAGGCGATCAAAACCGAAATCCCAAAGCGATTGAGTTTCATGAGCAATCTCCCTTTTTCGATGGCCACGAGCTCTCCAAAGTGTGCTCGGTTATCTTGATAAAAAGAGTTTTATCTTATTTTTTTTTGCCGTCCATTTCAACCTTGCCGGCTCGTTTTCGCTCTGGCCTGCTCCTTCAGCCCGGCGCGGCGGACGATCTCGTGGACAAGGTGACGGCATGGCCTTGCTCGGTGATCTCGACTCGGTCTTCTCGGTATTTCTGTTCTTCGTGCCGCTTCTGTGGAAGCCGGGAAGGTTTCGCTGTATGATAAAAAGTCGAAATTTCGTTGGCTTGAGTCGACCGATGGCGCTTTGGAAAGACAGCGCAGCCGTTGTTGTCATTGGCGGCGGAATCATGGGGACGGCCGCGGCCTACTATTTGGCTAAACAAGGGCTCACCGATATCATTCTTCTCGAGCGGAGTCTTCTCGCCCAGGGCTCGACGGGCTTGAGCGTCGGCGGTATCCGACAGCAGTTCTCTCATCCTGCCAACATCCGCCTTTCCCAGGAATCGATTCGCGTATTTGAGCGCTTCGAGGAGGAATTCGGAGTTGACATCGGCTTCTGCCGCGCCGGATACCTTTTTCTCGCCCGCAAAGAGGAAACCTGGGAGGAGTTTAGGCGCTCCGCGCGCCTCCAGCGCCTTCTCGGGGTTCCGGTCGAAATTCTCGAGCGCAAAAATATTGAGTTGCGCTGGCCTTATTTGAACACGGCGGAAATAATCGGCGGGACTTTTTGCCCCACCGACGGGTACGCAGACCCTTATCTGGCGACAATGGGATTCGCCGAGGCGGCCCGCCGTCATGGAGTCCGGATCGAAGAAATGACGGCGGCGACTGGAATCCGAATCGAGGGCAATCGAATCTGCGGCGTCGAGACCGAACAGGGCTTTATTCAGACCTCACGAGTCGTCAACGCCGCCGGCCCATGGGCGGCTGAAGTCGCCGGTCTTGCCGGCTGTTCTTTGCCTGTCAAGCCGTTCCGGCGTCAGGCTTTTGTCACGGCCGCCTTCGAGGAGCTCCCCCGGCCGATACCGATGATCATCGATCAGGATGCGGGATTCTATCTCCGCGGCGCCGATCCGGGCCTGATCTTAGGAATGAGCGATCCTGACGAACCATCGAGTTTTCATCTTCATGTCGATCGCTCTTTTTTGGAAAGAGTGGTCGAGGCGGCTGTGTGCTTGGTTCCGGGGCTCGAGAACGCCGGAATCCTTCGCGGCTGGGCGGGGTTGTAC
>CAZNVB010000156.1:0-2071 GCA_964576265.1 uncultured Eubacteriales bacterium | reverse complement strand
GCGATACGCTGGTCGACCGGATCGGCGTCCGGCTGAGGTCCAGGCTCTATGAAATGTGCAAAATCGTCGAGATGTGGGGCGACGATTATCGCAAGATGGCCAAACAGGCCGGCTACCGCTTCTGATAGAATCAGGCAAGAGAACGCATCAAAGCGAAGGATCGAATCGGCCAAAACCCATGAATTACCCGGAAGCAATTGAAAATTCCCGTTATCCATGCTAAATTAGAAGCGCCTGCTCCTCGGTAGCTCAATCGGCAGAGCGGGTGGCTGTATAATTGCAGCTTCCACGAGAAATCGTGGCTGAAAAATCGGGTGAATTCAGGGAAGCCTGCCTTCCTCAGAATGAGGGAAACGGTAACCCTGAGCCAAGCCCTGACCAGAACGGGATGGTCAGGGAAGGTGCAGAGACTAGAGCTTAGGCTCGTACCCTGAATTGAATTCAGGGGAAGCGCCCGACACCCTCCTCTTATGATCGTGAGGCGGGTGAAGAGATAGTCCAAGCCCAGAAGAAATTTTGGGGCCCTTGTAACCACTAGGTTCCAGGTTCGAGTCCTGGCCGAGGAGCCATTTTGACAAGCGGGGGTGTCGTCAAGAAACAGTTCCGGAGCTTGACAGCCGGGGGGGCTGGCTGTATAAGAGAATCGAATGGCCCTTAGACCAAAGAGTAGGGGAGGAACATGGAAAGATTTATCTCCCTCGCTTTGATTCTTATTCTGACTCTGGCTCTTTCCAGCTGCGCCCCCGGTCCCAACACCGCGGAGAAAACACCCGGCCCGGAGGGAAAAATCTCCGGCTTCTGGGAAGGCTTGTGGCACGGCCTCATTTCGCCGATCACTTTTATCATTTCGCTCTTCACCAAAAATGTGCGTCTTTACGAAGTCCACAATAACGGCGGTTGGTACAACTTCGGCTTTGTTCTCGGTGCCGGCCTCTTCCTGCAGGGCGGTATCCTGGGCTCGAGGAAAGCGAGAAAAAAGCGGCGGGGATTCTAAGGGTCGCCGCCAGGTCTCGCTTCGAGATCGTTCGTCCGATTGATGCGGCCGATGTTCTTTATTCGGCGCATGGTCGCGCCGTAAGGGGCGAGAAACAGGCCCGATTATCTCAACCCGACAAGACGCTCGCCCAGAAGGCGGATATGCCGCATCTCTTCTCTGATGATCTCCTCGATTTTTTCTTTCCCACTCGAGGTTTCGACAAGCTCTTTCATCCCAAGATAAAACGCGATCGAGTCTTTCTCGGCGGTCAACGCCGTCTGGAAAATATCCTTCAGCTCCGAAGGGTCGGCTTCCCCCTGGGGGAAAATGCTGATCCTGGCCAGAGAGCTGAGATAGAGAGCCGTCTCATTGGCCGGATCGAAAGTTATGGACCTGCGCTCGGCTTCGCTCAATTCTTCGCGCATGGTGCGAAAGACCTTTCCGTGTTCGACTTCGAAATCCGCCAGCTTGAGGAGGAGCTGCCGCGCTTCTTTCTCTTTGACTTTTTCGGCCGCTCGTCGGTAGAACCGCTCACCGTTTTGTTCGATCTGTTCGGCCAGAGCAAAAATCTCGTCGACGGTGAAAAAAAAGCTCATCGTTTTCTCCTTCCAGCCTGATCCTTACCCGATCAGTATACCAAAATTTCATCGATTTTTGACCGGATCTTTATCCAATCTTAACTCTGGACAGCTAATCTCGTCTCTCGCCAAAAGGTCAAGTCTCCGGTCAGACGGCCGGCCAAGACCCCGGAAGCGATTCAGGCGACCGGGTTTGAAGAATCGGAGGCGGCCTGAGGGCGAGAAAATTCGAAAATCAAGGAGTACGACTGATGAAACGAAGTCAGACAAAGAGAATGGGAATGATTCTCAGTCTCGTCCTGCTCCTGGCAGGTCTTTCCCAGGCACAGCAGACTTTCAACACCACGATCTATTTCGATTACACGAACTTTTTGACGAATGACGGACCCATCACCTCGGCGGCCAAGAATAGCTATTTCGCCTTCCGTCGCGCTTACTTTACGTATGAAAACAGAATCGGCGACCGTCTGCGGTTCCGTTTCCGCTATGATGCCGATAATGTGGCCAACATTACTGC
>CAZNVB010000155.1:0-3219 GCA_964576265.1 uncultured Eubacteriales bacterium | reverse complement strand
ACGAGCAGGAAATCGCCGGGGTGCTTTTCCAGGTTTTCGTACATTCCCGACCAGAGATCAAGGCCTTCGACGAGGTCGTCGTCGCCGACCATGGAGTTCACGGCGGTCAACCCGCCGGCTTTCATCCGCCGCAAATCCACTTGGTAGGACGGCCAGTCCGGAGCCAGGTCCAGGGATTCCTTCCGGGCCCGGTGCTCGATGAGCGAATCGTTGTGCCCGTCGATGATGATCGCCTTTCCGTGAATGGCGAGGGCCCGGGGGGTGATTTCGGCGGAAGGCGGTGGAGGTTCCATCTGCCTGCTCCTCTCTCTTGGAAATGAATGGCGGCGGATCCCGGAAGCGGGCGCTCCTGCCCGGGCGGCGATCGTGCCGGCCGCGCCCGCGGCGCCGGCCGCCAGACTCTTTAAAAATATTCGCCTGCGCATGGGAGTTATTCTCTCCGGTAAAAATATCTCATTTTCGGACGGCAGGCAAATGATTTTACGCCGTGTCTTTCCACGGTCGGGCTCTCAAGCCGAGGGTCGCCGACCGGGGATGTATTCCACGACTCTCTGAAATTCGGTGACCAGGACGTATGTTTTGACCTTGATTTGAAACATCCGGCAGGAGGGCGAATCGAGGAAGCCGGCCAGAGTGGGATGCTTCCGGAGAAAAAGAGCCCGGGCGTTCTTCAGCGAGCGGGGCTTGACCGGCTCGGCTCTGCCCAGAGCGGTCACCGCGATTCCGCGGAGGAAATCGTCCGCGACGTTGCGGCGGTCATCTAAGAGCATGGAGACTCCGGGGGATTTGATCAGGTTGGAGTGCTTCCTCGTCTTGCTTTCGGTGGCGAAGTAGATGTGCTTCAGGTCGTTGGACGAAGCGAACGCCACCAGACTCTGATAGGGCCGCCGCGATTCCTGCGTGGCCAGCACGCCCAACTTCTGGCTGTTGAGCAACCGTCGGATCCGGGCCGCGGAATCCGGAGCGGATTTTGATTTCATCGCTCTTATTCTTGACGAATTCTATTCTTTTGTAAACAGCCGGGCCGACGCTTCGGCGGGACTATTCCGGACGCCTGACCTTCCATTCCCGGCTTCCCGACCGAACCCGAACAAACTCGCGGCTTCCGCTCAGGTCGAAAGCCACGGTGACCTCCGGCTGCTCGGGAGTGCTCACGGAAATGGAGAGGCCGGCGGCGGTTCTCTCGACTGCGACGGCGGAGGCCGGCCGGCGTCCCTTTTTGTAAGGCCTCAGCGCCGTAAGCGTGAAGGTGGACTCCGCAGCCTCGCCGCTGGCCGCTTCCACATGCCACTGCGGCGGGATGCCCGGGCTCTTGATCGAGGCCAGATAGGCGTAATCAGGCTCGGGCTCATAGCCCGTCCACTGGCGCATCTTGAGCGGCCGCTCGGAGACATAATCCGCCACCACGCCCGCTTTCTCCCGCTCGAGCACCAGGCGCTGCCCGTCTTCGTTCAGATCGAAGGGGACCTGACCGTGAAGCATCCATTGATAAGTGCTCGGTTTCGGCGCCTCCGCTTCATCGGCCAGGACGATCAAATCCGGCTTGACGAAGACAAGATGACGCAGCGCCTTGCTCAGCCGGCCCTCATAGGAAGCGGTTGCGTCGCCGACCAGGTATTCCAATCCTTCCTGAAAATCCCACTTGACGATGCGGCCGCCTAGGTCGGCGGAATGCGGCTTCTGGCCGAAACCGTCGACGAGAAGGGCATTCTGGGCACGCGTAGACCACACCCAGTCCTTATGGAAGGGAGTTCCGTAGAGGTCGCGATAGACGTTGTTCACGAGTAGGGCTTCGCCGTAGGCATCCAGAGTGAAGGAATTGTGCGGCTCGTGGCCGTGGCTCCAGCGGCCCATCGGACTCGACTTGAAGCGGATCTGGACGTTGTCTGCGGCATCGAGCAGGGTGGTGTTGAGAATCGCCACCCCGGTGCCCCGGAAGACCCTGGACGGCGGAAGGTCGAGCGGAGGTTTGGCCGTTACTGCGGGCGCGTCACTCCAGAGAAACGCCAGAACGGGTTCGCCCGGATCGAGGGGAATCTTCCAGGCCTCGAGCCACCAGGTGATCTTCGACATGTATCCGGCAAAATAGGAGAGCCCTTCGTGCCAACCGCCGTCGTCGTCCGACCAGACCGGATAGGCAGCAAAGAATTTGGTTACCGCATAGTCGAGGAAACGATCGGCCTCAGGGGTTTCTCCGGAGACGGCGATGGCGTATTCGCCGAGCTTATGCCAGGTCCGATTGGCATGGCTCCCGTGGGGCTGGTTGAGGTGGCCGACTCCCTCGAGCACTTCGCCGCTTTTCCAGGCGTCCTCGGCCCGCCGCAGCATGACCGCCCGGATCCGGGCGCGTTCGTTCTCGGTGAACAACGGCCAGGCCCAGTCGTAGGCCCGGGCCAGGCGGTGGAGCATCGGTTTGGCCGCCTCGCAGTTGAGCTCGAAATTCGTCGGCCCGTCGGGATCCCAGGCGGCCAGCCGCAGGGTGAAATCCCGCGCCCGTTCTCCGTATTTCTTTTCGCCCGTGAGAAGCCAGGCGAAAGAAAGAATCTCGGCTTCCTGAAGCGCCTGGATTGTCTGGACGCGGTTCGACCACCAGTATTGCTGTGTTTTCGGATCATAGGCGCTGGCCCGCACCTCGGGTTCTGGAGTCGGTTCGGCGGTCAGTAGTTCATTCGCCCGGTCGATGATCTTCTGGAAGTGCGCGCGGCCGCCGCCTTCCGCCCAGGATTTGAGCCGAGGCAGGCTTTCCGGACGGAGAAAAAGCCGGGGGTGGTTTTTGGGAATGCGCCGCCTCATCTCATCCATTGTCGGCTGGGGAAAGGGGACAGCGTTCGCCGGGACGATGAAACTCCGCGTTCGGCTCCAGGGAGAGAGGCGGCCGTCCGCGGCGCGGATACGGTAGCGCCAGAAATATCTTCCCGGCTGGAGGACCTTGGAGTGGGTATAGACGCTCCACTTGAGATCGCCGACCGAGAGGGCGCCGTTAAACGACGGGTTATTCGCCCATTCGACGATGTATCCGGCGGCGCCTTTTTCGTGGACCCAGCTCAGAGACGGCGGATTGACCGCGACCGTGGAGCCGTCGGCGGGCCGGTAGCCCCACTCGTCCGCCAGCGGCTCGCGGTCCGGCGCCTGGGCTGAGAGGGTCAGAACCCCAAGCAGGAACAGGCAGAGGCGCAGAGAGTTCTTGACGTGAAGTTTGATCATGATGCCATATTGCTT
>CAZNVB010000154.1:0-13671 GCA_964576265.1 uncultured Eubacteriales bacterium | reverse complement strand
CTCTGGTAGTCGAACCTGACCTCGCGGGGCTCGGCCGCGCCGCTCTCCAGGATGCGCAGGGTGCGGTTGTGCACATCGAAATCGACGCAGCGCGAGCCGTCGGGGAAAACGTCCGTCGGCCGGTCGGGCGCGCGTTCCGCGGGAGCATCGACGGGAGTCGCGATTCCGCCCGAGAGCGCGTGCCAGCCCCATCCAGGCGCTTTGGCATACACTTTTCCGTCCTTCCCACGATAAACCAAGCCCTCTCCATTGCCTCGGTCGGCCTCCGGGACAAAGGCCTTCTTCTCGCCCGTGGCGAGATTGTAGCCCACGACCTGCCCGGCCTTGATGGCGATCCCGCCGTAAATCCAGCCCCGGTCATCGAGGGCCAGCGGACGCAGGTATTGCGGCCAGCTCTCCTTGTTCAACTGGCCGTGGTCCGTGTACTTTTTGGAGCGGGGATCGTACGAAACCAGCGTAGCGCTCGGATAGATGCCGGCATAGATCACACCGTGTTCGTCCATGGTGAACGAAAGGGCCATGCCGGAGGGAATCCGGCCGATGCGGCGGATGGCGCGCGTCGGGACGTCGATCTCGAGAAACCACTCGCCCATCGTGTCGTAAATTTTATTTTCCGGAGAAAGGAAGACAAGATAAGCACCGAGGCCTGGAATTCCGGGCGAAATTTGTTTCGTTTTCCCCGTCTCGGCATCGATGAAGAGGTAGGACGACGTGTTGCCGCCACTCCATAATTTAATGAAAACCAAGCGGCGGCCGCGGGCATCCGCGGTCGCGACGGTGCCGCCCCAGGCCGACGTCCCCACGGGCGAGGCGATGCCGTGGTCCTTAAAGCCAGCGGGAAGCCGCAGGCCGCGTGAGCAGGCCGCGACGCCTGCGGCCAGGAGCGCCAATAACGCCAGTAGCGCGACTCTTCTCATAAGGGGTCAGGTCTTAACAATTCACAAAGGGAATGTCAAGCCATTTCAGCTTCAAGATCCCCCTTGATTTGATTGACGACGCCTCGCCCATCTTTTCGGCTCCAATCAGGATGCCGGGCTGCGCTTCCTGGATGGGGTTCCTTGCAAAATCCGGCAAGCCGCCGACCTGGACATCGGGCTTTTGATCTCTTCGTCTCAAGTTTGAAATAATTTCCGGCCGCCGCCGAAAGCTTCCTGAGGATCTCGGAGATATCGGACGCTTCCTCGTCGAAATCGAGAAGTTCCTCCAAAATTATCTACGCCAAGTCGCGGATTAGAAATTATCAGAAATTGATGCCCAGCGAGAGGACGAAATTCCGCCCCGGGCCCGAAATCCCGGAACTGTAGGGACGGTATCGTTCGTCGGTGATGTTTTCGATCCCGGCGCTGACCCGCCAATTGTCCGACAAACGATACATCGCCTTGAAATTCAGCGTGTGCCAGCCGGGCGCGTACGTGTTTCCATCCGCATCGAGGGCGTAGATTTCCGTCTTGGCCTTCTCTTCTTCTGCCAGGTCCTCGTGCTTGAACTCTCCCTGATAGACGAGGCAGAGCTGCAGGCTGACTTTTTTGTCAACGTAGGCGATTCGCGAAACTCCGAACCAGGGGGCCGCATGCCGCGAAGGGCTGAGACTCCCGTCGTCGAGCTCCTCTTCTCCGTCCTGATAATTGAAATCGGAGGAGAAGCTGAAGCCGGAGGGAAGCTGGACTTCGATTCCCGCCTGAATGCCGTAGACGTTCGCCACCGCGGCGTTTTGAATGGCCTGGACCCGGCTCAGGACGCCGTCGTACATGATGTACTCCATTCCGTTAAGTGTGAAGTTGCGTCGAACCAGCGCGTTCTTGAGCGATGTGTAATAGCCGGTCAAATCCATTTTCACCGCATCGCCGAAGACCTTGGCAATCCCCAGGTCGGCCGAATACGCATACTCCGCATCCAGATCGGGATTGGGCACCGTCACCGTGCCCGGCGCGGAATCGAAGACTTTGCCCATGTCGTCCACGTTGGGGGAACGGAATGCCGTGGCCAGGTTGGCGCTGACCACCCAGGAGGCCGACGGCCGGTACACCCCGCCGATGCTTCCCGTCAGCGCCCCGTTATTGATCCGGGCCGAAGTGAACGGGAAGGGGTAAAACGTGGTGTCGAACTCGGCGTCGAGCTTGAACTGATTGTAGCGCAGCCCGGCCTGCATCAGAAACCGGTCGGAAAACCGGTACTGGTCGCTGACATAAGCGGCGATCGACTGCCACCTCGCCTGGGGATATCGCGCCGGGCCGGGAACGCTGACGCGCGTGGAAATGTTTTCGTCGGTGCCCGTCGAAGTCACATCGTTATTCACATATTCCAGCCCGTAAAACAGGACGTTCTTTTTCCCCACGGATTTCGTGAAATCCAGGTTGACCGAATACGCATCGACCTCCTCGACCCGGACATGCCTCGTGACGTCGTTCAGGGAGCGGTCGATCCGGCTCTCTTCAAACGATTGCTGCGCCAGGCGGAGGGTCATCTCGTCGTAGGCGGCGTTCGCGCCGCGGTGGGAGATCGTCAGGTTGTTCATCATCCACTTCTGGGGGCCGTAGTTCCATTCGGCGTAGCGGGGGATTCCCTTCCGGAGCCGACAATGCCGGTCATACCGCCCGTACGTGGAAGTCTCGGAGTGGTGGAATGCGTACTGGAAATCCCACTCTTCGTCCGGCCGGAAACGCACCTTCTGCATCATATTGACCTGCGAGTAGGCCGAGGGAATCTGAAGGAGCGGGTCGTCCTGGGTGATTACCCGGTCCACTCCGTCCTGGCGCTCGACATAAAAAGGTTTCAGATAATCGTCGGGTCCGTGGCTCCCCTGCCGCAGGTGGCCGAAATCAAACGAGCTGATGCTTGTCACCGAGGCCCATTTTTTCCAGCCGGCGTTGAGGTGAAAATGGCCCGTCTTCTCGCTGTTGGCCGACGAATAGCGGGCCTCGGCCCCGCCTTTGATCGAGGGTTCGCCGGTCAAAGAAAACTGCGGCGTCCGCGTCTCGAAGCTCATCACTCCGCCGATGGCGTCGCTTCCGTAGATAACGGAACCGGGACCAAAAAGCACTTCGGTGCGCTCGACGGCGAACGGGTCCAGGGAGATGACGTTCTGGATGTTTCCGGCGCGGAAGATGGCCGTGTTCATCCGCACGCCGTCCACGGAATAAAGCAGGCGGTTCGTGGCGAACCCCCGAATCATCGGGCTCCCGCCGGCCTGCTGGCTTTTCTGGATGAACACTTCGCCCGAAATCGCCAATAGATCCGCCGCCGTCTGCGGATTCTGCAGGGCCGTCTCCTCGGTCGAGATGGAAACGATCCTGGCCGGCACGTCGCCCGAATCCTGACGCCAGCGCGAGGCCGAAACAACCACCTCGTGCCGGGCGAACGAAGTCGCCACGAGCGTCAGTTCAAAAGACAGGGACTCGAGTTCCGCGAAACTCATCACCACCGTCCTGTAGCCGGGCCGGCTGATGACGATTTTTTCCGAGCCCTTGAGGGCCGAGATGTCGGCTTTTCCCTCCGCGTTTGTCGCGGCCGTTGCTTTGGGGGTTTCACTCGCCAGCGAAACCAGTTCCAGAGGCTCTCCGGTTTCCTTGTCCTTGACCGTGATCGTCTGGGAATAAACGCCGGCTGAAAGGCCGAGCAGAAACAGAAAACTGATCGCTTTTCTCATGAATTTTCCTCCGAAGCTCCTGAAAGAATTCGCGGGATTCCCGGGCGCGTCCCGTTTTCGGGAAGCGCTCGAGGCGTCCCGCTCAAACGACGATCGGCTTGCTCAGCCACGCTTTGGAGGCGGCGTCGGAGGAGGGATGACGATGGAAGAGTAAAAATCAAAGAACGCCCGGACCGTCTGCAGGGACAACCCGGGCACGATGAGATTCCCTTTGTCCGTGCTCGGGCAGAACAGAACGCGGGAAGACCAACTCCGGGGACCGGCCGGGCCGACGATTCTCGCCGCTTCTGCCAAGGCCCGCGCGGCGAGCGTTCGGATACGGCTGTTGAGCTCCGTCTCTTCGCGGTCAGGCCAGCAGCGGTAAAAGACGGTGTCGCCGGCGGTCCATGACTCGACGACATCATACATCTCCCCGTTGTATTCGAACTCTCCGGAATGCTCCCAGCGCAACAGGGACTTCGCCTTCTCTCTCGAGAAGCGGAGCACGACGAGGCTTTCGGCCTCGATTCCCCGACTGAGATGTTCCCTGACTTCATTTTTGACGATGGCCTTTCTAAGCTGAAGCCACGGCAAAGAGCCGGCAAACGGGTCGAGCAGGAAGCAGAGCGCCAGCAGGCAGGCGGCCGGGCCTTTTGCCGTCCGCCGGAAATCCCCCCCTCTCCAGCGCGCTCGATGAGGGAGGCGAATTTGACCTCTTCCTTTTCTCACGCAATTATTTTATTTGGCGCTTCGCAAAAATGTCAATTAATGGAAAACATCCAGGCGTTCACATTCGTGGGTGGGGTTCCACGAATTCATGCGTCTTCCTTCATTGTTTGAAAGGAATATCATTCATCGGTATAATAGAAAACAATTGATGGTCAATGGCCTACGGTTTGACGCGGGCCGGTTGACGAAGGCGCTGGCGAATGTTCTTCTTTATCGGAGGCGTCGGTCCGCGGACGAGAACGCTCGACCAGTTCCCGCGGATTTGTCCGGAGTGCGGCCGCCCATCCCTTTATCTCAGGCGAATCGACCATTACCTGATCGTTTTTTTTATCCCTGTTCTCCGCGTCAAAAGAGGCCAGCCGTTCCTCAGCTGCAAAGAATGCGGTTCGAGTTTTGAAGACCGGGGCAGCCGAAGTTTCATGAATCCTCCTTTGATTGGATTTCAAGGATAAAGGGCAGGTCTATCACCTCAACAGGGATAACTTTGACGAAATTTATCAAAAAGTCCTGAGCCGCCTCGAGGGCTCGCTCAGGGAGGAAGGAGGCCAGGATGTTCCCTGATCCGTCGATCAGAAAAACGAAAGCCGTCTGCGTCGCCTTTCTCTGCGCGGCGCTTGCCGCGGGGATGCCGTGGAGAACCGCCGCTCAAGAGTCTTTCCCCGACATGCCGACCTACAACATCTTCTCCGACGAAGAACTGCGGCGAGATTTCGTCAGGATCGAGTACGACAAGCCCCTCGACCGGCCGGAGCTCGGGTTCCTGCTTCTCGTTCCCGACGCATGGGATGAAGTGCCGTTGACCGTTACCCGCGACGAGCTCGAGCACGACGACCAGAACATGATTTCGCTTGCCCTGCTCAGGGCCCCGGAGAAGGAAGTTCAGGTCGAGGTCGCCTATTGCCGTGTCCCAGAGACCGTCGCCCTCGAAAAATGGGCCCGCGCCTACCTGGAAGGCAACGGTCTTGAGCTCCTTCGGTTCCAAACGGGCACGTTTTCCGGGCGCCAGGTCTTCGACACGCTCCTCGCCGCGCCGGGAAATTACAAGGTCCGGATGACGTTCTCGCGTCACGGGGGCAAGGTGTTCGTCGTCAGCGGCTCGGCTCCCGCTTCGCGCTACGAGCGCTATATGAAGGTTTTCGGCCTCGCCTCCGTCTCCTTCCGCAAGCTCTGAATTCGCGTCTCTTATTTGATGGGGACGACGAGACTTTCGGCCTCCCTGAGCGTGATTTTCAATTCCATCGGTTGGGGCGGGAGGAGAACGCGAAGCGTGTAGTCGCCCGGCCTGAGTTCAACCGGCGGGCCGCCGACCGCTCCCCTGGCCACCTCCTTCCCCTTCGCGTCGAGGACGACGAACTCTGCCTGGAGAGTCTGCCGGAGGGCCGAGAGAAGGCTTGCGGCATCGCGGGCGTCGATATACGTCCCCTCCGTCGATCTGGCGATCGTCTCGAGCTCCTGCCGCTCCGCCGCCGCCGTGATATCGAAGCCGACGATATGGACCTTGATCTCGAGCCCCGATCCTTTGACGGCCGGGCCGATGGATTTGATATCGCCGCCGCAGCTTTCAATGCCATCCGTGACCAGGATGATCGAGCCGTTGGGCATGGCCGCGAAATCCTTTATTGCTTCAAGCACCGAATGGACGAGCGGGGTTTTCCCTTTGAGCTGGATCTTGTTGACGGTGTCGATGAGTCTGGCTTTTTCCACCGGGCGAATCGGCACGAGAAGCTCCGTGTCGGTGCAGGCCTTGGGGTCGTTCAGGCCGTACCTGTGGCCGTAGACCCTGAGCCCGACGTTCATCGTCTCTGGCAGTCCCTCGATAATTTGGCCAAGGACCCTGCGGGCGATGGCAATCTTGGCCTCTCCGCCGATCTGACCCCACATCGAGTTCGAGGCGTCGAGGATGAGCTCGACATTGCGAGCGGTCTCTTGGACAGCCTCCTTCTCGAAGACGACCCGGAGGGAGGCCGGCTCGGCCCTTTTCGGCATGTAGGCCGGCCAGTGGCCGCAGCAGAATCCGAGGATCATGGCGCCGAGGGCCGTCGAGTAGATTGTCCCCACGCTTTCCTCGTCCTGGGCGGCGTCCCAGCTTCCGTCGCTGTTCTGGTTATCGACGAGCATCCGGCAGGTCCATTCCTTCCAGATGCGCCAGTCATCGCCGCCGGCGATCAGCATCGCCCGTGTCCCGTAATACCAGTAGTAGAAAGGATAGCCGTCCCCAGGTTCCTCGAAGTTCCAAGTCGGCGCGTGGTCCTGCATGAACCGGAGCGCCGGCTTGACGCATGGATCGTCGGGATAACCGCAAAGCTGCAGGCTGAGAGCCCCCATCCCGGCCCGGGCGCAGGAATCCCCGACGTCATCTGGCGTTCGATATTCGAATGACCCGTCTTCCGGCGCGTAGAGCGAGCGGACGTATCTTGCGGCCAGGTCAAAAGACCAATCGGGCACTTCGAAACCTGTATTTTTGGCCGCCCGAAGGGCCAGGATCTGCCAGCCGGTGACGGAAAGGTCGCTGTCGGTGTCGTCCGGATCATAGCGCCAGCCGCCGTAGCCCATATGATCCTTTGCCATCGGACCGTCCAACTCCTTGGGCTTATGCTCGGTGTTTTGAGCTTTGATGATGACCTGGAGAGCCTCCTCGGCCATCCCCTTGAGTTTTGTATCTTTAAGCTCCACCAGGGCTTCGATAACCGTCAGCGTAGCGATCGCATGCGAATACATAAAGCCCCTCCTTCTCGACCAAGCCGCTTTCGGTCCGCCTTCATAGAGAGGGTCGGCATCAAATTCCGATTCGAGGAAGCTCAGGCCCGCCCGGATATTTTTTGAGTAATCCTTGCCCGTGCATTTCCCGCTGAGGATCGCCATCAGCGCCAACCCGGATTTCCCGATATGGTCCTCATCGAAATTTCCTTCCGGCTTCTGCTTCGAGACAAGGAAATCGAGCGCCTTTCGGAGAGCCTGCGCGACCTCGGCAGAAGAGGCGGGCGGCTTGGTCGGCTTCCCGGCGCGAAGCGTGTACGCCTCGTTCGGGTTTGACTCATCGCCACTGACTTTGATCAAGTACTTCCCCGGCCGCTGCTTCATCCTGACGATTTTCTCTCCCCCGCCTTCCTCATTCACATCCATCTCGACCAATTCGTCATCCGGGTTTTTGGCATCATAGAATGTCAAATCAAAGTCGATGCCGGAAACGCCGGAGACCTCGATGACCAGGATATCGAGCCCCGGCGCCGGGATGGTCAGGGCATACCAATCCTCATCGTCCTCCTCGTTAACGAATCCCTGAATTTCCTGATTCAAGGGAAGCGCCGAGGCCTGCGCGGGCTCACCGTTTGGTTCCTTCTCCTTGGCTTGATGAGCGCGAGCCGGCAGAGGAGCGGTCATTAGCATGATCAAAGCCAAGATCGAGATCCGCCGTCGCGCCCTGAAAAAATTCAATCTCATGGGCATCCTCCTTCCAAGACCTGGCGACCCAGAATTTTTGAGGTTGGGCCGACTCCGATAGAGTGTCCTTCCTATCATTCATACTGGCTGAGGTAGTACATGAGAATCGATTTCGAAACGCAGGCAAATCCCGCGGCGAAATTTCCGCACCAGCCCTGCGAAAGCTCGACCCCGGCTTCGCGATAATTGTCCAGGCCGAGGAGGTCCTCGAGGATGTCAAAACACTCGCTCGGCTCGAGGGGGAGCGAAATTTTCACTTCGAGCCCCGGGCACATAACGGCGTTGATTTCCTCGAGATAGGCCTTCGCTTCCTCCAGGGCGGCCTTGTTCAACTCGCCGTGTTTGAGGACCATAGCCGAAAGCACCCAGTAGGTGTCGACGGCGCCGACCATGGCCCCGATGACATAGCCCGCCTCAGTTTCGAGCGGTCCCTCGGTCTCGAGGATGGTGTACTCGGCCACCGCCTGGTGGAGGCCGGTATCCAGGACGCCGATGGTTTCCATGGTCGCGGGGTCAACATCCCACCACGCCCAGCGGTCTTGCCCCTGCCATTCGACGGCCTTTTCCGGAAGAATGACGACCCGGCCGGAGTCCAGGGTGGAAAAAACCTTTTCCGCCACGCTCCGCGGCAACCCGATCCTTTCGAGGCGCTCCTTCTCGAGCCGCGAATAGGAGCGGAGGGGGATCTTTTTCTGTCCCGCCTCGCGCATCAGGGCAGCCGTCGTCAGGCACGGCTTCCCCGTCAGGAGCTCAAGGAGCTTTCCCTCGAGGATGGATTCCATCACTCCCCGGCCGTAGAGGAAATTTTGCTTCATCGCCAGCGCTTGCCCGGGGAGCGGAACGGCCTCGACGCGGTCCTGGCGAAGGTCGATCGTCACCTCCGATGATTCCCGCTCGCCGGTGAAGGAAGTGATGAGGACGCGCGGCACGGGGAAATAGCTGAAGACGGAAAGGGCGGCCCCCTCCCTCTCCGTGAGGTCATCAGATGTGGAGGCGAAAATCATGTTGATGAGATGGCCGAGCCCGGGCCCGAGCCGCTCCTCAAGCTGCAGGCTGTTTTTTAGAACCTCCGGAGTGAGTTTTTTCGATTTCAGGGTTTTCTTGATGTCTTCGACCCGGGACTTGACGTCGGAAAGAAGGGACTTGTCCGAGATCTCTTCAAGCCGGCCCTGCCAGACTTCGGCGGGGATCCGGTTCGCCGAGATGAGGATGGCGTGTCTCTGGAAAAGGGGCGGTTCTCTTCTTCTCTCGCTCCTTTCGAAGAGAACCCGCTCGCACTCGGAAACGGTCGCGCCGGAGGACTCGAACTTCAGCCGGAGAGCGATTCTCGTGACCGCTCCTTCTTCCAGTAAAAATTTCTCGCCCACCAGGACTTCCTCTCCGAGGTTGAGGACCGCATGGTAAGCCGGGATTTTTTCAGTCTTACCTTTCTTTTTGCCGGCGCTTTTTCCGCTCAGGCCGCCGAAAAGCCCGCCGATTCCGGCCTCTTCCTCCTCCCCTTCCTCCTCTCCCTTCCCCCCGGCACGCTCGAACCGGGCGACGATCGAAAGAGAGAGCGGCTGGTCGGCGACCTGCTCGAGCATCCCTTCCCAGGAAAGGACATTTCGGCCGGACGGAGATCTTTCCGTCCTGACTTCGAGAGACAGCGCGGCTTCCGTTTTCAGCGCCGCATCAGAGGGGTCGTAAGTTTTTTCGGGCAGAGCGAAGGCGTTTCCGGCCTCGGCTCCGGGAAAGGCGGGGGCGAGGTCCATCCACCCGTCCTCGCTCTTCATCCGGACCCAGAAGTGACGCCTGACGGCAGCGACAAGCCTGGGGTCCTCTGCCGGGGCCGACGTTCGGACTCCCCTATCATAAGACTTACGAGAAAATTCAGCGGCAGGAGGGAAAATCCTCTCCAGGAGTTCCCTTGCTCTCGCCTCGTCGAGCTCGCCCTCGGCAATCTCGACGACGCAGCCTTGGTCCCGAAGAAGCTGAGCCAGCAAGAGCGATTTCTCAAGCGAGTTCCCGCTCCGGCCCCGGCGGACTCCTTCGGGAGTTTTCAGAGGAAAGCGAGATGGCTCGGTGCGGATCGTGTCGCGGACGAGTTTGAAGGCCTGATCCCAGTTGCCGCCAGGGGCCGCGTTCCCTCCGGGGCCGGGGGTCGAACGCTCGACAGCCGGGCTTTCTTCGAGCGCCGATCGGGACCCCTCCGATTGAGCCTGAGGTTCCGTTTTTTTGCCCGACGAGCAGGCGACGAAGAGCGCGATAAGGGCAAAGCTCAGGCCGAGTTTGAGTGCTGTTTGGAAGCGGTTCATGGTTCCTCCCTAAAGAATCTTTAACCCCCGATTCCAAGTTGACGTCATGAACTGAATTCCCTCGGGGTTCTTCTCTTGATTCCTATGGAAAAATTATACTTTTCCCCTGCTTGTTGTCAATTCCAATTCGGGGAAGATCCTGTCAATATTTTGCAGATCTTCCTCACTTACCTCTATTTTCTTCCATAACTCTGATGCCGCCAACTCCTTATTATTCCCATACGCTTTGCACGGTGTGCCTCCCATAAAAAGAAATTTTTGTAGAGGATTCAGCTCTTCTCTTGCCACTTCAACCAATTTGAACAAAATCTCTTGCCCAACCCGGACAATCTTTGTCTTGACAAATAAGAATAATTCTGAAATAATAACTAATATGAAAAAGGAATCAATCGATTCTATTATGGAAGCATTCATTAAAACCTGTAAAAATTATGAACTTAAGATCACGCCTCAAAGGGTTGAGATATGGAAAGAACTGATTAAGCATAACGATCATCCTTCAGCAACAAAGATTTTTCAAAGAGTTCAGAGGAAGTTCGCCAATATTTCCTTTGATACCGTGAACAGAACCCTTCAAAAATTTGTTGAGATGGGTATTGCCCGACCGGTAGAGGATTATGAAGATGTCAGGCGATACGACGGGGTAACGGGGCGACACCATCATTTTCATTGCCTGAAATGTCACCGGATTATGGATGTTTATGATAAGCGTCTCGAAGAGATCCAAATTCCAGAATTGTTCAAGGATAAATTGACCGTGATTGATGCCAAGATCGTCTTTGCAGGGATTTGCGACAAATGCAAAAAGAGAGAACTTTTTTGAAAACAGAGACCCCTTGGGTCAAAAAATTTTTACTCGGGAGGCGAAGATGAATAAGGCCAAAAAAGAAACGATCACTCAAAGAAAATCAATCTGGGAAAAGTTTCCTGACCTTTTGAATTTGAAGATTCTCTACCAGAACCCGCCGGAAAACAATCCCTATGGTAAGGAGTTCAATTACGCTGAGGAATTCAAAAGCCTTGACCTTGAAGAAGTGAAGAAGGATCTCCGGGAGCGGATGACCAAATCAGAAGATTGGTGGCCGGCCGATTTTGGGCATTATGGGGGATTATTTATCCGGATGGCCTGGCACAGTGCAGGCACTTACCGAATCGCCGATGGACGCGGGGGAGCCAATGCCGGGCAACTGCGTTTCCCGCCCTTACATGATTGGCCGGATAATGTGAATTTGGATAAAGCCCTAAGACTCCTTTGGCCCATCAAAAAGAAATACGGGAGGAAGATCTCCTGGGCCGACCTTATCGTCCTGACCGGAAATGTGGCCTTAGAATCGATGGGCTTCAAAACTTATGGGTTTGCCGGGGGGCGCAAAGATTGGTGGGAATCCGATTTCAGTGTCGACTGGGGCCCAGAAGCTGAATGGTTGGAAGACAGGCGGCGCAATGAAAAAGGTGAAATTGAAATGCCCTATGCGGCCGTGCAGATGGGACTGATCTATGTCAACCCCGAAGGACCTGGCGGGAATCCAGACCCTGTTGCCGCGGCCAAGGATATCCGTGAGATATTTGAACGAATGGGCATGAATGATGAGGAAACTGTTGCTCTGATTGCCGGAGGTCATTCTTTCGGTAAGTGCCATGGGGCTGCTCCCGAGTCCTATTTAGGCCCTGAGCCACACGCTGCGCCTGTCGAGGACCAAGGACTGGGGTGGAAAAACAGATTCGGAACGGGAAAAGGACCCGACACAGTGACCAGCGGACTCGAGGTCACCTGGACTGTTACTCCTACAAAGTGGAGTATTAACTTCTTGGAAAATCTTTTTAAATACCAATGGGAACTCACCAAGAGCCCAGCGGGTAAATACCAATGGATCGCCAAAGATGCTCCTGAAATTATTCCCGATGCCTACGACCCGAACAAAAAGCATAAACCGACTATGTTAACCACGGACCTTGGGCTACGTTTTGACCCTGTTTACGAAAAGATATCGCGCCGATTTTTGCAAAATCCTGAAGATTTTGCCCAGGCTTTTGCCAAAGCCTGGTTTAAACTGACCCATCGGGATCTTGGACCACGGACATTATGGCTTGGCCCTGAGGTCCCAAAAGAGGCAGAGTCCTGGCATGAACCTTTGCCCTCTGTCCACCATCCACTTATTGAAGCCAAGGAAATTGCCGAACTGAAAAACAGGATCCTCTCTACCGGACTTTCAATCTCTGAGCTTGTTTATACGGCCTGGTCGGCGGCCTCGACTTTTAGAAGCTCGGACAGGCGGGGCGGGGCTAATGGAGCCCGTATTAGACTTAATCCGCAGAAAGATTGGGAAGTCAATATGCCTGAACAACTCCATAAGGTGCTCGGCCAACTCGAAGCGATACAACGAGATTTTAATGAAGCCCAGGCCAAAAGCGATGGAAAAAAAGTTTCACTGGCTGACCTTATTGTTTTGGGTGGCGGCGCCGCTATCGAAGAAGCCGCGAAAAGAGCGGGTTATAATGTAACCGTTCCTTTTACTCCAGGACGTGTGGACGCTTCGCAGGAGCAAACAGATATTGAAACCCATAGGTATCTCGAGCCTCAATATGACGGCTTCCGCAACTATCTTAAAACTAAGTACCGCGAGGGCCCTGATGAACTATTGGTAGATAAAGCCCAGCGACTGACTTTGACTGCCCCTGAAATGACGGTTCTTGTTGGCGGCATGAGGGTCTTGAAGGCAAACTATAAGAATTCTAAGCATGGGGTATTCACCCATCGTCCTGAAACACTGACCAATGATTTCTTTGTGAATCTGCTCGACATGAACACGATATGGAAATCAAAATCCGAGGACGACTCCATGTTTGAAGGCTACGATCGTAAAACTGGTGAACTCAAATGGACCGCTACAAGCGTAGATTTGATATTCGGTCATCATCCGCAGCTTCGAGCCCTGGCCGAAGTTTACGCCTGTGATGATGGGCATGAGAAGTTCATACAGGACTTCATAAAAGCATGGAACAAAGTCATGAATCTTGACCGTTTCGACCTTCGGCCGTAGCCGGATAACATCATCGGGGCTCAGCGCAGAGGATAAGAGATTGGTTTTTCTGCTCTGTCGGCCGAATGATCTCTCGAGCACCGATTTTGCCTCACCCCGTCGTCGGGAATAAAAAAATCGGAGCGCCAGCGGAAGTCAACTTGGAAGAGAACTGAAAAGTCCGAGCGGCGCTGGCCTTCCAGCCTCTCCACCAACGTCTCAAAGATGAGCTCCTGGCGAAGGAGGAGAGCGAAGACCTCGCGCCGAAGTCGAGGGCCACTTTGGCCGAGCCATCGCCGTCAAGGTCACCGAAGCCGTGCTTATGTCCGGACGGGGCTAAATAGAAGATCTTGGCTACGAAGGCGTCACTGTCGCCGTTGTGGGTCAGGTCTGAACCGGTCGTCACAGGAAACGTGGCTTGGGTCGAGTAAGCGTAACCCGACACATAGACGTTCCCCGACCCGTCGACAGCGATGCTGCGGCCAAAATCCGCACCAGAGCCGCTACTTCCGGCCGATCATCAAAGAGGTCGTAGAGCGCTATCTCGACTGCGGCAACCCAA
>CAZNVB010000153.1:0-3695 GCA_964576265.1 uncultured Eubacteriales bacterium | reverse complement strand
ATGTTCCCCCCGCCTTGGGTCAAAATTTACCCGATTGACCGGATGAGAAAACCCGGACAAAGGAGTATTCCATGGTCGAAGCGACGAATGTTTCGCCGAAACAGAAATTTCCCTCGACCTTCTGGACGGCCAACACGATCGAGCTTTTCGAGCGGGCGGCTTACTACGCCATGGCGCCGTTCATGGTCATCTATCTTCATGAAACGCTGGGCATGCGGCCTGCGTTCGCCACTTTCCTCAACGGTTCGGTCCTCTGGGGGCTGATCTATTTTCTGCCCATACTTTCTGGAACTCTGGCCGACAAATTCGGCTTCAAGCGGTCGCTCACCGTCTCGTTCTTCATGATCACGCTGGGCTATCTCGTCATGGGGAATCTCCAGCGGTTCTGGCCGGGGATACGGAGCGCGGCGGCCGACCGGGCTCCGGATTACACCTTGCCGGTCGTCCTCGGGATCGTCCTCATCGGCATCGGCGGCTCGATCGTCAAGCCCTGCATCGCCGGCACGGTGCAAAAGACCGCCGGCCTCCGAGCGACGCTCGGTTTTGCCATTTTTTACATGGTCATCAACATCGGCTCGATCACCGGCCGAGCCGTCTCCTACTTCATCCGGACAAACCTCGGCATCCCGGCGATCTTCACCTATGCGGCGACGCTTTTCGCCCTTCTCGGCCTGGCCGTCGTCGTCTTTCTCTACCGCGAGCCTCAGTACGTGAGCGACGGGATCAAAGACGGGCAGAAGGTCGAAAAGAAGACCCTCGGGCAGGCGATCCTGGGAATCTTCATCGTTCTCCGGAACCTCAAGTTCGTGTTCTTTATCATCGTCATCGGGCTGTTCTGGTTTCTTTATATCCAGCTTTACAACCTCATTCCCCTTTTCCTGCGTTTCATCGACCCCCAAGCTCCGGTCGAAATCTATCAGCTGGCCAACCCGGTGATGATCGTCTCCCTGCAGCTCGTCATCACCCGGATCGTCAAAAGATGGACTCCGGTCAGGTCCATCCTCCTCGGAGCCGGAGTGACAACCGCAGGCATGCTTCTCAACGCCGTGCCGGCACTCTTTCTTTCCGACCTGACCCAGAAGATCGGTCTCGCCGGGATGGTCATCCCGGTTGCGGGGATCTTTCTCGTCGTCTCCATCGCCTCGATGGCCCTGGGAGAGATGATGGCTTCGCCGCGGATTTACGAATACATCGGGGCCATCGCTCCCAAAGGACAGGAGGGTCTGTACCTCGGCTACGCCAATCTGCCGATCGCTCTGGCCAGCATCTTCGGCGGTCCGATCGGCGGCCGTCTGTTCGAAATTTTTATCTCCGAACCCCATCAGGCCGGCGAGCCTGTCCGCGCTCTTCCTATGTGGCTGATCGTCGCCGCGATCGGCATTCTCTCCATGCTCGGTCTCGCTGTCTACGACCGGTTTTTGGGCAGAGCGAAAAAATGACGGCGGAAGAGCGCGGCTCCAGCCCTGACCCGACCGGAGATTCGGCAGGCGGCCGGGGAGGATTTCGGCGCTGCGTGGGTTTCCTTGCCCGAAAGCCCCCTGACAAGGAGCGCACTCGATATCTCGCCAGGAAAGGGTCGGCCGCCGAAGGCTGATCCCGCCCTCGTCTTTCGCATGATTTCCAAACCTCTTGATCCCGAGAACACCTGCCCGAGTTGACAATCCCTCGACCTTTGATAGAATTGAAGACATCCGGAATCGAACCAAGGAAAACAGCGTGGCCGACGACAAAGCCATCGAAGAGAAGCTAGCGGATATTCTCTATCCCGGGACAAAAGCCAGGGAATTCCAGATCACTCTCGTCTTCGGCCCAAAAATGACCCCCGATTACGAGAAAGCCGTGGACTTAGCCAAGCGGAATCCGACATACAAAGTCGAAGGAAGCGGCGAATGGATCCGCCATTCGGCGACCTACACCCCGGCGGAAGTCGAAGAGCTGTTCACCCTCTTCAACCTTGTCCACGACTGGGAAACGACGGAAGTCCTAGTCAACCACAAGAAGATTCCTTACGGCCACCAGCTCTGGCTCCCCCTGATGTGGTTCTACCGGGTGAAATGACTCTATAAATCCAAAATTTTCGGCCAGAATCTCGACTAAGACGAACCGCTGAGGACCGGCTTTTTTAAATCTCTTCCATCCGCACCGTGAAATGCCGGAGGTGCGGAGATTGCTCGACGATTCTCAAGCCGCGGATTTTGTCGCGCTTCCTTGAGAGCGCGGCGAAAGCGTCGGCGATATACTGAAGGTGGGAGACCGTGTAGACGCGCCGCGGGATCGAGAGCCGGACCATTTCGAGCTTCGGGTAGGACTCCCTCCCCGGCCGGCTTTTCTTCCGGGCGAACATCACCCCGCCGATCTCCACGGCGCGGATCCCGGCTTCCCGGTAAAGGGCGACGGTCAAGGCCCAGCCGGGAAACTGGTCGCGCGGAAGATGGGGCAGAAACTCGTCGGCCAGGACATAGACCGCGTGGCCGCCGACCGGCTTATAAATCGGAATTCCGGCTTCATCGAGGAGGCGCCCGAGATAGGCCACCTGGCCGATCCGATGCTCGAGATAGTCCTCCTCCAAGACTTCCTCGAGGCCGCGGGCGATGGCTTCAAGATCTCGTCCGGCCAGGCCGCCGTAGGTGGGGAAGCCCTCGCCGATAATCAGCTCATTTTTCAGCTTCTGGGCCAGGATGTCGTCGGCCAGAGTGATAAAACCGCCGATATTGACCAGAGCATCCTTTTTGGCACTCATGGTCGCGCCGTCGACGGAGGAAAACATCTCCCGCGAGATTTCGAACAGGGACTTCCTTGCGCAGCCTTTTTCCCGCTGTTTGATGAAAAAGGCGTTCTCGGCGAAGCGGCAGGCATCAAGGAAAAAGGGAATACCGTGCGTCCGGCAAATGCGGCTCACCTCCCGGATGTTTTTCAGCGATACAGGCTGGCCGCCGCCGCTGTTGTTGGTGACCGTTATCATGACCAGAGGAATCTTCCTTGATCTTTTCTGCCGGATGAAAAATTCGAGCTTCTCGACATCCATATTGCCCTTGAACGGGTGCTCCGACCTCGGATCGTAGGCTTCATCAATCACCAGATCGACCGGCTGGCCGCCGCGGACAAGGACGTTGGCCCGGGTTGTATCGAAGTGGATGTTGCTCGGGACGCAGTCGCCTTTTTGGAGCAGGACGCCGAAAAGGATCCGTTCGGCCGCCCTTCCCTGGTGGGTGGGGATGACATGGGGAAAGCCGAAAATCTTCCGCACGACGCTTTCCAGACGGTAGAAGCTCCGGGCTCCCGCATAAGATTCGTCGCCGATCATCATCCCGGACCACTGGCGGTCGCTCATCGCCGAGGTGCCGCTGTCGGTCAGAAGGTCGAGATAGACTTTTTCAGCCGGAATATTGAAGACATTAAATCCGGCCTGGCGTAAGGCGGCCTCCCTCTCGCGTTGCGATATCTGGCGGATCCGTTCGACGACTTTGATCTTATAAGGCTCGACGGGGATTTTCATTTGGGGCATTTTTTTCTCCTAAAACGAGACCAGCCGCCGAAATTGGCGAAAACGCGCTTCGATCTCCTCGCGCCGGAGCGTTTTGAGCCGCTCAATCCCGAAGTCCTCGATGGCAAAAGAGGCCAGGACGCTGCCGTAAACGGCGGCCCGTCGAATGATCGATCGGGAGACCTTTCCCGCCCGGTCGAGGTAGCCCAGG
>CAZNVB010000152.1:0-7384 GCA_964576265.1 uncultured Eubacteriales bacterium | reverse complement strand
CTTCATCAGCAAGAACACCGTGCGCTCTCACATCAAGAGCATTTATGCCAAGCTCGACACCCATAGCCGGCTCCAGCTCGCTCTCTATGCGATCAATTCTGCCTTATTTTAGGATCATCAAGAAAAACAGAGGTCGAGATGAAAAAATCAGAAAAGTCGAAAAAGAACAAGCCGCTGCCGGTCATCGAAGCCAATCGCCGCCGGGAATGGCGCTTCGACCTCCCTTTGCCGACGACGATCGAAGGCCGGCTGCCCCACGGAGAAAAGTTCATGGAGCTGACGACGATCGAGAACATCAGCTCCGGTGGAGCCTATCTCTGCCTCGATTCCGGCCTCATCGTCGGATCCAAAGTCAACCTGACGATCGACCTGCCTCACAAACTGACGGGCGGCAAAGACATCAAACTCAACCTTAACGGAATCGCCGTCCGCCTTGAAGAAGCCGAGAAAAAGGGGAAAAAACAGGGAGTCGCCATTCGCTTCACCAAAGATTTCCATTTTATCGAATCGGGCAAGAAAAAACGGCCGGAATAATAAGGCCGCTCGAGCCAAAAACCAAGGAGAACAATTGGGGCTGGGGTCCGTAAGGCCGATCTTGACCGTCGCTCTGACAGGCGGAATTGCCACCGGCAAATCGGTCGTTTCCTCGGTCCTAAAAAAACGAGGTTGTTATATCCATCGGGCCGACGAATGCGCCCACACCCTGATGAAACCGGGCCGCCGCGCCTGGCAGGCGGTCGTCGATCATTTCGGCCCGGAAATTCTGAATCCCGACAGAACAATCAATCGACCGCGGCTCGGACAGATCATCTTTTCCAATAAAGCGGAAAGGGAATTCCTCAACCGCCTGATCCATCCTCTCGTTTGGGAGGCCAAAAAACGGACCCTCCGCCGGTTGGAAAAAAGTGGCCGGTATCAGATCTTCGTTTCCGAAGCTGCCCTGACCATCGAGGCCGGCTATGCCTCTCATTTCGACAAAGTGGTCGTTGTCCATTGCCCGGAAGAAGTCCAGGTGAAAAGACTAATGGATCGGGATGGCGTAAGCCAACGCCAAGCCAGGCAAAAGATTCGAAGCCAAATGCCGACCGCCGAGAAACTCAAGCAGGCGGATTACATCATCGATACCTCGGGAACTCTGGAACAGACGGCCGCCCGCGCCGAGCGGCTCTACCGCTGGCTCCAATCCGCCTACCGAAAAAAATATCGGCGCCAAACGGCGCGGTCAGCGATTCGCCTTAAGAAGCGAGGGCGGCGGCGAGGAGCGGAATCATAATTTCGTGATGGCCGATGAAATAGAACCCCCTCCCCTTCGGCCTGACCGGCCGGCGAACGACATTCTCGGACGGCCGGTATTGATGGATAAAGTCGAACACCGCCGTAGAAAAGTTTTCCAATTTCTTTCCGCTGTTTCTGACAAAGGAGAGCGCTTTTAGAAAAACTTCCGGCAGGATGACGGCGGAGCCGACGGTGACGAAAACCCCTCCTCCTTCCAGGCCCTCGAGAAGGGAGCACAAGCGGAAGAAATCGGCCAGGGAAGTTTTCCCGATCGCTTCACCGCTTGCTCCCGGATGGAAATGAATCGTGTCTGTGCCGATGGCGACGTGCACGGTCGTTGGAATTCCCCGTTCATAGGCGGCTGCGAGAAGGCTCAAGTTCTTGTGAGGAAAATCAGAGAGCGAAATCATCCGGCCGATCGCTTCTCCCATTCCCCTCTCTTGCTCGGCGCCCTCACGGATCGCTCGATTCAGCCGTTCTCCTGTTTCCCTGGCTGTGCCGAAGGACCCATCGAGAATCTGCTCATCGACGTCTTCCGATGTCCGACCCGAGAACGCGATTTCAAAATCATGGATGATTCCCGCGCCGTTCAGCGCCAGCCCGCTGATCCAGCCGTCGGTCATCAAGCGGATAAGAACGGGGTTCAGACCGACCTTGATGACATGGGCCCCCAAGGCAAAGAGAATCGCCCTTTCTTTTCTCTTGGCCTCGCGGAGCAGATCGATGAAATCCTTGAATTCCTTCCCCGCCAAGAGATTCGGTAAACTGCGGATCAACCCGGCGATCCCTTCTTGGGGTTCAAACTCGCGAGCGAAATCTTTGATGTCGACCTTGCTTTTCCTTTCGGCAAGAGAAGACGCCCTGAACTCCGCCGATGCTTTTGTCGGCCGTGTCTTTCCCTTTGCCTGAGTCATTCGTGGGTTCATGAGGTCGGCGAATTTCAGTCGCTATCGACCTCTCATTTCTCGACGCGATTTTTAAGTTCCTGGCCGGCCCGGAACTTGATCCTCTTCCCTTTTTCGATTTTGATCTGTTTTTTCCGCCGGATATCCCTTCCATAACCGGTCTTTTTATTGACGACCCGGAAGCTTCCAAAGCCGCGAATTTCAATTTTTTGATTCTTGGCCAGCGTTTCTTTGAGAGCGTTCAGGATCCCGTCGACAATCAGGAGCGATTTGGCTCTGTTGAACTCGGAATTTTTTTCGATCGCCAGAGCAATATCGTTCTTGATCATCTCCTGCTCCTTCACACCGGATGGAAGCGAAATAATCATTCCTCAATCCTCCGCAAATGTCAAGACGAAACGGCTGACGAAACGGTTGACTTCGGACGGCGGGGCTCTTATAATGACATTACCGTGTGGAAAAAAATCATTCTCTCCTTGGCGGCGTTGCTCTGCGTTCACTCCGCATCGGGATCGATATTGAAGATCACCGTCGCGGCGCCGATCCATCCGATATCGGCTGAATACATCGCTCAAGCCATCGAACGGGCGGAAAAAGAAGACTTTCGCCTCCTGCTCATCGTCCTCGATACCCCCGGCGGACTGGATTCCTCGATGCGGGACATCATCAGCCGGATTCTCGGCTCCAAAGTCCCTGTCGTCACGTTCGTCGCCCCAAGTGGCGCCCGGGCCGCTTCGGCCGGATTTTTTATCGCTGTGGCCAGCGACATCGTTGCCATGGCGCCGGGGACGAGCACAGGAGCGGCCCATCCGGTGGGAATTTCGATCACCGGTCAGGCGATGGACAAAACGATGGAGGAAAAAGTCACCCATGACGCCGCCTCCTATATTAAAACGCTGGCCGAGAAACGGGGCCGGAACATTCAACTGGCCGAGGACGCAGTGCGGAAAAGCCTCTCCTATACCGAAAAAGAAGCTTTCGATCAGGGCTTGATCGACCTTATCGCTAAAGATGAACAAGAACTCCTCAGAGGCCTGGACGGCCGGACAATCGAGAGGTTTGACGGGACCCGGGTCCGGCTCGATCTCAAAGATCAGGCCGTCATCGCGCTGCCGATGACCGCCCGACAAAAATTTCTCTTGACCATTTCCAACCCCAATTTGGCATACATCCTGTTGATGCTCGGGCTTCTCGGTCTTTACTTCGAATTTTCCAACCCGGGAGCGATCCTGCCTGGAGTCCTCGGCGGCATTTCTCTCCTCCTGGCGATTTTTTCTTTTCAAATTTTGCCGATCAATTATGTCGGCTTGATCTTGATTCTGTTGGCCATCGGGCTGTTCATCCTGGAGGTGAAAGTCCAGAGCTATGGAATCCTTTCGGTCGGAGGGGTCATCGCCATGGTTATTGGGTCCATCATGCTGATCAATTCGCCGATTCCCGAGTTGAGGCCGAGCCTTCGTTTAATCATCCCCATGGCCCTCAGTCTCGGATTGATCTTCGTTTTTCTCGTCTACCTGGTCATTCGTGCCCATGCCAAGAAAGTGCGAACCGGGAAAGAAGGCCTGGTGGGAGAAATCGGGACCGCTCAGACCGACCTTCGGCCGGAGGGCAAGGTTTTTGTCCATGGCGAGCTGTGGAACGCCGAAGCCGAAGGAGAGATCCCCAAAGGGGCGAAGGTGCAGATCGTCCGCGTTTTGGAAAATCTTCGTCTCCGGGTGAAAAGACTCTGAGAGGAACCGATGGCTCTGCCTTGAGGAAGGAACGGGCCGGTGGGCCTATAAAAAAAAGGAGGTCCCCATGATTACTTTTCCGATCGTTGTTGTCGGATTGGTCGTCCTTTATCTTTTGAACTCGATCAAAATTTTGCGAGAATATGAACGCGGCGTCATTTTCCGTCTCGGGCGGGTTCTCGCGCGGCCGAAAGGACCGGGCTTGATTTTTGTCTTTTCGCCGATCGACCGGATGATCCGGATTAGCCTGCGCTTGGTAACGATGGACATCCCGCCGCAGGACGTCATCACCAAGGACAACGTCTCGGTCAAGGTCAACGCGGTGATTTATTTTCGCGTCATAGACCCGCTCAAGGCCGTCCTTGAAGTCCAGGACTATCTCTTCGCCACCTCTCAGCTTGCCCAGACCACTCTCCGCAGCGTCCTTGGGGAAGTCGAGCTCGACGAGCTTCTTTCCGAAAGGGAAAAATTGAACCTCCATCTCCAAGAGATTTTGGATAAGCACACGGACCCCTGGGGCATCAAGGTTCAACTCGTCGAGACCAAGCACGTCGATCTCCCGGAGACGATGATCCGGGCAATCGCCAAGCAGGCCGAGGCGGAAAGAGAAAGACGAGCCAAGGTCATTCACGCCGATGGCGAGTTCCAGGCGGCCACGAAACTGACCGATGCGGCCGACATCATTTCCCGCAATCCTCAGACCCTCCAGCTGCGCTTTCTCCAGACACTGACCGAAATCGCCACCGAGAAGAACTCGACGATCGTTTTCCCCCTGCCGATCGAGTTTTTAAAAGCGTTCATGGAAAAGCCCAAGGCTGAAAAACAATGAAAAACGCCGAATATCGAGAGCTTCAGGTCTCCAGCACCCAGTTGGCCGTCATCTTCATCGGCATTCTTCTCCTCGGCGTCGTGATCTTTCTTCTCGGGGTTTCCGTCGGTAAAAAACAGGCCCAGGTTTCGGAAAAAGTCAACATCATTGCCGAGAAGAAGCCGGAGCAGCTCAAAGAGAAAATCACTCTGCCCGATCTCAAGACCGGACCGGAAAGCGCCAAGGCGGAAGAAAGGATGGCGGCGGAGACTAAGACAGAAGAACCGGCTCCAGCGAAACAAGAAAAACCGACCACGGATCAGCCCGTTTCTACCCGCGAGCTCGGAGTTCAGAAGCCCGCGCCAGACCAGAAAGTCACTCCGGGCTCGGCACAATGGACTCCCCTTCGCAAAAGCAATTTTTTTTATGTCCAGGTGGGCGCTTTGGCCGAAAAGCCGGCGGCTCTCGAAACCGCCGAGCATTTCAAGAAGCTCGGCTATGAGGTCGTCGTCCTCGACCCCATGCCCTTGGATCGGACGCCTCTCTACCGTGTCCGAGTCGGCGGATTCCCGACTCGGGCCGAAGCCGAATCGGCCAGAACCAGGCTCGCTCAGGCCGCCGGACGAAAAGTCGATTATTTTATCGTCCGCGATTAAGAGGCAAAGACAAGCTATCCGGACGTCTCGTTGGTTCCGTTGGAGAGGAAGAAAGGCGATGAAAGATAAAAAGCCCGCTTCGACCGAGCCGGCGCCCGATCTTCAAGCCCGGCTGAAGATTGATTTCGTCAAGTTCGAGGAAATTCGAGGTTTTCTTTGACCTCGAAAAAAAGGAATCCGATCTCGCGGCGGTCGTTCAAGAGCTCAGCCAGCCCAGCATCTGGCAGGACCAAAACCGATCGCAATCGCTGCAACAAAGAAAAAAGAATTTAGAACGTGAGCTCCACTCGTTCCGGGTCCTGGCCGAGAAAAAAGAGGAAATCGAAGTCTTAGCGGAGCTGGCTGCCGAGGGAGAAACCGTCGCCGGAGATCTTCTTCGGGCGCTCGAAGATTTCGAAAGTTTGCTTTCTGAGGCCGAGCTGAGAACACTTTTTTGGGAAAAAGACGACGTCCGAAACGCGATTTTGACGATTCACCCCGGAGCCGGCGGCACCGAATCTCAGGACTGGGCTCAAATGCTTCTGCGAATGTACCTTCGTTATGCGGAGCGAAAAAAATTCAAGACGGAAATCCTCGATTTTCTCCCTGGTGAAGAGGCGGGGATCAAGAGCGTGACCGTACGAGTCGAAGGAGAATATGCTTACGGATTTTTTAGCCAGGAGTCCGGGGTCCATCGTCTGGTCCGGATCTCGCCTTTTGATGCCAATAAAAGGCGGCACACTTCCTTCGCCGCGGTTTTTGTTTTCCCTGAAGTGGAGGACGACATCGAAGTCTTCATCAACCCGGACGACCTCCGAATCGACACTTACCGTTCTTCCGGCCGCGGCGGCCAGCATGTCAATGTCACCGATTCCGCCGTTCGGATCACTCACCTCCCAACGGGAATCGTCGTTCAGTGTCAAAGCGAGAGATCCCAGCACAAGAACAAAGCCGCGGCCATGAAGGTTCTCCGGGCGCGGCTTTATGAGCTGGAAAAGAAAAAACAGCTGGAAAAGCTCGAAAAAATGGAGGAATCAAAATCCGATATTGCCTGGGGGAGCCAGATTCGTTCTTATGTTCTCCATCCCTATCGGCTGATCAAGGATCTCCGAACGAAGGTGGAGACGGGAGATGTAGAAAAAATTCTCGATGGGGAATTGGACGAGTTTATCAAGGCCAGCCTGGTGCAAAGAAAAAAAGAGATCTCTGCCGAGCCCAGCGTTTAAGGTCGCTCCTTCGGCACCTTGATCCAGCTCCAAGACCAGCCGCTAAATGGCACCGGAAGTCCGACCGCCGGATTCCTCGACTGCCGCTCCAAATCCCTTGGGCAACCGTTCCCTTGAATTCTCCTCCTCGTCCAGGTATGATTTTTTCCTATGAATTTTCATCAGAATTGAACTCCAGTTCCCAGCCATCGCTTTAAGCGGGCAGGAAAAACGAGGTTATGGATGAGCCAAAAAGACGAGGTCGAAAAAAAGAGAGAATTTCTCCCGCCTCTCGATTTCAGCTCGATCGTTCTCCCCTTTTACACCCAGGCGCTGGTCAAGCTTGGCCTGCTGAACGATCCGCTCAACGCCGAGGCTGAAGAAAACCTGGAGCTCGCCAGACGGCTGATCGATCTTCTTGACATGCTCAAAGAAAAGACCCGGGGAAACCTCAACCCCGAAGAGGAAAGGTTCATTGAAGCATGCCTCCAACAACTCAAGGCGGGCTTTCTTCAGAAATCGAAGATCATCACGGTCTGAGACCGATGCGGATTCTCCGGTCCTTAGGAGATTTTTCCCGTCGTTCGCCTTCGACGGCCGTGGCCATCGGAAATTTTGACGGACTTCATCTCGGCCATCAAAAAATCCTCGGCTCGCTAATTCGGGCCGCTCGAGTCGACGGGCTGACTCCGCTTGTCCTGACCTTTTCGCCCCATCCGGAAAAGATCCTCGGCCGCAGGCGGCTGGCCATGATTCAGACTCTGGCCCAGCGTTTGGAAGGAATCCGCAATTCCGGGGTGGCGATCGCGGTCGTCATACCCTTCAA
>CAZNVB010000151.1:0-15743 GCA_964576265.1 uncultured Eubacteriales bacterium | reverse complement strand
GTGTGTCTCTGCTGCGCCTGGGCCGAGGAGCATTCGTTTTCCTCCCCGGCGAAGTTTTCTTTGAGATCGGCGAGCGGACCGCGGCGATGCTGCCCGCAGATCCCGTGGCGGTCGCAGCGTACGGACATGGCTATATCGGCTACGTCCCCACGGCTGAGGCGTACGCCGAGGGCGGCTATGAACCGAATGAATCCCACCGTTATGTCGGTCTATGGCGGCTGCACCCCAATACCGGAGCGCGGCTCAACCAGGCTGCGTACGACCTGTGGCTCGAGCTGGAGAATCGTCCTTAGGAAATTCCCGAATGCGTCCGGGCTGAATCGGGCTCTTATTTGTCGAGCGCGGGGAAAATCCTCTCGATGGCTTCCTTTCGAACGGCAGCACCGACAAAAACACCGATGTTTTGGATTTGATGAGCCCTGGCGATTTGAATTTGTTTGACCACTTGATCGCAGCCCCACTTCAAGTCCACCTCATTGGGAGTCCACCAGCGTTTTTCAGTCGACGGCATAAACCATATCGGACGACCAAGCCGGACGTAGCGTTTGAGATTTTCCGGAAACCGGCTCTGGAGATAATCATCCCCTAAATTGTAATCCCAATAAATAATCCCCACATCGTCGGGAAGCACTCCGAATAAATCGAGATGGTCGTCCATCCAGTTGCAGTTGAACATCAGCTTAACCTTTAAGGGTGCCAATTTGCCGGCCTTCCAATTTCCCGTGTAGCGTTCGAAGGTCAGGGGGGTAGCCACGTCTATCATCTCCACCCGGGAGGCCAGTCCCGGATATCGCTTGTCGAGCAGCCTAATAACCGTCTCGGCAATCCTTCCTTTCTCCGCCCTTTAGTCGTCCGGTGTCCCACGCAGTGCATCCCAATAATCGTAAGCTGCGGGAATCAGCAGGCGAAGGAACGTTTTTCCCGGGGGGGCAAGAGTAGGATCATAGTTGTAAATCATCGGCCGGAGCGTGCGGAACTCTTTTCCTCCGATGGCGACCGGCTGCTCAAGCGGATAGATCGTTCCGGCCGCGCTCCAGGGGACATTAGGAAAGGAGCGTGCGACACCTAAGGAAACAAGAATCACACACGGAGATACAGTCCACGTTTCATAGATCGCCCGGATCCTGGCATCGACATATTTTCCATCCAGCCAATCGAAGATGGTCGAACGGCCGTCCGCCGCCGAGATGACGTCGTCGGCGCAGAACTCCCGCCCGTCCTCCAGCCGGACGCCGACGGCCCGGCCGTCCATGACCAGGATTCTGGTCAACGGGGACCTATATTGGATTCCGCCCCCGAGCTCCAGAAACCGACGTTCAATGGCCCGGGCGAACTTGAGCCCGCCGCCCACCGGATAGCCAAAGGATTTCTTGTGATTCCAGGCGGCACTCAGTAAAAGAAAAACGGCCGGCAAATCCTCTGAAAAAATCTCTCCGAACGCCAGCAACCCCTCCCTCAGGACGGGGCTTTGAAAACGCCGGGCGAAATTCCGGAGAGGAATTTTTTGCCATTTGCCCATCGCCCGAATCAGTGGAAATTTAGAGCTTAAGAGCTTGAGCTTGTCCCTCAGACCGAGAAGCTCCGGCGCCTGATCGATGGGAAGATTATAGCGGGCAAAAACCCTGACTCCACGAATGAACTCGTCAATCAGCCGGCCGTCTTCCGGGGCGATCTCCCGCATGTGCCGTTCGAGCTGCTCGACGTCCGTGTGGAAATAGAAGGTCTGGCCGTCAAGACCTTCGATAATGAGCATGTATTCACAATCGACGACCTGGATCTCCGGGAAGACGCCCAGCTCTTGCCAGATTCGATGATAGGTGACGCCAGGGCCGGAACCGGCAAGAAAGGCCATGTTCCCATGGATGGTATAGCCTCGCCGTTCCCATGAGGTGCAGAGACCGCCCGGCCGCGTATCCTGCTCAAGAACTTGCACCCGGTAGCCGTTCATCCGACCGTAGCAGCCGGCCGAAAGTCCCGCCATCACCGCGCCGATGATGACTAGAGATTTCTCGGAAGGCATTCGTATGCGCCTATAAGCAAATTAATATCTCCAATTGAAAAAAAGGGAATGGGTGGCACGGCGCCAGGCGCCGAGTGCCCGAGCGAAATGGGGCGGGTGGGGGGTCTTTCGCGAGGGCGAAGGAGACGCGCCATGACAGGACCCATTCCCACAATATGAATGGGGACGCGTACGCATCATTCCATCGCCCTGATATTCATTTTCTCCAACAGCGCCCGAAAGCGGGGGTGAGATCGGAAACTCTGAGACCAGGGAGTATCCGGGAAAAGATTGGGGGACCTCTTTAAAAAAAGGCATATAAGGTTCTTTTTCCATGGCTTCCATCCGGGCCAGGATTTTCAAGGCTTCGTCCCTCTGGCCGGCAACGCCGTAGCCCAGCCCCAACCATCCTAAGCCGAAGGGAATGCCGACATCGGCCGCTTTCTTCAGGGACTCAATGGCTTTTTCCGGTGCGGCAGGTTTCGCCAGATACGCCATTCCCAGGAAGAGGTAGGACATCGGCTGCTCGGGGTTCATGGCAACGGCCTTGGCCAACTGCTCCCTGGCCTCTTCGGCCCGGCCGAGGCCTAACAAAGCAATGCCCTTAAAGGCAGGGGCGAGCGAAAATAAGGGATCTAAAGTGATCGCCCGGTCAGCTTCCCGAAGAGCCTCTTCGGCCCGCCCGTCGCAGACCTGGCGGGCGAAGGAAAGGATTTTTTCGACCGACAGGCGACCCGCGCGCCGAAGAAGGCTTCGCAGATCCTCGCCGCGGACATACTCCATGGTGATATAGGGAAGCCCGGCCTCCTCGTTCAAGTCGAACATGCGGCAGACATTCTTATGGATGATCCGGCGGGCCAGTTTCAGCTCATTTTTGAAGCGTTCGATGGGCGTCGGGTCGGCGACCATTCCAGGACGGAAAAACTTAAGGGCGATCTCTTCATGAATTTTTGTGTCCATCACCCGGTAGACGGCGCCCATGCCGCCGCTGCCGAGTTTTTCCAGGATCTCGAATCGGCCGGCGAACAGGCTGCCGCGCTGGAGTTCATCCGGCGGGACGTGCAGAGTCATGGTTGGGGACGGCGGGGAGGATGGAGAGTGAGGTGAAACGCCAGTTAGTAAAGCGCCGCACTTTTCACAGGAGTCCACCTCGGTCGGATTTTCGTGCAAACATCGCGCGCACTTCACGGCTCGCTTCTCTTCCGAGCCGGGGACATTCTAATATAAAAAGGAATGGAAATAATCGAATTTCCATTTGACTCTTTTCTCTTGAGTTGATATCCTTTTCCAGTCTTTGTAGGGGGAAGGCCGCGGCCGTGAAATGCCCCAAGTGCAGCGCCGATAATCCCGACACGGTGAAGTTCTGCGGAGAGTGCGGCACCCCGATTCCGGATTCCGCACGCCCCTCCATTTCTCCAACCCGGACTCTCCAGACCCGTCCCAAGGAGATGACCACCGGGACGACGTTTGCCGACCGCTATCAGGTCATCGAGGAGCTCGGCCACGGTGGAATGGGCGAAGTCTACAAGGTCCTGGACCTGAAGGTCAAAGAAAAGGTCGCCCTGAAGCTCATCAAGCCGGAAGTGGCCGCCGACCCGGAGACGATCGACCGGTTCTCCAACGAGCTCCGCCTGGCCCGCAAAATCCGCCACAAGAATGTCTGCGGCATGTATGATCTTGGAGAGGCGGAGGGCTATCACTACATCACCATGGAATACGTCCATGGGGAAGACCTGAAAAGCATGATCCGGATGTCGACCGGTCTCACCATTGGAACCGTCCTGAGCGTCGGGAAGCAGGTGTGCGAAGGCCTGGCCGAAGCCCACAATCTGGGAGTTGTTCATCGGGACCTCAAGCCCCAGAACATCATGATCGACAAGGGCGGAAACGCCAAGATCATGGATTTCGGGATCGCCCGCTCCCTGCGGGAGAGAGGCATCACCGGGACGAGCGTCATCATCGGCACTCCCGAGTACATGTCGCCGGAACAGGCGGAGGCCAGGGAAATCGACCAGAGATCGGACATCTATTCCCTCGGAGTGATCCTGTATGAGATGTCCACCGGACGCGTTCCTTTTGAGGGGGAAACGGCGCTCGGCGTCGTCATCAAGCACAAAACAGAGACGCCGAAAAACCCAAAGCAGATCAACCCGAATATCCCTGATGACCTCGCCCGCCTGATCCTCAAATGCCTGGAGAAGGACAAGACGAAAAGATATCAGACGGCTTCGGAGGTCGGAGCAGAGCTGGATAAGATTGAAAAGGGCATCCCCACGACAGAGAGGATTGTCCCCGAGCGCAAGCCGTTCACCTCGCGCGAGATCACGGTCAAATTCAACTTGAAAAGACTTCTCATCCCAGGGCTTGCCGCCGTCGCGCTGATCATCCTGGGGGTGGTCATATGGAAGCTTGCCCCACGGGAAAGAGCCGCTCCCCTCCCCGCCCCAACCGACAAGCCGTCCCTGGCGGTCATGTATTTCAAGAACAACACCGGAGATCAGACTCTCGACCATTGGAGGACGGCTCTCGCCGACCTCTTGATCGCCGACCTCACCCAGTCCAAATACATCCGGGTGCTCAGCGGGGACAGGCTTTTCGACATCTTGAAGCAACTCGACCTCGCGGAGGCGAAATCCTACACGAGAGAAGAGCTCAAGAAAGTGTCCTCCCAGGGAGGGGCCAGCCATATCCTTCTGGGAGATTACACCCGGGCGGGCGAGAATTTCCGGATCAACACGGTCCTCCAGGACGCCGCCACGGGCGAGCTCCTGGGGTCGGAATCCGTGGACGGCAAGGGCGCCGAAAGCCTGATCTCCATGGTGGATGACCTGACGAGAAGGATTAAGGCGAATCTCCATCTTTCCGAACAGGCCATCGCCGACGACATCGACGAGGAAGTCGGGAAAATCACCACCAGCTCCGCCGAAGCTTACACATATTACAACGAGGGAAGAAACCTCCATCATCTGGCGCGATACCGGGAAAGCATTCAGGCGATGGAGAAGGCCCTGGCCCTGGACCCCGAATTTGCCATGGCCTACAGAAGCATGGCCATGTCCTATAACAACATGCTCATGTTTTCCGAGAAAACAAAATACCTGAAAAAGGCTTTTGACCTGTCTGGCCGGCTGTCGGAGAGGGAGCGCCTCCTGATCCGGGGAGAGTTTCTGCGGGAAAGTGAAAAGACCTATGATCAAGCTATCGAAGCCTACACTCGCCTTCTCGAGCTCTATCCGGATGACTCCATCGGTGGCACAAATCTCGGGGTAATCTACACAGAGATTGAAGATTGGGACCGGGCGATAGAAACCTGCGAGAGGCAAATCCAGAGAAAAGATCAGTCTTTTTTTCCCTATATTAACCAGGCCGAGGCGTATCGACACAAGGGGATGTACGACAAGGCGAGAGACGTCCTCGAGCTACACATCAAGTATTTCGGCGACAGTGCCAGGGTCCGGGAGGAACTGGCTCTGCACTATTTTTATCAGGGTCAATATGAAGCCGCCCTCAGAGAGACAAAACATGCTCTCTCTCTGAATCCCAAGAGTGTCTGGTCGATCATCGATCAGGGGATGATATCCCAGGCGCGGGGAGATCCGGCGGAGGCGGAAAAGGTGTATCTTCGGGTTCTCGAGACAGAGGAATGGGGATACCATTTATATGCCCGGGCGCTTCTCGGCGCCCTTAATTTGATGAGAGGAAAACTCGGAGAAGCGACGGCACAGTTTGAACGGGGCGCAGAGATGGCGGAGAAATTCGGCGACAGCTGGTGGAGTTGTGTTTTCCATACGTTCTCCGCCGGCGCAAATCTCGCTTTCGGAAAGCCGGCGGCGGCGTTGAAACAGAGCGACATCGCCCTGGACGTCGCACAGAAAGCGGTCACGGAGCTGAGATGGCAGAGACGGGCGCTCTTTATGAAGGGGCTGGCCCAGCTCGGGACGGGGCCGATCGCTCTAAGCACCCGGACAGCCGATGAACTCAAGGGGCTTGTCGATGAAGGAATGAATCAAAAGGAGAAAAGGCTTTATCTTTACCTTCAGGGAATGATCGAGCTCGAAAAAAAGAACTACTCCCGGGCGATTGAATATTTCAAAGAGGCCGTCCTCCTGATGCCTCATCCCGGCGATCTCCAGCCGTTTACCAACGATCAAGCCATGTTCACCGAGTCCCTGGCGCTCGCCTATTATGGCGCTGGCGATCTCGAGAAGGCCCAGAACGAATTCGAAAAAATCTCCGGGTTCAGCATGGGGATTCTGTATTACGGACAGATCTACGCCAGAAGCCTTTACATGCTGGGTAAGATCTACGAGGAGCGGGGCTGGAAGGAAAAGGCGCGCGACTCTTTCCGAAAATTCCTCGACCTCTGGAAAGACGCCGACCCCGGCCTTTCCGAGATTGCGGATGCCAGGAAACATCTGGCGAGTCTGGGAAAATAATTACGGAGTGATCTGTTCCCCACCGCCCTATCACCCAACAGAAACTGTGGATGGCCGCCCCAAACCGGCGACGAATTTTTTTCATGATCCCCCTCTTCCCTCAGGAGGAGGAGTCCGACTGATTTCGGTC
Organism: uncultured Eubacteriales bacterium; assembly: GCA_964576265.1. Taxonomy (GTDB): domain Bacteria; phylum Acidobacteriota; class Aminicenantia; order Aminicenantales; family UBA8522; genus CAZNVB01. Next base: position 9,178 of record CAZNVB010000151.1, on the reverse strand, counting down.
ACTTTTTGGCTTGTCCGCGGCTTGCCGGCCCCTTCCAGCTGGTTTCACCTCAAATCGACAAGCGGGGTATATCGCCGCTCGTCAAACGAGGCCGCCCGCTTCGCGACAACCGGTTTTTAATAATAAAAATTCAACCCTATGGAAAGGTAGTCGCCTGAAAATTTGTACTGAGCCGATTCGGAGTAGCGGAAGTAATACACGGTGATGGCGGCCGGGTTGAAGGGCGTAATCATCAGCCCCAAAGAAAAAGAATAAGCATCGACGCCCTCGGAATTCCTGTAGACATAGAGATTCGGGTTGAATGTCACTCCCTTGAATATCTTAATTTTCAGGCCGCCTTTGGCGGAATAGACGCTGATCTTCCTTTTCGCGTCCTCCGGATACCAGAGGACCGAGTCCTCCCTAAGGATGTAGACTCCGGTTTCCACGGCCAGCCGTTCGGACAGCGTGTGTCCTATTCCGATGTCGACCGCCAGCGCCTTGTAGGAATCGGTCCCCGCAAAGCATGAAATCGCCCCCCAGGCCGCGACTCTGCCCTTCTGGTAATAAATGACCGGCGTGAAGTTGGAGATGGAAGCCGATCGTTTTTTTCCTAAAAAATTCTCGGTCGACTCATCGTAGGTTTGATAATTGTAGCTCAGGTTGTGATGGTAGTATTTAAGGATCAACGAAGCGTTTGGGGAGAGGCTGAACCTGGCCGCCACCCAGGGCGTCAAGAGCGCAAGCCTATTGGCCCCGCCGTAGAATTCCAACCCCGCCTGAGGATAGATTTTGACCCAGCCTTCGAGGGGCGCGGCCGCCAACAGCAGAACGACAGAAAATTTCATGATCGGTCTCTTCATCAAATTCTCTCCTTTACTGATCCTCGGACGTGATCAAGCCCGATTCCCGCCGGAGCATCCTCGCGTCGACCTCGACGCGCTCCGTTTTGATCCAGACCCGTTTTCTCCCGAGAATCGCATCTTCGAACAATCCCTTCAGGACCACGAAGACCCAGAGCTTGGTGTAGAAGAAATAGGCCAAGACAGCTACAGCCAACGTCCGCGGCGAATCCTCGCGCTCAAAAGACATCGCCACGAAGACCTCCAGAATGAAAAGGAGGAACGCCAGCGCCCACAGTTCCACGTACGGACCTATGACACGCAGGTGTACAAGTTTGAACAGCGAAAGTATAAAGAGGACATCCGAGAACAGAATGGCGAACATGAAGAAATAATAGAGGTATAAGAAGTTTAAAATTTCGATCGCCATGGGATTTCGTTTCGAGCGGAAGATCCCCTTGGCGTGTTTGGCGATGAGATAATTATTGCCCCGCGCCCAGCGCGTCCTCTGGCGGATCCAGGTTTTCAAGGATTCCGGCTCCTGCTCCAGGGTTTCGGATGAGGGGAGAAACTTGATGAGACGCCGGTTCCGATAAAGCCGCAAAGTCAACTCGGAATCCTCGGACAGAGCCTCCTCGTCCCAGCCGCCGGCCTCGACGACCGCGGAACGGAGGAGAACGAAGTTGGTCCCCGGGAGAAAAGCGATTTTGAAAAAGAACCAGCGGCCGGCCTGGACAATCCACTGAAAGGCGACGGTTTCCAAGTTGATGAGCTTGGTCAGAAGGTTCTTATCCTTGTTATAGGCCCTGAACTTGCCCGTGACTCCCGCCAGGCGCGCATCGCTGGCCAGAGCCCGGCACAACTTTTTCAATGAATCCCGTTCGGGAATGTTGTCGGCATCATAGACGGCCAGGACTTCGTGGGAAGACGCTGTGAGCCCTCTGTTGAGGGCCGCGGCCTTCCCCCGGCCGCTCTCGCCGGAAGGAATCTCCAGGACTTTGATCCGGCCGTCGCGGCGCGCCAAGTCTTCCAGAATTTCTCCAGTCCGGTCCGTGCTGCCGTCATTGATGACGATGATTTCAAGTTTCTCACGGGGATATTCGAATTCCCCGATGCGCTCGATCAGGCCGCCGATAACCCGCTCCTCGTTCCGGGCGGGGATAAGGATGGAAACCGTCGGCAGCGCCGCTTCCGATCCCCCGGGATGCGCTTTCTCGACTTTCAGTCTCCAGAGAAATCCTCCGACCGTCAGCACAAACTGGTAGAGAATCATCACCCAGATGAAGATGACGGAAAAAACGAAGACGGCATTCGCCAGAAAGTCGAAAACCGAGTTCATCCTTTTATCCTCACGTAGAGGTACATCCCCAAAAGTAGGGACATGCTCAGAAGTCCCACCAGATAGAACGCCGAGGAGGAAAAATAGCCGACGACGTCGACGATCCGCGTCGGACCGGATTCGGTCCGGATCTCCAAGGAGTGATTTCCTCGGGGCAGGACAACCTCGCTCCGGTCGGGAGGAAGGAAAAGAAGATTTGAATCCAGCTTCAGCTCGGCGAGCGGCCGGCTGAAGCCTAGCGATACCGGAACGGGCGAGTTGTAATTGAGCCGAAAGACGTCTTCCTCCCGGGTGAGTTTGCGGACGTCCCCTTCGATCATCATCCGATATGCCAGGGCCTCGATATCGAGGACCCCGTTTTTCTTGAAGGTGAGCACGCTCTCTCCAGAAGGGATGGAAACACCTTGTGTCCCATAGAACGGCCATTCCTTTCCATTGAGATGGGGAATACAATTCCGGGCATCAAGCGTCAGGACAAACGGCTCCCTGAACCTGATCCGATACGAGCCGCCGTTCTCCCGGATCTCGACATCCGACCCCGTGACAAAGGGCAGAATATCGAGGTCAAAGGGCTGGACTGTATTCTCCGAATAGATCCCGGCGCGGCCGGAAGGAAATGTCGCGTAGAACAGGGTCGTGGCCAGCTCGACCCCCGTGGCCAGCGGCGAGGGAAGCGATCGGGAAAGAATGTCCCGGGTATCGGTGCAATTGATGTCGAACATCAGCCGTCGGGCGTCGGGGATGTATTTTTTGTAAACCTCGAAGTAATCGAGGTAGCGGGAGGGCGGACCGGCCCAGCTCCGGGCCGGATCCTCGACCTGAAGGGTGAAGGAGTACGTCTTCATCAGATCGAGAAGATCCATCATGTTCACCCCGCATTCCTCCACAATTTCCGGATGGACAAGGGAATCCATGGCCGTAACGATCACCTCCATGTCCTTCCCTTTCTCCCGCTTGATCGTTTCCATCATGTTCAGGAAATACACGTGAAGGTCCTTCACTATTTCCGACCTGAATCGAAGGAACGCGTCGAATGCCTTCCTGTTCGCCTTCCAAAAATGCGGGGACGCCGGCGAGAACAGCTCGATCGGATCAAACCCCTCCCGCCGCTTGAACTCCGACCTGACGTCATCGTTCAAGGGCGTGAACTTGGCCGGGTCGGCAGCGCCCCCGTTCGTGTCGAAGTTCAATTCGGCGATATTCACCCCGTCCCAATCCGCGCTCAAGAGGAGCGCGCGGAAAAACTTTCCTGCCTCTTGCCGGGCGCGCGGGTTGAACAGGTTCATCTGTTGGCGCCAGTGACACAGGCCGTCTTCCCCCGTGGCCGTCTTTTCCCGCCATTCCGGATGATTCTGCCAGAACAGAGGAGTGACCTGAGGGAATTCAAACCAGGCGTAAACGGCGATTCCCTGACTGTGGCAGAGGTCGATGAAGCCGGGATAATCAAAAGCGTATTTTTCGTAAAAATGCCAGGCCGCAAGATAGATGATCCTGATCCCGCTGGACTTCCATCGGGCGACCAGCTTCTCCCAGCTCGTCGTCTGGTGGAATCCGGGGTCGAAGTAAAACTCGAGGGTGTTTCTTCTCACGTTGAACGGCAAGCCGAGCGCGTTCTTGAGGTAGAGCGGAAGATAAGCGAAGCGGCTCATTCCGAAAGGCGTCAGGGGATCGAAGAGAACTCCGAGGAAAAGAACCTTGCCGTTTTTGACCGGCCGGACAAGGGCCAGCGGCGTGTCCGAGTGAGCATCTTTGGCCAGGACGACAGCGCCCTCGGCGCGCGGGGCGAAGACATCTTGAGGCGGGTTCCAAAAGAGGTTCTTGGCGGGGACGGAAAGCTCCTTGATTTCGGAGACGGCCACGCTTTTGTCGCTGAACCGGAAACCGAGACTTCTGGCCAGGTTGGACATCCCATCCGTAATCAGGTTGCCCCCCGTTTCGACAAAACCCAAGAGCGCTCTGATGTCGAAGTCCTGAAGCCTCCGGGCCGCCGCGTTGGGAACGACGATGAGATCATAGTTCGAGAGCGGCAGGCTCGCGAAGCGGGAGACATCCCGGACCTCGGGGTTGAACCCCAAGACCCGGAGAACCGACCGGAAGCTGGCCTGGTCGAACTCATCCTCTCGGCCCGCCTCCCGGTCCAGGAGAACAAGCGATCGGGAAAGAGTCAGAATCCTTTCTCTCTCTTTCTTGGGGAATAGACGCCAGGCGAACGCGCCCGCTTTCCGCCACAGGCTTTTTCCGCCGGCCTCGGGAAGCGAATCGAGCGCTTCGAGGACATACATGGAGCCGGGGCTCAGGGTGATGTTTTCGCTGACAACTTCCCTCCGCCTGTCCGGCGATATTCTCGTTTTTTCAATTTTCCCTGGGCGATCGATCAAAAAACGGCGCTCGTACTGATTGGCCAGCACGATGCGGCCTTCCCCCCCGCTCGAAGTCACCCAGACGGAATCCGTCCTGACGTTGCACGGAAAATCCCGCAGGGAAACAAAATTCCATCCCTGGCGTTTCATGCCTTCGACCACGGTCTTCAAGTGTCGGAGCGGAATAAAGGGATGAAAGAAAAAGGATGCCGTGCCGTCCCTCACGACTTTCATATTTTTCGCGTTTTCGAGGAGGCGCCCGGGTTCCGGATTGTCGAAATCCAAGAAACCCAGGTTTTCCGGGATTACGGTAACTCCGTAATCTTGCAGCTTCAGGGAATAGGGGAAAATCTGCTGCGTCCCGCTGATCTCGGCGGCCATGACTCGGTCGTAAAAAGTGTCAAAATAGCGGGCGAACGTCCGGTAATCGCTGCGCGAAGCCGAGTAATGAGGAGTTTCCCAGGACAGCGGGTAAAGTCCGTTCCGAAAACACTCATTGAGCGCAGCCTTCAACCTTTCGTCCACCCAGTCCGGTGACTCATGCGGAATGGGAACGCCGGCGATGTCATCCCAGAATTCGTAATCCTCACCGGTCGCCCCCCTATGCTGATGGGTTGACCCATGAAGGACGATGGTTCCCCCCTTCCGGACCATGTCTTTTAACGCGGCCACCAGCTCGGGCCTGTCGGAGAGATCAACCTCATACTGGCGCGCCGGAATTTTATAGATCGGAATGAGCGAAACCTGGAACGGGACCCCTTCCTTGGAGAGGTATGAGGCGATGTCCCGCAAGTCCGCCGGGTCGTCCTCGGGATTGACGTCCTCGATCCTGACCAGCGCCTTTTTTTCCGGCGGATGGTTTTCGCCGAGGATCTCATGAAGGAGGTCGGCAAGCACGAGGAACCGGCCTCCCTCCAGGGCATAAGAAAAGGGAGAGTCGGCAAAATACCAGAGATTCCCGCAGCGCACGGCATAAGGATAACGACGTCCCTCTCCGTCCTCGATCTCGGCGTGAACTTCGCCGTTCGCCCCGTCCTCAAGGAAAAGGACGTTCAACCCTGGATCCTCCTTCGGGAAGTCCTCTCCACGGTAGAAAACGCGCCAGTCGTTCCTCTCCTGCCAGCCGTCATATCGAAGCTTCCACTTTCCCCCCGAAAGATCCAAGAGCCTTTCGATATGCATGTTGATCCAGACGATGGTGCCCTTGGTTTTCGACAGATCATCGAGAAGCCGGGGCGCCGATTCCGGCTGGCCCTCCTCAAACACGATGAAAATAAAATCTCGGTCAAGGGCCATTCCGGCTGAATACTCTGATACCTGGAGAAGGCGCTTCTCCTCGACGGAGAAGTGGTCGAGAAGATTACGGATATAGCAGGCCGATTTGAACGCCTCTGATTGCTCCTTTTCCCCGTCATAGACGAGCAGGACGCTCCTTGGAAGGAGGGGTGCCGACAAGGCCAAAAACATTAAAATCAGCCGCCCGAGTTTATTCATGCTCTCTACGAGGGCCGTCCGTTTCAAATTCGATCGATGAATTGCAAATTTGATGCCAATTGTTAATTTATTTTTTATCAATAAGTTAAGATCGTTCTGGTCGGATTAATCCGACAATTTTGTCGGACGTCCCGACAATAATGATGTCAAGCGGAGCAAGAATGAGCCTCCCATTTAGTCGGAAAGGCCGGAATAAAGACGTCCCTGACCGTCGAATGCTTTCTTATCTTTCCGGCAGGTGAAATCAAACGACACGGTCCGGAGAATTGGAACCTGGCCCATTTCTCCGGAAATTGGATCGGGTCCTGCGAATTTTTCGGTCATACCCCGATTTTGATCACTTCGCGCGCTAAATGAAAATTATCAGATGGGCAGAGGCGCATCGCGTTGACAAGAGCGGCGGCTCCTCATAGAATGAGGCCGAAGTGAAAATCGCCGTCATTTTCGGCACCCGACCCGAACTCATCAAGCTGGCTCCGGTCATCCACGCCCTGCGGGAGAGGCCGGACCGATTCAAAACGTTTCTATTGGCAACAGCCCAACACCGCGGCCTTCTCGATCAGATGCTTGAATTATTCGACATCAGACCCGACCTCGACCTTGATATCATGAAGCCCGACCAGAACCTCGAAGATTTGACCGCCAGGGTGATGGCCAGCATGAGCCCTGCTCTCCGCCGGCTGCGGCCGGACCTCGTCTTAGTCCAGGGGGATACGACAACCGCTGCGATTTCCGCTCTGGCCGCTTTTTATCAAAGAATACCGGTCGCTCACGTTGAAGCCGGGCTGAGAACCGGAGAACCCTATAATCCCTTCCCGGAAGAGATCAACCGGAAGATCATCTCGACACTGGCCCGCCTCCATTTCGCTCCGACGCCGACCGCGGCCCGTAATCTAAAGCGAGAGGGTGTTCCCCCCTCCGGAGTATTCGTTACGGGAAACACGGTGATCGACGCGCTTCTTTTCATCGACAAGAAGATCGGAAAAAACCCTCCGCCGGTCAAAATCGACGGCGGTCATAAGTTGGTCCTGGTCACGGCGCACCGCCGCGAAAGCTTCGGAAAACCCCTGGAGAATATCTATCGGGCTTTAATTGACATCGTTTCCCTTTCGCCGGACGTGGAAATCGTCTACCCCGTCCATCCGAACCCAAATGTCCGGGAGAGCGCTTCAAGGATGCTCAAGGGAATCGAGCGCATCCGGCTCCTCAGGCCGCTCGACTACGGCGAGTTTATCCTTTTAATGAAAAACGCCGACCTCATCCTGACGGATTCGGGCGGAATCCAGGAAGAAGCTCCGGCTTTCCGGAAGCCGGTCCTTGTCTTAAGGGAAAAGACCGAGCGACCCGAAGGCATCGAGGCTGGAATCGCCAGGTTGGTCGGAACGGACAGGAAAAAAATTGTGGCCGAAACCCGGAGAATCCTCAGCAACCCAGCCGAATACCGCCGGATGATCCGCGCCAAAAATCCCTACGGCGACGGAAAGGCCGCCTTAAGAATAAGAAAAATCATCGCCTCCATATGGCCTGATTTGACAAGAACTCGAGCGCGATCCCGGCAAGCAGCAAAACTCCCTTAAGATCGACCATCTCCGGGCGAATGGCCAGGGCAAGATGGCCATTTTCATCCCCGAGGTCGCGGCTGCCAGGAAACATCTGGCGAGTGTGGAAAAATAATCCCCGGCTTCCTCGCTCGGGCCACTTCTCATATCGCAAACAAGGGACAAGTGACCGCCCGTTACCTCCGTTTCGAACCAACCCCCAATCAACCATCTCAAGCTGTCCGTTTTGATTCTAAGACACTCGCCGGCGACGGTTTTGCTTGACTAAAGGAATTCTCCATGATAAGGATTTCCCATAGCCGATAAAGAGCAGAAAAATGAGACTGGAATGGAGGGTCATTATGAGAAAAGGGCTGATCGTATCCGCGGCTTTTCTGTCGACATTGATTCTGGCCGGGCATGGCGGGGAAAGCCTGGTCAATGGGGAGAAGCAGGGATTCAGCGGGCTGATGGAGAGCCCGAAGACCTCTTTCTCATCTTCAATGAAAGTTGATGCCGACTTCGGCAAAATGCCGCTCTATTTTATCCCCAATCATGGGCAGGTGGATAAGCGGGTCGCCTATTATGTCCAGGGGAAGGATAAGACGCTGTATTTCACCGCGGAGGGGGTCACGATCGCTCTTCTTTCGGGAGGTAGCCAGGGGGAATCAAGCCGGGCCGAAGAGGTGCGGGGAGGCCACGGTCGTCGGGTTTTGAAGCGGGGTCACCCTGGGGGACTCGAAGCCGAAGGTCAGGAACCGTCCTGGGGAGGAATCGAGATGTCCGGCCTGGCGGAGGAGGGGACTTCCGGGCGCTGGGTGGTGAAGCTCGATTTTGTCGGTGCCAATCCGTATGTGGAGCCTGTGGGGCAGGACGAGACCGGGGCGCTCATTTCGTATTTCAAGGGAGATAAAGAGAATTGGCGCGCCGGCCTTCCGACCTACTCCAAGATTATCTATCCCAACCTCTGGCCCGGTATTGACCTGGCATATCACGGCACGGTCAACAAATTGAAATACGAGTTCATCGTTCACCCGGGAGCGGATCCCGCGAAGATTCGCCTGGCGTATCGCGGCGCCGAGAGCGTGTCGGTGGATGAAAACGGCCGTCTTCAGGTGACGACGCCCCTGGGGGGATTCAGCGATGATGTGCCTGTGGCCTATCAGGAAGTCAAGGGCAGGAGGAAGGAAATATCTCTCACCTATAGACTCAGCTCGCTGAGCGGAACTCAAGCAGACGCGATCGAGCGGGAGCATGATTATGGTTTTCATGTTGGGGAGTATGACCGGAGCCTGCCGCTTGTTCTTGACCCCTCTATTTTCGTTTATTGCGGTTTTATCGGCGGCAACAATTACGATTTTGGCTACGGGATTGCCGTGGACGGCGCGGGGAATGCTTATATCACGGGATTTACGGGTTCCACCCAAGCGACTTTTCCTGAAACCGTGGGTCCGGACCTGACTCACAATGGCCTCGCTGACGCCTTTGTGGCCAAGGTGAACGCCGCGGGGACGGCGCTTGTCTTTTGCGGCTACATCGGCGGCTCTTCTGACGATTATGGCCTCGGGATTGCCGTGGACGGCGCGGGGAATTCTTATATCACAGGAGAGACTACATCCACCGAAG